>JAWQFW010000098.1:0-16901 GCA_035968095.1 Oscillatoria sp. PMC 1068.18
GACTAATGCTACTTTTTCAAGAATCATATTGTAATTTAAATCAATTAACGACCAAAAATTACTTCCTGATAACAACCTAATGTTTTTAGCTTGAGAAATTTTATGACTAATTGTCCATGAACCACCCATGTCTAAAGCGGCGGCAAAAATTCTATTTGGATGAAGTTCTAATTCGCTAATAGTTCTATCTTTCTGGCTACCTGTGAGAGTATCTTTTTTTGTTTTAAGCTGCGTGTACCATAATAAATTACGATCGTAGATAATTAAATCAACACCTTTAATTTTTATACCTAATTCTATTTCGGGAATAAATACTTTAGGGCTAATTGCCGCGATATTTTCAAACTTGTGACCTAAATTTTCAGAAATAAAACGAGTGTACATATTAGATAAATAAAGATTTTCGCTTTGGGAAAACTCGAAAATATTTTTAAAATCGCTAGTTTTTTGAGTTACGTTTTGTCGGAAATTTGCTTTTTCTTGACTTAATCCTGCTAAAACTTCTTCTTTAAACCGATTCAGAATTATATCTATTTTTTGATTAATCTCAGTTATTTGAGGTAAGCTTATATCTTCTTGAAAATACTGCCAAAGATATTCTTCGAGAATTCTACAAGTTTGATAAGCATCAGCTAATTCTTGAGAAACAAACGAAGGAACTGCTATTTTTGTTTTTCTTAAATTAATTTCTTGAACTAATCTAGCAAGATCATCACGATATTTATATAAATTATCCACGATCGCCAAAATAAGTAAATTGAGCCAAAAAAAGGTGGGACTGACCCACCTAGGAAAGATTATTGCAATCCTTCAATTAATTGCTGTTTGGCGGTAGCTAAGGCTTCCTTTAACTTACTGGGATCGCGTCCGCCAGCTTGGGCGAGATTTGGTCGTCCACCGCCTCCTCCACCGCAAATTTTGGCAATTCCGCCGATAAATTTTCCAGCCTGAAGTTGCTTTTCTTTATTGATTTTCGGGCTAAAAGCAGCGACTAAACTAACTTTATCGGGGCTAGGAGTTGAACCTAAAATTACGGCTGCTTCACCTAATTTTTGCTGTAAACGTTCGGCGGCTGTTTTTAAGGCTTCGGGTTCGGCGTTTTCAATTTCAGCGACTAAAATTTGGAAGTTACCGACGGTTTCTGCTTGGGATAATAATTGGTCAGATTTCGCGATCGCCAATTCTTCTTTCACGGCTGCGAGTTGCTTCTGGGTATCTTTTAACTCAGCTTGGAGATTGTTAACGCGATCGCCAATTTCTTCTGGTTTGACTTTGAATTGTTCGCTGAGATACCGAACCACATTTTCCCGTACTTTGAGATAGTCTAACACTGCGGCTCCAGCTACAGCTTCGATGCGACGCACCCCCGATGAAATCCCAGTTTCCGAGATAATCTTAAAGACACCAATTTCGGCGGTATTCTTCACGTGAGTACCACCGCAAAGTTCCATCGAAACCCCAGGAAAATCAATCACGCGGACTTCATCAGCGTATTTTTCCCCAAACATGGCGATCGCGCCCTTGGCTTTTGCCTCTTCTAAGGGGATAATATTCACATCCGCAGTGTGGGCTTCCGCAATCCAAGTATTTACTTGTTCTTCCACTTGCTCAACTTCCTCTGGTGTTAAGGCGCGAGGACAGTTAAAATCAAAACGTAAGCGGTCAAAAGCTACCAACGAACCAGCTTGAGAAATTCCCGGATCGACGATTAATTTCAGCGCCGCTTGTAATAAATGAGTTGCGGTATGATTAGCTTGGGTGCGACGACGACAAGCGATTTCGATTTGGGCTGTAACCGGATCGCCTAAATTCAGCGTCCCGCGTTCGATGTGACCGTAATGAATAAAAATATTTCCTTGTTTTTGGACATCTTCAATCCGAACTAAAATATCCTCACCAGAAAGATAACCGCGATCGCCAATTTGTCCCCCTGATTCTGCATAGAAAGGGGTTTCATCTAAGATTATTTGAACTTTTTCACCAGCCGTTGCCGTTGTTACTTGTTCGCCGTTAACTACTAATCCCATAATTTGGGCTTTGGTAGTTAAATTAGTGTAACCTAAAAACTCTGTTGCTTTACTTTCTGCGGCTAATTCTGTCAAAATATCTTGGGCAGTTAAGTCGATAGTTTCCCGATCTTTACTACCTAAACCTTGATGTTCTTTCATCTTGGCTTCAAAGCCATCAAGGTCAACTACAAAACCTTGTTCAGCAGCGATTTCTTCAGTTAATTCGAGGGGGAAACCATAGGTTGCATACAAATCAAAAGCATCCTCTCCCGGAATTATTTGTTCCGACTGATTTGCAGTTTTCGCGATGACTTCTGCAAGTAACTTTTCACCGCGTTCCAGAGTTTTTAGGAAAGCAGTTTCCTCGCGTTTTAATTGATCTTGGATATATTTTTCTCGTTCGCGAACATTCGGATAAGCTGCTTCCGAAAGCGAGATCGCCACTTCTGCTAATTTATTGGTAAACTTGCCTTTAATTCCAATTAAACGTCCGTGACGAACTACACGACGAATTAAACGCCGTAAAACATAGCCACGACCAGTATTTGAGGCGCTAATTCCATCGGCAATCATGTGAACTACCGCCCGAATATGGTCGCCAATTACTTTGAGGGATATTTTGGTTTTCTCGTCTGCTTTTTGGTAGTTAATTTCTGCAAGTTCGGCTGCGGCTTTAACAATTGGGAAAATTAAATCTGTTTCATAGTTATTGGGGACAGCTTGGAGAATTTGCGCCATCCTTTCTAAACCCATTCCGGTGTCGATATTTTTATTTTGTAAGGGAGTTAAATTACCTTCGGCATCGCGGTTATATTGCATGAACACCAGGTTATAAAATTCGATAAATCTGGTGTCATCTTCGAGGTCGATGTTTTTGTCTCCTTTTTCGGGATGAAAATCATAATAAATTTCCGAACAAGGACCGCAAGGACCTGTGGGACCTGCATTCCAAAAGTTATCTGCTTCTCCCATACGTTGAATGCGATGTTCGGGAATGCCAATTTTATCTCGCCAAATTGCAAAGGCTTCGTCGTCTTCTTTGTAGACGCTGGGAACTAAGCGTTCTGGGGGTAGTCCAAAAACTTTAGTGGAAAGTTCCCAAGCCCAGGCGATCGCTTGTTCTTTAAAATAGTCTCCAAAGCTAAAATTACCCAACATCTCGAAAAATGTATGATGTCTGGCTGTACGTCCCACATTTTCGATATCATTGGTACGGATACACTTTTGGGAAGTTGTCGCGCGATCGCATTCAGCCTTCTTTTGTCCGAGGAAAATCGGTTTAAATGGTAACATTCCGGCGATCGTCAGTAATACCGTCGGATCTTCAGGAACTAAGGATGCACTGGGTAACATTTTATGTTGTCTTTCTGAGTAAAATTCCAGAAATTTTTGCCGAATTTCACTACCGCTAAGATATTGGGGTGAGTAACTCATAATTTTCTAATCTAAAAAATAGTTCTACTATTTAGTAATGTTACATTTTGTTTTGTCTAACAGCTAGTTGCAAGAGTCTCAACCGCAAATCAACACTGATAAACGCAGATGTCTAAATCATTCATCTGCGTTCCAGGAATTTCCGTTCTGATTTGCTACTGAGTTTTCCCTAGCTGCTAATTTTTGTTAGCACATAAATAGCTTTTTGTCAAGAAATTAGTTTTGGGGGAGAGGAGAATCAGTTATCATGTACCCGCATTTACCAAGTCATCAGTCCCCAGTCCCCAATCACCAATTACTCAAGACAATAGCCGAGATATGCCGAAGAGACATAACCACCGTTAGAAAGGGGAACCCAGCCATAACTACCCCGATTCTCAATCACGATTTCAGTTCCTTGGGGTAATTTACCAATAATATTCGCTCCGGTATTCGGTTGTGAACGAATATTCAGTCTTGCACCTCTAGTGGCTACCCGACGACAGTTATTTTCTTCTGGTTCAATAATCGGATCTGGGGGTATGTAACCGTAGAGGGTTTCTAGGGTGAGTAAACCAGCAACGCCGTCTGGGGGGATGTTATTCAAACGTTGATAAATTACCACAGCATCTTCTGTTGTTGGACCGTAGTAACCTGTAGACTCTAATTCTGGGGGAAATACGCCTTGGAGTTTGAGGCTATTTTGTAATTCAACCACAGAAGGTCCGCGATCGCCTCTTTGTAGTGCCATTGCACTTTTAGCAATACTGAGAGTATAAAGAGCAAGGAAAACCGAAATCGTTAAATACCAACTAGAGCGAATCGTACGCCAGTCAAGATTATCTAACAAAGTTAGTTCTCGCTCTTGATAGATTTTGCTTTCATAAGCTTCTGCAATTTGAAGATAGGCAAATGCTTCCACTGTTAGCTCCTTAATATATTGTTTCTACTTTATATTGATTATCTTGATTTTTACTTATTTAACCTCAATTTTGATAATTATTTTTAACTAATTTTAGTACCATTGGCTGAAAGACCAATTTTTCGGTGTTTTGAAGCTGAGTTGAGTCCGATTTTGGGGTTGAGAGCTTTTATAGCCTCGAAGACGGCAGTTGGTTGTTTGAACTGGAACAGTTGTTCTGCCGTAGAGTTTGGCGAGGGTTTTGGTTCCGGCAACGCCGTCTGCGGCAAGTCCTACCGTTTGTTGATAGTTTCTGACTGCGGTTTCTGTCAGAGAACCATAATATCCAGTGGAGGAGACATTGACGGGAAAAAAGCCTTGTGCTTTAAGAGTATTTTGCAGTTGTGTTACGGAAGCTGATTGAGATCCTCGCTGCAAAGCTGTTGCACTGCTAGCCATAGTCAAAATTGAAACAGCTAAAGTTGCTGCGAACAATTTGAGCCAACCAGAATTAATTTTCTCCCAGTTCAGTCCTGGAAAATCAGTTTGGGCAGAATTTTCGTAGGTTTCAGCCAGATGTAGATAAGCGAGTGTTTCCATTTCTTTTGCTCTGACGCGATCGCTACAACTATTTAAGCGTATTTTCCGTTGCGCGATCGCGACTAATTTCAGTTTCAATGAGAATTAACTGCAAAATACAGCCTAACTAATTCTAAAGGCATTGTTTCAGAAATTTTGCCGAGACAAATCCATAATCTTGACCAAATTGCGCTTGAACCCAACCATTCGTACCTCCCTCAAAAATTATAATCTCGGAACCGCTAGGTATTTTGCGAATGATCCGACCAGCAGTGGTCGGTTGCGATCGCAAATTCAAATTCCGTCCAGTATTCGTTTGTACACGACGACAATAAGCTAATGGCGCTTGTCCACCAAAGCCAGGATCTAAACCACTATATGGAGATTGGTAGAAGGAGGATTCTCCAGGATAAGGAACAGAGGAAACCGAGTTAGGATACCCAAATCCTGTGGCAATCCCATTATCAACTACAACTTCTGGAATTGGTGCGGAGGCAGATCGATTCTCAGTACCGTATAGTAAAGCCAGAGTATCGCGATCGGCAATTCCAGTAGGAGTCATCCCAATACCACTTTGATATCTGCTTACTGCATCCTGTGTAGAGTAACCGTAAACACCATCAACCGACAAATAATAATTAACTTTTTCTTGCAAAGCTTGTTGTAGTATTCTTACTTCCTCACCCCGACTTCCCAATTGAAGTTCTCTATATTGAGGAACAGTCAGAAACCTCGGATCTATCGGGTTAACATAAGCATTGTTAAAATTGTTATCTGGATTGTAGTAACCATTAGGATTGTAGTAACTATAAAGTACGCCTAAAGTTTCCGGTCCAGCGATTCCATTTACTGGTAGTCCATTAAGTGCTTGAAAATCTTTAACTGCTTGTTCTGTAATCGATCCATAATAACCTGTAGAGCGTTGATCGCTGGGAAAAACACCCTCTCGTTTAAGAGCATTTTGCAGTGTAGTAACTTCCGGACCGCTATTACCTCTTTGCAATGCTGAAGCAACATTAGCAAAGCTAATCAGCGACAGAGCTAGCAATAACGAGACAATCTGAATCCATCGAGAATTAATTTTCCGCCAATCCAAACCTTTAAATAAAACAATTTCGCGATTTTCCCAGCTTGGATCTTCGTAAGCTTCAGCTAAATGTAGGTAAGCGAGTGATTCCATAGTTCCCCGTCTAAATTTTCCTAAATTCTACTGTTGTCTAAATTAAGTAAGTCAACTACAATATAGCCGCTATTTCTAAAAATGGGGATTTTGAGGAATAGCGCGATCGCCAGTAAAGGAAATTCAATTTAAAGAAATGTATTTCATCCTCAGTTACCATACTTTCGTTTCAGCATCAAATTCAGGATCTTCATAATCTGAATCTAACGATTTTGCCTCATTTTCTAACGGCAAAATTTGACAATAGCGGCGAGACACACGAAAATAATCGAAAATCCAAGTCAATAAAACCTCAGCTTTATTCCGCTTCCCAGGAAGATAATATAAGTGTACAACTGACCATAATAACCATCCCCAAAAACCTGTTAAGCTAAGTTTATTGATTTTCGCAACTCCGGCATTACGAGCAATAATTGCGGCTCTACCTTGATGATTGTAAATAAAAGGCTTGGGGGAGTTTTCCTGTAGTTGCAAAAGGATATTTTCTGCCGCAGCTTTTCCTTGTTGTAATGCAACTTGGGCTACACCGATAAGTGGTTGGTCATTTTGCTCGAAATAAGCCACATCACCAACAGCATAAACTTCTGGATATTTCGGTAACTGGAGAGTAGAAAGAACCACAATTTTTTCTTTTGCGGCTGTTTTAATATCTGCACTAGTTTTCGGTTTAGCTGCTTCTATTCCTGCTGTCCAAATTATCGTTCCTGCTTCTATTTGTGTATCATCTTCTAAATGAACTGTATAAGGAGTGACGGCGCTAACTTTAGTATTTAAGTGTACTTTCATCCCAAGTTTACGGAGATAAACTTCTGCACTTTTAGCAAGGTTTTTAGGTAATTTAGAAAGGAGAGAATCTCCTGATTGAATTAAAATTATTTGTATTTCTTGAAAATTAATTTTAGGATAAGAAGCAACGAGTGTATCGCGAATTAGTTCGCTAATTCCTCCTGCTAATTCTACCCCAGTAGTACCACCACCAATAATAATAAAAGTGAGGAGATGTTGTTTAGTAATCTGATCTTGCTCTTGCTGTGCTTGCTCAAAACAGGTAAGAAGATGAGAGCGTAACTCAAGCGCTTGTGGTAAAGTTCTAATTCCCAAGGTATAATCTGCTGCACCTGGTACTCCGAGATATTTGGCTTGACTTCCAGTAGCAATAATTAGATAATCATAGGCGATCGCGCTATCTTCAGTTTGCACGACTCGTTCGGTAAAATCAATTCGCTCAACTTCAGCAATTAAGAAACGTACATTGGGGTATTTTCGCAATGCTTGGGATATGGGATAAGAAATTTGTTCTGGTGATAGCTGGGCTGTTGCTACCTGATATAGTAAAGGAATAAATGTATGATAGTTGTGGCGATCGATTAAGGTAATTTCAAGATTGGAATTACCGAGCAATTGAGCAGCTTTTAAACCCGCAAAACCAGCCCCAATAATTACTACTCTAGGAGTTCGAGATTCCTTCATTGCTCTGTAAAAAATGTTTCTGTGTTTAGCTTTACAACTCTCAAATTAATTTGCTTCTATCAAAAGAGAGACTTAGGTGAAAGAAACTCAGGACTGGGTTACTGGAAGACTTGGTAAACAAGGAGAAATTAGGGGATAAATTGGTAATTATTCACTGACATTTCTTAACTGTTAACTAAATTTATCCCCAATCCCTAATCCTTACTCAGCAATTCTTATTAAACGATCGCCATTTTTAGTGCTAAAATTTTCGCGATCGCTTCCTCGACAATTCGGTCGGGAGTTGATGCACCTGATGTGACCCCAATCGTAATTTCACCGTCAGGTAGCCAATTTTCTTGTACTTCAATGTCTTGATGCAAAGGTTTATGTTCGATTTGATTACCTGAGCCGATGCGATCGCTACTATCAATATGATAAGAAGGAATACCTCTTTCGATCGCAATCTCTTGCAAATGAGTAGTATTGGAAGAATTGAAACCACCAATTACTAACATTAAATCCAGATCTTCTTCGACTAAATTTAACATCGCATCTTGGCGTTCTTGGGTCGCGTCACAAATGGTATTAAAGCTGAGATAATGCTCATTGAGTGCCGTCGGACCATACTTTTGCAACATGGTACGTTCAAACAGCTTCCCGATCTGCTCTGTTTCGCTCTTGAGCATGGTCGTTTGGTTGGCAATGCCAATTCGCTCCAAATCACGATCTGGGTCGAATCCCGACGAATAAGCTTCAGCAAATTTGGCGAGAAATTCGGCGCGAGATCCACCGTGAAGAATATAATCAGCAACGTAATTTGCTTCTGCTAAATTGAGAACAACCAAATATTTATCAGCAAAAGAACTGGTAGCGACTGTTTCTTCGTGTTTATATTTCCCGTGAATAATTGAAGTGTAATCGCGTTTTTTATGCTTTTCGACAGAATTCCAAACTTTAGAAACCCAAGGACAAGTTGTGTCAACAATTGTACAACCTTTATCATTCAGCAGTTGCATTTCTGTGACACTAGCACCAAAAGCAGGTAAAATTACTACATCTGTAGCTGCGACGACAGAAAAGTTTTTTTCACCATTTTCTACCGGAATGAATTGAACATTCATCTCGCGCAAACGCTGATTTACCGAAGGATTGTGAATCACTTCGTTAGTAATCCAAATTCGTTCGTTAGGGAAATGTTTGCGAGTTTCGTAAGCCATTGCAACTGCACGCTCAACACCCCAACAAAAACCAAAGGCTTCTGCTAAACGAATGGTGACGTTGCCTTTTTGGAGTCGGTAATTATTATTGCGAATTTCTTGAATAAGATTACTTTGATATTCTGTATTTAAAAGGTTAGTTATTTCCTCTTGATGACCGAAGCCGCGACGATGATAATTAGCTGATTGCTGTAAGGAACGTTTGAAAGCTTTTGTATCCATATTTTTTTGTTTATTGGGTATTTGAGAATTAGGGGTTGGGTAATTAGGGATTAGTAACTAGGAGTTAGTACCCGATTAGTTTTTCTTCCTAGTGTTATTTTCCCTTGTTTTCCGCCCTAATTCTAGTTTTTTAATTGCCACTACTCATTGCTCTGATAACTGAGTTGTTACCTGGAGAGCAGTACGCCAAAGTTTGTAACCTTCCTGGTTAAGATGTAAACCATCGCTACTAAACTCTGTTCTTAGATTACCTTGAGTGTCGGCAAAGAGCGAGTAAAGGTCAAGATAAATGATATTTTGTTTTTGGGCGAGATCGGCAAGATTTTGGTTAATGTTTTGGATGCGATCGTTGGAAATCTCTAACAGACGAGCTTTTCCTTCCCAGGTGGCTTTTTCGGCGCTGTGAGGTAAAACTGACTGGATAACTATTTTCGTTTCGGGATGGACACGCTGTAAATAACGTACAATCAAAGACTGATTGGCGACGACGGTATAATCTGGTATTCCTTTAAGTAAGTCATTGATCCCAATCATGACAAAAATGACTTCTGGTTCAGTTTTGTCGATTAATTCCAAGCGTCTGAGTAAACCGAGTGAAGTTTCGCCGGAAATTCCTTGATTGAGCCAAGTTTTATTTTCGGGTAATAATTCTGGGGGAAACCACAAACTAATCGAGTCACCGAGGAGAATATGAAGATGTTCGGGTCGATTTTTGGCAGCTACTTCGGCTTCGGTTGCCAATAATGTCACCCACTGCTGATAATTAAGTTGATGTCGTTCCCCTAATTCAGGATTAGGAATCGCGCTTGGCATTTCCAATTGAACCGAGGGAAGTGCAGAACTTGCCAAAGATCGCTTTGACCAAATTTGCTGACGCACTACGACAAACGCGATCGCCAAAATCAACAATCCATTAATTGCTAAAGACCAAACTGCCCAACGAGGATAACGCTTCAAGGTAATACGCACAAAGCAAGCTCCAACACCTTTCTAACAAAAAATACCCGCCTTCAACACAGGATGCAAGCATTCTTGGTTGTCAAGCGGGTTGATTTTCAGGCAAAATTTGCCGATTATTTGTCGTCTGAGGGTTTTAGGAACCGATAATTTAAATTTCTGAACTGCGAGGAACTTCACTCACCCCACTAATCCCAGCACCCATACCACCAGTTAAAACATCAGATTCTTTCACGAAACCAGCATAAGCTTCCATTCCGTGTTCGCCGATGTCTAAGCCGTGAATTTCTTCTTCGGCACTAACACGAATCCCAAGGGTTGCTTTTAAGGCGAACCAGACGACGGTACTAAAGAGGACGGTGAAGCCACCAATGACGAGAATTCCGACAATTTGGGCTAATAAAAGAGTAAGACCACCGCCAAATAAAAGTCCACCGTCTGTGGCAAATAAACCAACAGCGAGGGTTCCCCAAACACCGTTAACTAAGTGAACTGAGGTTGCACCAACAGGATCGTCAATGTGGATACTGTCAAAGAAGGAGACAGCGAAAACTACGAGTATTCCACCGATTCCACCAATAATAATTGCTGAGAAGTAGTTAACCGAAGCACATCCGGCAGTAATGGCGACTAAGCCAGCCAAAATACCGTTGATAATCATTGATAAGTCTGGCTTACCGTCTTTTGCCCAAGCGGTAAATGTGGCAGTTATACCACCTGCGGCGGCGGCTAGGTTTGTGGTTAAGGCAATATAAGGTACGTTGGCGGTGGCGGCTAATTCGGAACCTGGGTTGAAGCCAAACCAGCCAATCCAGAGGATGAGACAGCCAAGGGTAGCAATGCTCATATTATGACCGGGAATGGCGTTGATTCTGCCGTCGCTATATTTACCGAGACGGGGTCCCAGGATAGCTGCTCCCATTAAGGCAGCCCAACCACCGACTGAGTGAACGATTGTCGATCCGGCGAAGTCAACGAAACCCACTCCGAATAATTCCGAAAGCCATTCACCATCCCATAACCAACGTCCGGTAATCGGGTAAGAAATGGCAACTAGCAGGAAGCTGAAGATAAGAAAGGCATCGAATCTAATTCTTTCTGCTACTGCACCGGAAACGATGGTGGCTGCGGTAGCGGCGAAGGCTACTTGGAAGAGGAAGGAAATGGCAATTGGTACGGCTTCGGGATAGGTTGCGTCTCCGTAAGCGGCGGCATCACCGCTAAAGAAAAAGCCACTTAAGCCGATAAAGGTGTTTCCTTCACCGTACATGAAGGCAAAGCCGATCGCCCAATAAGCGATTGTGGCGATCGCAAACACAATCAGGTTTTTTGCCAAAATGTTGACGGCGTTTTTCTGCCGACAGAATCCGGTTTCGAGCATTCCGAATCCGGCATTCATGAAAATTACCAGTACCGAGGCGATTAAGAGGAAGATTGTGTCGAGAACTACTTTGAGTTGTTCGACATCTTCTGGGGGATCGAAGCCTTGGGCTACTGCTGCTGAATTCCAAATCACGACAATTAATGCGGTGAGGGGAATACAAGCTAACCAGTAGGGCGAAAATTTTCTGGCGATCGCTTTTATTGGCTCGAATATTGGCACATCCCACAAATAACGAGTTTTTGTCGGAGACTCTACCCGTCTCTTTGCGGAGTGCGACTTTTCTTGTTTGAGTTTTGTTTTAGACATCATCACTGAACTTTACAGAAAAATCGAAAATTACTGCACGCTTTTCGTTAATAACCTTTTACTTAGTTTTAGGTTAACTAGGAGCAATTATGACAGTCTTTGGTTAAGCTTTCGCTCAATTCATTTTGTTCCGGTAAATTAATTTGTTTGCTCGCTCCCAAATCAATTGCCGATTTTTATCTGCCATCTTACACTCTGGTGTATAAAAATTACCGATAACTGGTAAAACCGTCAAGAGACTGTCTTCTTTTTTGGCATTTTATCTTGACAATCGCACAATTGAAATCTTCAAATTCTGTATTTTATTGGTGATTATTTCTGTATCAAACAATACATTTTTTCTGAGTTTGAGTAAATTAAATTAGTTTCACTGAGCCATTTCTACCTGGCTAACGGTAGTTCCGAAGCCAGATTAATCAGTGTTTCTGGCGCTCTTTCGTCGCGGTAACACAATTTAGCTTATTTTTAATCATTTAGATCGATAGTGACACGCAAGCCCTATTTTGATTACCGCTAGTTTGTTAATTTTTATAAATTTTTCTTGTCAAAGTCAGCAACTTTAATCTATGCTTTGAAATAAAAAAAATGGCTGGTTTGTCAATAAGAATAGCTGGAAAATAGTCAAATTAACAAGCAAAGTTTCTGCTTGTCAATTGAGTTATGCTGCTATTTTTATGACGACATTTGGCTGAGATATTTTTGGTAGCCAAGATCGTCAAGTTTATTTTGTTTATCCAGGACAGATTGAGCTAAATTTTGACGATATTGCTGGACTTTTTCTAGTAATTCTGGTTGACTAGAAGCGAGGATTTGTACAGCAAGCAAACCAGCATTTTGAGCGTTACCGATCGCGACGGTAGCAACAGGTATTCCTCTTGGCATTTGGACAATCGAATAAAGCGAGTCAACACCTTGCAGGTTACGAGTAGCTACGGGTACACCAATTACAGGTAACGGTGTTAAAGATGCTACCATCCCAGGAAGGTGTGCCGCCCCACCCGCACCAGCGATAATCGCTTTTATCCCCCGCTTATGGGCAGTTTGGGCGTATTCTACCATACGTTCGGGAGTCCGGTGCGCGGAAACAATTGCTACTTCGCACTCAATCGCAAAATCTTCACAAACAGCGATCGCCCCTTGCATTGTCGGCAAATCTGAGTCGCTACCCATGATAATCCCAATTACAGGTTGTTTGTCGCTCATAAAATCAACAATCCGATCGAAAATAATTTAGCTGTAGAATAGAGGTTTTTGTCACCAAATGAAAGCTGATTTCGAGATTATCAACGCCAAATTACCCGTTTACGAAAATTTACAACGAATTTCGCTGCGGGATGGTAAGATCGCTTCCCTCGCACCAATGTCAGAGTCTCAATCTGTTAGCAACTGTCCAATTTTAGATGTTGCTGGTGACTGGATTTCTCTTGGTGGTGTAGACTTACAAATCAATGGCGGTTTAGGATTGCCATTTCCTGAATTAGAAAGGCAACATTTACCCTTACTCGCTAAAATTTGCGAATTTCTTTGGCAGCAAGGAGTTGACGCTTTTTTACCCACGATAGTCACCACCTCTGTCGAGAAGATTCAGCGATCGCTCTCCCTCATCAGCGAGTTTACCAGCAAAACCTCCCCAGAAGCCGCCCAAATCCTCGGTGTACATCTCGAAGGACCTTTTCTCAATCCTGAAAAACGGGGCGCACATCCAGCCAAATATTTACTACCATTAAATCTAGAAAATGTCAAGAAAATCCTCGGAGATGACGCGGAAATTGTCAAAATCATCACCCTCGCGCCAGAATTAGAACCCACAGGAGAAGTAATTTCCTACTTAAAATCTTTCGGGATCACTGTCAGTTTAGGACATTCCCTAGCCACTGAAACCCAAGCCCAGCAAGCATTTCAACAAGGTGCAACGATGGTAACTCACGCCTTCAACGCCATGCCCAGTTTACACCATCGCCAACCAGGATTACTCGGTGCAGCATTAACCAACCCGAACGTGAAATGTGGTTTCATTGCTGACGGAAAGCACGTTTCTCCCACGATGTTACAAATTTTACTCCGAGCAGCCAATTATGAACAAGGACTTTTTCTTGTCAGCGATGCCCTCGCACCGATAGGATTAGCAGAAGGAGTGTATCCGTGGGATAATCGCGAAATTGCCATCAAAAATGGTACAGCGAAACTAGAAGATGGTACATTAGCAGGAACCACCTTACCTTTGTTAGTTGGGGTAGAAAATTTAGTCAAGTGGGGAATTTGTGGAATCAGAGAAGCGATCGCAACCGCAACCGAATCACCTCGAAACGCGATCGGTTTAACCGGAATCAGCCCCGGTAAACCAGCCACACTCCTACGCTGGCATTTCGATCCACAAACCTCTAAACTAACTTGGGAACGTTTATTGGGGATTGGGGATTGGTGATTGGGAATTGGGGGATTGGGAAATTGGGGGAGTTTATGTTGATTAAATATATCACTCTTGTCGGCGTAGCCATCGCTAATTCGTAATACCTCCAACACCTCCCACACCTCCCAAACCTCCCACACTCCTCTTTTGGGAATTGGGGATCTTCTGTAGAGACATTTTCTGCAACGTCTCAACAAGAAATGTAGTTACGAGAAAATAAATCCGAGATATTTGACAAAACAAGGGATAATAAGCAATCGAGTTACTAACAACCTAAAAATAGAACTTACAAATCGCAATTTATGAACGCAACCGACGATAAAACCCTAGTTAAAGAATACTTCAACGCCACCGGATTCGATCGCTGGCGGAGAATTTACGGTAACGGAGAAGTCAACAAAGTTCAACGAGACATTCGCATCGGACACCAACAAACCATCGACACCGTGATAAGCTGGCTCCAAGAAGACGGAAACCTAGCGGAAATTTCTATCTGTGATGCAGGTTGTGGTGTCGGTAGTCTCAGCATTCCCCTCGCAGAAGCTGGTGCAAAAGTTTTCGCTAGCGACATCTCCGAGAAAATGGTTGGAGAAGCGAAAGAAAAAGCCGCCGAAAAGTTAGCAAATCCCGATAACATTACCTTTGCAGTACAAGATTTAGAATCTCTTAGCGGTAACTACCATACAGTTATTTGCTTGGATGTTTTAATTCACTATCCCCAAGACAAAGCCGCCGAAATGATTGCTCATTTAGCAAGTATGGCAGAATCACGTTTAATTCTTAGTTTCGCACCGAAAACTTTCGCTTTAACCATACTCAAAAAAATCGGTGAATTTTTTCCCGGACCTTCTAAAACTACTCGCGCTTATCAACATCGTGAAGCAGATATTCTCAAAATTCTCCAAGACAACGGCTTTTCTCTTCAACGTCAAGGAATGACTAGCACTCGTTTTTACTTCTCACGAATTTTAGAAGCAACTCGCAGTTAAAAATTAGTTTGCAGGGAGAATGAAAGTTAGCGAAAAGTAGCTAAAATTTGCAAAAAAATGCTCGTAAACAATCGCAAAAGGTCACTTTGCTAAAAGTTTTTTAGTCCTCAATAAATCATGAAAAGAGGGCTAAAAAGCTGACAAAAAAACCTAAAAAATGAAAAATACTAAAAAAACTACTGCGGTTTTATTACTAACATTAGGAGCAATTTGCTTATTAGTTCCAATGTATGTGCTAATCAAACCAAATGCAACCGATCGAGATCGAATTGATGCAATAGGAGGTATTTTTGTGGGTTTACCTTCTATAGTTATTGGAAGATGGTTAAGCAAAAGTTTATCTCGCGAAAAGCAGCAACAAACTGACGAATGTATCCAAACTATTTTTTATCGTTTATTAGCTCAAAATCAAGGTAAAATTACAGTTATGAGTTTGGCTATAGAAGCTAACTTATCTGCTACGGTAGCTAAAAATTATTTAGATAGTAAAGCGCAAGAATTTGATGCTGATTTTGAGGTGAGCGAATCAGGTAAAATTTATTATAAGTTTTTGGTTTAGGTAGGAAAGATGATTATGAGTCGAATTTTTTTAGCGATCGCAGCAATTCTTGCAGGTATATCCGTTGCTGGTGGTGCATTTGCGAGTCACGCGCTGAGAGAGAGAATTAGCGCTAATGCTTTGGAAATCTTCGAGACTGGTGCTAAATATCAAATGTATCATGCTTTGGCGCTCCTTTTCGTAGCATTATTGCTCAGTCGCGCGGAATTGTCTCAAACTTATCTCTCCGTTGCAGGTTACGCTTTTATCGCGGGAATCTTAATTTTTTCTGGAAGTTTATATGCGCTTTCTTTGAGTGGGGTACGCTGGTTAGGTGCAATTACCCCTCTGGGTGGTGTCGCGTTTTTGATTGGTTGGGGATGTTTAGCGATCGCTGCTTTTGTCAAGTAATTTAAGAGAATTTTACATTATGAAGCCTTATTAAATTGAGAAACACTTTACTCAATTATCTCATCTCATAACTTATCCCAAAATAAAAAATATTTGCCACAGATCCTTATGTAACCCTAGTTTCTGATGCGTAATTGTCAATCAGACAATCAACTTTGATCTCTTAATTTTTACTTAACAAAAAAATAAAAATAGTTTGAGATTATTCCGGAATTTATTATTTCTCGGTGAATCTACTTATATACACCTTCTCAAGTAAATTTCTCCGAATCACAATGACTCAAGCAAAAGCACCTCAAGAGCAATTAGCTGACTCTGTAGAAACACTTGTCAAAAAACTAAAAACTCAGCAATTCAATCCTCAAACCGAGCAATATATCGAGACTTTAATCGAACAAATCAAAGGCGATCTTCAGTACAAAAGACTTAGTAAAAATGTTCAAATAGAACTAGCTGATATTCTTCAATTATTAACCGAACTCGACCCCAACAACCCAGATTTACAAGAATTTATAGAATCAACTTTTTTTGCTCTGAGCAAAAGAAATATCGAATATAGAACTAAGCTGAATAATCTACTTTTTCTACAAACAATTCGGAAACAGTTAATCGCAAAGCATCGAGAATCTCACTATCCAGCTTTACCCTTTTTTGCTAATTCCTCTTCAGACTCTAATCAATCAATTTACGGAGCATATCGTAATTTAATTACGTTGGTAATTTATCCTGCGGTAATAATCCTGTTTTGTTATTCTACCTCTACAGTTTTATCTTCACCAATATTTACTTTTATGAGTCAAGAATTTTTTCAAAAATTCACTCAATCAGAAACTATAAATTATCACATTCAAGCTGAACCCAAAGTTAGTAATATTTGAAAAACACATCTCTAAATCTAACAACTGTTTAAGCTTTATAAGGTAAGTTAAATAT
>JAWQFW010000099.1:0-16865 GCA_035968095.1 Oscillatoria sp. PMC 1068.18
AGTCCCCAATCACCAGTCCCCAATCACCAGTCCCCAATCACCAGTCCCCAGTCCCTATTTCTGCTGACGACGCTGGGCTGCTTGGCTGAGAAGAGATTCTGCAAAAGCCCTGGCTTCGTGGGCTGAATGTCCTCCAGCTAGTTCGGCAAGTTCTTCGCGACGGCGATGCAAATCTTGTAGGTTAGTGACGCGGACTACGGTTCGCAATTCGGAAGTTTGCTCTAGTGTTTGTTGCTGGCTGTTTTTGTCTGTGTTGTTGAGTGGTAGTTGGTCGATGATTTGTTTGTCTACGCGGAAGTGTACGTCTGCTAGGGCGGCGATTAGGGGTTGGTGGGTGACGCACAAGACTTGCTGTTTTTGGCTGAGTTGATGGAGTTTTTCGGCGATCGCCTGGGCGACTTTTCCGGATACTCCGGCATCGATTTCGTCGAAGATTAGGGTGACTCCGTAGTCGTCTGTTTGGGAAAAGCAGGCTTTGAGGGCGAGGAGAAAGCGACTCATTTCACCACCGGAGGCGATCGCGGACAATGGTTGTAAGGGTTCTCCTGGGTTGGGTGAGAAGTAATAGGTTACTGTGTCTGCACCCAATGTGGTTGGTTCACAAGCTTTTAGCTGACACTGAAATTGTACTTTCTCCATTGCTAAGGGTTTCAGTTCGGAGATTAGTTGGGCTTCGAGTTTTTGGGCTGCTATTTGACGTAATTTAGTTAGTTCCTGACATTCTTGAGTTAGTTTTTGCGATAATTTTTGATATTCTTGTTCGAGGTCTTCGAGGGATTGACCACTATCGGTGAGTTCGGCGAGTTCGATTTGGAGTTTGTCGTAGTGGGCGATCGCGTCTGCTAATGTTGGACCGTATTTTCGACAGATTTGCTTTAAGATTCTCACTCTCTCTTCTACTTCTGCTAAACGTTCTGGATCTACTTCTAATCGATCTCCGTAACCGTTGATTTGCTGTCCGGCTTCCACTACTTGGGTGACTGCGGTTTTAACTACTTCTAAAATTGGCTCAATTTTAAGATCATATTCTGCCATTTCTGTCAAGAGGGATTCAACTTCTCCTAAGAGATCCGCCGCCGCAGGTTCACCTGTATCGTTTTGATAAAGAAGTTGATAAACTTGGTAGCTGAGTTTTTGGAGTTCGACGACGTGAGAGAGCATTTCGCGATCGCTCAATTGTTGTTCGAGTTCGTCAGAATCGCTCAGATTAGCCGCACTAAGTTCTTGAATTTGATATTGAATTAAATCCAAGCGTTGTAATCGTTCTTGCTCCGAGGAACGACGTTTTCCTAAAGCTTGCTCGGCTTGAGAACAAAGAGCATAAACTTGAGCGACAGTTTCTCGTTGTTGCAGTAATTCCGCACCACCATAAAGATCGAGTAAATTACGTTGTCGAGTCGGAATCATCAATTGTACAGTTTGTCCTTGAGCAGTAATTTCCACCAAACGCGATCGCAACTGCTCCATAAACTTCCGATTTACCAAGACACCATTCACACGAGAACGCGATCGCAAACTGGTTTGAGCGATCGCTAAATCCCGCGAACAAATCACCAAATCTTCGTCAATTAAGTCAATTTCCTGCTCTTTTAACCAAACTGCTGTCCCAAGATCAGCCGTAAAAGTAGCCTCCACCATTGCTCGCTGATTACCAGTACGAATCATCCGACTACTGACTTTTCCACCCAAAGCAATATCAATTGCATCCAGGATAATCGACTTCCCCGCACCCGTTTCACCCGTAAGCACATTCAAACCATCACCCAAGTCTAGTTCCAGGCTGTCAATTAAAGCAAAATTCCGAATTCTGAGAGTTTCAAGCATTGAGCAAAATTAAACGGTGGATAGAGGCAATTTGGCTAAATTCTGTTTAATACTTTAGATACAGAACTCACAAACACTGCCGATCGACTCAAAAGCTACAATAAAAAAGCTTAATGTTGTTACAATAATTTACAAAAGAGTTGCTCGCATCGGTCTAGGTCTAAAAAAATTATGCAAAACAAAACAGTTTCAATAGTTGACTATCGCTCAGAGCCGAAGTTGAACGAGGTCAAGCAAATTCCAGAACCAGCGATCGTGGAAAATCGCTCAAAGGCGATCGCCGAGCAACCACCAACCCACATTAGCAGTAAGCTCTCCACAGCCACAGAAAATCAAGCTTATCAATACGATCCATTAGCGATCGACACTTACTACAAACGCCGTCCCCTCCAAGTAGTCAAACGCTTATTCGATATCTTATTACCTTTTGCCTCCTTCAGTGTGAGCGTGTGGTTAGATAAACTAACTAATCAAATCTCTCGTAATCGTCCTCGTCGAGCAGCGCGACTGCGAGAAATTTTAACTCAACTCGGACCAACTTATATTAAAATCGGGCAAGCACTTTCAACTCGACCAGATTTAGTTCCTCCCAGCTATCTCGACGAACTTACCCACTTACAAGATAAATTACCTTCCTTTCCCAACGAAGTTGCCTATCGCTTCATCGAAGAAGAATTAGGTCAATCACCTCTAGAAATTTATGCCGAACTGACCCCAGAACCAGTAGCAGCAGCTTCCTTGGGACAAGTTTACAAAGGTAAACTCAAAACTGGCGAAGACGTAGCCGTAAAAGTACAACGTCCCGACCTAATTGGCAGAATTACCCTAGATATTTATATTTTGCGAACCTTGGCAAAATGGGCGCAAAATAATCTTAAACAAGTACGGAGCGATCTCGTCGCGATCGCCGACGAACTAGCCCATCGCGTTTTTGACGAAATGGATTACGTCCAAGAAGGTAAAAACGCCGAAAAATTCGCCGAACTATATGGTTATTTACCCGAAATTTATGTCCCCAAAATCTATTGGCAATATACCGCACGGCGCGTATTAACAATGGAATGGATAACGGGAACCAAACTCACTAATATTGTTGAAATCGAAGCCAAAAATATCGACGCAACTCACTTAGTCGAAGTAGGAGTTGAGTGTTCTTTACGTCAATTACTCGAACACGGCTTTTTCCACGCTGACCCTCATCCAGGTAACTTATTAGCAACTCCCGACGGCAAACTCGCTTATCTCGATTTTGGGATGATGAGCGACATTAAACCCTATCAACGCTATGGTTTAATCGAAGCTGTCGTGCATTTAGTTAATCGCGATTTTGAAGCTCTCGCCCAAGATTATGTCAACTTAGAATTTCTCACCCCAGATACAAATTTAACCCCAATTATTCCCGCTTTAGCCAACGTATTTGGTAACGCTTTAGGAGCAAGTGTTGCCGAACTAAATTTCAAAAGTATCACTGACCAAATGTCAGCGATGATGTACGAATTTCCTTTCCGCGTACCAGCTTATTATGCCCTCATTATTCGCTCAATGGTAACATTAGAAGGAATCGCCATCGGCATCGACCCAAACTTTAAAGTATTAAGCAAAGCCTATCCTTATGTTGCGAAACGTTTATTAACCGATCCTTCGCCACAATTACGAGAATCTTTGCGCGACTTATTATTTAAAGATGGTAGTTTTCGTTGGAATCGTTTAGAGAATTTACTGCGTAACGCTCGTAATTCTCAAGATTACGATTTTGACAAAGTTAAAAACCAAGCAATTGACTTTCTCTTTTCCGAGCGCGGCACTTTCATCCGCGAAAGATTAGTTGATGAAATTGTTAAAGCTATCGATCTTTACGGACGTAAAACTTTCTCTGATTTCTCAGCCAACGTTAGAGAACGAGTTGCCGTTCTAGGACAACTAAATACACCAACACCCGTAACTTTAAAATCCAAACTACAAGCTGAAAACGAGAGCTTAGAACATCTCCAAAATATTTGGCAGATTTTGCAAGAAACTCCCGGTTTCGACCCCCAAAGTCTCTTATCTTTAGTTCCAGATTTATTAGCTAAACCGGAAACTCATAAGATGGGTCAAAAAATTGCAGGTAAGTTAGCGCAAAAAGTTGTAGCCCGGATGATTCGTAATGTTTTACTGGAAGAAGAAAAACCCAAGAAAACTGTGCAAAACGGTGGTGTAATTGTCAAACATCCCACTCAAAAACCGAAATTAGTTTTTCCTTCAGCAGCAGTAATTCGCTCTTAGAAAACAAGCTCAGGTGGGCAATAACCCACCTGATTTTTTTTCAGTCGTCAAAAATTAGATCTCATCAGGAATAACCCATTGAGGCGGTTCCATCATTTTCTTCATTCGTGCTGCTTCAGCAATCTCGTGCATTTTATCTAAAGAAGTCTCACCAATAAACTTAGATGCCGCCGCCGAATATTCCTTATCTTGTGGTTGATTACTGTTAGCTTCTCTTTGGTTAGCTTGATTTTGATTTAAATTATTTTCCATAAAAATCGCCTCATGTTCATGTTAGTCAGCAAAAGCTTTAGTTATTGCTGACTGTACTTTATTCTTTAAACTTACGATAAAAGCAACTATCCCGATTCTTAATTAAGCTAAACTTTAGAATAACCCTAGCAGCTTCAATTAGCATTATGTCCGTCACCACTCCCGAAACAGAAGTTATCTCGGCTGCCCCAGAAGATGTTATCTTGCCACCATGTGAGATTGATAGCGACGAACCTCCCTTGGAAAGCGAACTACATCTACGACAGATAATTCTGCTGATACAAAGTTTAGAATGGTTATGGCGATCGCGCCATGACTTCTACGCTGCCGGAAACCTCAGCATCTACTACAACGCCAATCAGCTTAAATCGCGAGATTTTCGCGGACCGGACTTTTTTGTCGTCCTGGGTACAGAACGCAAACCGCGCAAAAGTTGGGTAGTCTGGGCAGAAGAAGGTAAATATCCCAACCTCATTATCGAAATTCTCTCAGCTAGTACCGCCAAAACCGACCGACAATTCAAAAAACAGCTTTATCAAAATACCTTCCGCACCCCAGAATACTTCTGGTTTGACCCCCAAACCCTAGAATTTCAGGGATTTTCCCTAGTAAGCGGGGAATATCAACCCCTAAAAGCAAATCAGCAAGGACGTTTATCCACACAGCAGTTGGGACTCTATCTCGGTATTCATTCACAACAGTTGCGCTTTTTTGACGCTTCAGGCAATCTCATTCCCACACCAGAAGAAGTTGCCCTTGAGCAAACTCAAAGAGCGGATAACGAAGCCAACAGAGCCAATAGCGAAGCCAACAGAGCCGATAACGAAGCCCAAAGAGCCGAACGACTCGCCGCAAAACTCAGAGAATTAAACATCGACCCCGACGCAATTTAGTTACTAACTAACTTATTAATTTCTGCAACAATTTCCTGCATTTAGTCACACTAACGGGTAGAGAATAGTATTCCAGACTAGATTAATCTACATCGAAAGAAAAATGTCAGAACCTACCCGCCGTCCCCAACCAATAATCTTAATTCGTGGTTTTGGTGGCTTCGATACTGCGGAAGAAAGAAGAGATACTTATCAACGATATAACGTCGGTACTGTCTACCCACAAAAACAAGGCGAAAATTACATTTATGAAGGAATGGTTTTACGCCTAATCAAATCAAATTGGCTATATCAAGATGCAACAAATGTCGTTGGTTACTATAGCAAAGAAAAAAATAACGAACCGCAATTGCCAAACTTACTTAGACGCATTCTCGACCCAGATACTCAACAAAAATTTCAGAACTTAAACAAGTTAGGTTATTTCCAAGGAAAAGTTGTTATCGACCCCGGAATGGCGCTACATCTTTTAGAAACAATCAAAGATCCTTGGCATACTTTTTGGGTATTTCGTTACTACGATCTCGAAGATCGTCAATTTAATACTTATGGTAAAGCTTTAGTGCGTTTGATTGATTTTATTCGCGAATTAACTGTACAAAAAACGGGGATTAAACCCAAGGTTAACATTATTGCTCATTCTATGGGTGGATTATTAGTTCGAGAAGCAATTCAAACAACTTATCCCGCCCAAAATCGCGAAGCAAAAGAATATATTAATAAAATAGTTACTTTGGGTACACCTCATCAAGGAATTACCTTCCAAATCTTGCAAAATTGGCTGAATTTTATTGAAGCAGAAAACGAATTAGAACGTTTCTATCCTGCTAAACATGAAGACAACGACCCCAAAGCCTACTACAATTTCCAGAAATATTTTCCTTTAGAAAGACTACTAACAGTTGTCGGCACAAACTACCAAACTTATAAACCTTTTAACTCGATGTTAAACCGTCTTTTTCCCATGCCCAACGAATTTGGCATCAACTATAATAAAAGCGACGGTTTAGTCAAGCAAAAAGCTGCTCAAATTCCTGGCGCACCGAGAACTTTCGTCCATAAATGTCATGGCGGTAATGATTCTCTTATTTCTTCAAGAGAAGCTTATGAAATCGCGACGCGCTTCTTTTTAGGAGATGTACAAGTGCGTTTGCGTTTTGTTGAGGGAAAAGCTACTTTAGGGATGGATATCTTTGGTAAAAGTGAATTCTTTTTAGGAGTTTCAATTAAACCTCGTGGTGTGGATTTCGATCTGTTTCACCAAAGTAAAGCGGCGGAAAATTGCTACGGACCTTTTACTAAATCCGATGCAAATAGTAACAAAAGAAATGTGAATTTCAGCGAAACCAACGACGAACTTGCTTTTCCGTGGGCTGATGAGGATAAATTAATTTGGCAAGGTTATCTCCATACTTCTAAAATTATCGCAGATGCAAGGATTGAAGACAAAGATTTGGTAATGCGACTAGATTTTTTAATTGGCGAACGCGATTTGTATGGAATTGGTTTTTCTGATAATGTAATTTTTCGTAAACATTATTATATTCGGGCTTTATTAGAGAGAAATCCTCTCGAACTTTACTTACATACTAACGATCGCTCTGTTGATGGTGGGAAATTGATGGAGATGGTCGGCGACGGTTGCTGGCAGTTTGTAGTTGAGGGAACCGGGTTTAAGGGCATTTTTCAGATTGAACTGGATAAAATCCCCTTAGATGGTCAGCCAGTGGCTTTGTGAACTATTTTTGAAGAGGGATGCAGCCTAGTATTAATGCTAAAGCATCCTCGTTTTTTTTCGCAAGGTTAGTGCTAGTAATTTAGTTAATCTTTTTTAACTATAAATTGGCAATTTTCCTTGACTTTTGAAATCGCAAAACAATACTATAGTATGCAAAATTCAGTCAGACAGTAAATGTTTTACTATTACGGCAGAAAGAAGCAAATTGCTAGACATTATCCCTTACCTAACTACAACACGATCGTAGAGCCGTTTGCAGGTTCAGCAGCATATTCATTACATGGAAATAACTGGAAGAATAATGTAATTTTAGTAGAGAAAGACAAGCAAGTAGCCGATATCTGGTTATGGTTAATTAGAGAAGCTACATCAGAAAAAATTAAGTCTTTACCTGAGCTAAAAATTGGAGAAAAGAGTTCTGAATTTTTACATATTATTCATGCTGCTACCAAAATGGCATTTCATTATAAAACAATCAAAGTAACTCCTGTTTTAGCAAGAAATTGGGAAATCAGCAAAAGATACATGGCTAATAATTTATTCAAAATTAAGCACTGGAAAATTAGCTGCGGAGATTACTCAGAAGTATCTAATATCCAAGCAACTTGGTTTATCGATCCTCCATATAAAGATAATTCAGGAAAAGGCTACCGTTATGGTAGTAATTTAATTAATTATCAAGATCTAGCAGAGTGGGCAAAAAGTCGTCAGGGAGAAGTGATATTCTGCGAAGGTTTGTACGGAGATTATTTGCCATTTCAGCCCTTATTAGATTTAAAAGGAGTAGCTGGAAAAACCAGTAAAGAGGTAATTTACTATCGTTCTAAACACAGCTATAAACAACTTGAACTTTTTACATGATTGAAAATTTTAGTAAGGTTTGATACTTATTAATGTATTCTTGATTATCTAACAATACTACCCATCCTTGACCCATTTTTTTTCTGCCACTAACTTTCATTCCTGTTACCTTCGTATTTCTGCCAGTAGTACCACTAATTTGCCCCCAATCATCAACAATTAAGTTATTAGAGTAAAAAACTCCTGTAATCTTTGGATAATTAAATTCGTGTTCGCTTGTAACAAAGTCCCAGACTAAACCAAGAAGTTGTCTAACTTCTCGGTGATGAGCTTGTCAAGTTATACTTGTTAAAGATTGTACTCTGGGATTACCAGCTTTAATTTTTGCTCCCTTAATTACATTTCCTATAGTAGATTTTACTTCAAGACCAACAGGATAATTTCTTAAGATTTCTTCGGGTGAGTTTTCTCCTTCTTGGGGAATTAAATCGGGATGTCCTTTTTCAATAGGATTAACAATACTATTTGTAGTAATTGCGAGATTTGCACAGAAAATAGAGCCAACAATTGAACTGGTAGTTTTGTAGTCAATATTTCGATAAAGAGTAGCTGGAAGTAAATCTAGAATACTATGTGTCTGGTCTAATGCGGTAAGAATATGTTGACTATTTATTTCAAAGCCACAGAAAATTTTCCAGTTGGGATTAATCCGATAAGTCATTTATCTCTTTTTCTATCTCATCAATTATACGGCTAGCTGGTAGATCGAGAGCTTTTGAGATGTCAAATAAGACAGATAGAGTTGGTGACTTTAATCCCCGCTCAATCTGACTAACATATGTACGATGAATTCCTGCTCTGTCAGCAAGTTCTTCCTGTGAAAGTTCTAGTTTTGTTCTATATTTAGCTAATATTTTACCTAGAGCTTGATTAAGATATTTCATTGTTAAAATATCTTTTCTTTGAGACTATTAGTCTACAGACAATAGTATTCAAAAGGTTTACTCCAGAGCAGCTTTTCGCGTACCGTAAGGTCGGAAAGGGATTGGGCGGGTGTTCCCAACCCCATCAAATCTTAATGAAATTAAACGCTATTATTGCTGGTTCTGCCTTCAGAATGGTTTTCAGTACCAGTGTGGAAAGATAATTAACGATGACAGAAGCAAATATTGAATCGATTTTGCAAGAGAAGCGTTTATTTCCGCCGTCGGAGGAGTTTTCTCAACAGGCGCAAATTAAGAGTATGGAGGAGTATCAGCAACTTTACGACAAAGCCAAAGCTGACCCCGAAAAGTTTTGGGCAGAATTAGCCACACAAGAGTTAGATTGGTTCGAGAAGTGGGATACTGTGTTAGATTGGCAACCGCCGTTTGCGAAGTGGTTTGTGGGGGGGAAGATTAATATTTCCTACAATTGTCTTGACAGACATTTGCAGACTTGGCGCAAAAATAAAGCTGCATTGATTTGGGAAGGGGAACCAGGAGATTCACGTACCTTAACTTACG
Source organism: Oscillatoria sp. PMC 1068.18 (assembly GCA_035968095.1). Lineage (GTDB taxonomy): Bacteria > Cyanobacteriota > Cyanobacteriia > Cyanobacteriales > SIO1D9 > IIICB1. The sequence continues at coordinate 9,279 of JAWQFW010000099.1, forward strand.
CTGAATTGCATCGAGAAGTTTGTCAAATGGCGAATGTTTTCAAGCAGTTGGGAGTGGGAAAAGGCGATTTGGTGGGGATATATATGCCGATGATACCTGAAGCCGCGATCGCTATGTTAGCTTGTACGCGTATTGGGGCAGCCCATACAGTAGTTTTTGGCGGTTTTAGCGCTGAAGCCCTCAAAGATCGCTTACTTGATGCGAAAGCCAAGTTAGTAGTTACGGCTGATGGTGGTTATCGTAAAGATAAAATCGTTCCCCTCAAACCAGAAGTAGACAAAGCTTTGGCGAATAACAGCGTTCCCAGTGTCGAGAACGTCCTCGTAGTTCAGCGTACCAAACAAGATATCCAGATGGAACCGGGACGCGATCGCTGGTGGCACGAACTCCAAGCAGACGCATCTGGTAAATGTCCAGCCGAACCGATGGATAGCGAAGATCTACTCTTTATTCTTTATACTTCGGGAACTACGGGCAAACCGAAGGGTGTTGTCCACACTACAGGCGGCTATAATCTTTATACCCACGTAACTACCAAATGGACATTTGACCTCAAAGACACTGACGTTTACTGGTGTACGGCGGATGTAGGCTGGATTACTGGACATAGTTACATCGTCTACGGACCGCTTTCCAACGGTGCTACCAGTGTAATGTACGAAGGTGCGCCGCGTCCTTCTAACCCAGGCGCTTTATGGGATGTGGTTGAAAAATACGGCGTAACGATCTTCTACACTGCGCCGACAGCAATTCGTGCTTTTATCAAAATGGGCGAACAGCATCCTAATGCCAGAGATTTGTCTTCTCTACGGCTGCTAGGAACCGTAGGAGAGCCGATTAATCCGGAAGCTTGGGTGTGGTATCACAAAGTTATTGGAGGGGAACGCTGCCCGATTATCGATACTTGGTGGCAAACTGAAACTGGGGGATTTATGCTGACACCGTTACCTGGTGCGGTTGCGACGAAGCCTGGTTCTTGTACTTTACCTTTTCCGGGTATTATCGCTGAAATTGTGGATTTAGACGGGAATCCGGTAGAGAATAATCAAGGTGGTTATTTAGTTGTGAAACATCCTTGGCCGAGTATGATGCGAACAGTATACGGCGATCGCGATCGCTTCCGTCGTACTTATTGGGAACATATTGCTCCCAAAGATGGGCAATATTTCTATTTTGCTGGTGATGGTGCGCGCTGTGACGAAGATGGCTATTTTTGGGTTATGGGGCGTGTCGATGATGTAATTAATGTTTCTGGGCATCGTTTGGGAACAATGGAAGTAGAGTCGGCTTTGGTTTCCCATCCGGCTGTTGCAGAAGCGGCGGTTGTCGGAAAGCCAGATGAGGTAAAAGGGGAGAATGTGTTTGCTTTTGTGACGTTGGAAGGTAATTATAATGCTAGCGATGAGTTGACAAAAGAATTAAAACAGCACGTCGTTACTGAAATTGGGGCGATCGCGCGTCCGGGTGAAATTCGCTTCACTGATGCTTTACCGAAAACTCGTTCTGGTAAAATTATGCGGCGTTTGTTGCGTAATTTAGCCGCAGGTGAAGAAGTTGCTGGGGATACTTCTACTTTAGAAGACCGCAGTGTCTTGGATCAACTGCGTCAAGGTGCGTAATTAATTTAGAGCTATTCTGGTAGAGACGTTGCTGATAATGTCTCTACTTTCTCAAAGAGATACAATTTTGCTAAGAAACATTTTTCTTGCTTTTACTATGACTGACCAAGAACGACAAATTGCTGAATACGTTGATTTAACTGCTTATTTACTCGAATTACCTCTAGAACCAGAGCATCGTCAAGGTGTTATCAATAACTTAAATCAGATCGCGGCGATCGCCAAACTGGTGACGGAATTTCCCTTATCTGGGAAAATCGAAGCTGCACCGGAATTTAAGCCTTAATTCAGTTTCACCTCAAGCGAAAAAATTAATCTGCCGCGATCGCTGCTGATTAGTTATCTTTTCCTAACTCCAAATCCTGATTAAAAACTCTTATTTTTGCTTGATTGCGCTTCTCGTTAGATATCTTTTCGATCGTAGCTAACTTTTGACTAAAAGTCATTAATATTAGGATTTATCCCTTCTCGTCATCATACTTAAGAGAGAATCATTATAGTTGCCAAGAAAACTAAGTCAATCACAAAAGTAAAATCTCTCATTAGTGGGAAGTAAATATGCAGAAAATTTTCTACTCTTAGGTAATAGAATTAGGGAGGTTATTTATTAGAACAATAGCCCTTACTATATATGACTAAAGAAAATTCTAACTCTAATGAACTTATTCAAACTACTAAAGGAAGATTAGATAATATTCTCCAATCTGCCCAAAATTTGGTCAACCAAGGAGAAACGGAAGTTAGTAGTATTGTTGATGAATTGTTTCTAGTAGTAGCAGAAATCGAAACTGAGATTGAAAAATTAATTACTACCCATCAAGATTTAGAATTAGAATGTCAACATTATCAAGAGTTAATGGCAGGAACTTCTGATGCTTATTTAATGACTGATTTAGAAGGTAAAATTAAAAAAGCTAATCAAGCTGCGGCAGATTTATTAAGTTTTTCTGAACCAAATTTATTGGTAGATAAATATCTTGCTAATTTTATTTCTCAAGCAAAAATTAATGATTTACAAGCGCAAATAAAGTTACTTTCCGTTGGGGAACATTTAAACGAAGAAGTTATTATTAAAATTGCCGATCGGGAAAAATTGTTAACTAAAATATCTGTAACTACTATTTACGATCGCGAGGAAAATATCATCGCCTTAAGTTGGCTAATTCATTCTAATCTAAAAACTAATCAAAAACAAACTAATTTAGTTGAGTCGGAAAAAGAAAAAGAACTCGATGAACTGAAAACACGTTTAATTCAAACGGTTTCTCATGAGTTTCGTACTCCTTTAAACATGATTCATATTTCCGCTCAACTGTTAGAGAAACATTACCATAATTTTTCTCAGGAAAAAAGCAAACTTTTTTTCCACAAAACGCGTAATGCGGTTAAATATATTACGGAATTATTAGATGATGTTTTAGCTTATAATCAAGCTAATTCGGGAAAAATTCAACTCGAAAAAACTCTTCTTGAATTAGAGAAATTTACTGGTAAGTTAGTCGAAGAACAACAACTTTTACGTGATTCTAAATATCAAATTAGTTTTTGGAGTAATTGTCAATCAACATTAGTTTGTATTGACGAAAATTTATTACATAAAATTTTAGGTAACTTAATTTCAAATGCACTTAAATATTCACCTCAAGGAGGCGAGATAAAGCTCCAACTAAACTGTATTGACGAGCGAGCTATCTTTGAAATTAGCGATCGCGGTATTGGAATTCCTGCTGAAGAGATCCCTTATCTGTTTCAACCATTTCACCGAGCCAAAAATGCGGGAACTATTCCTGGAACCGGATTAGGTTTAGCAATTGTTAAAAAAGCAGTGGAGATCTTGGGTGGAGAAATTACTCTCGAAAGTAAACTTAACGTTGGGACTAAAGTTACAGTGAGTTTACCGATTTTAAATGAGAAAAGCAAGAACGAGTGTAAAATACAGACAAAAAATTAGGATAGTAATTGCGAATGAGGAGTAGATAGAGCAAGAATAAGCTCATAGTAGCGACTATTAATTGCCAAAACATAACTGATAACTGGTAACTAATTTCTCAACCCTGAGAAAGAAATTTATCACTATTAAATGATTTTCCCACTAAAGATGGATGTAGGAAACCCTCTCTGTTGAGGATTCTGGGGAATATGAAGGAAAATAGCGCTCAATTTCGCGAGTGTAAAGAATAATTACTTAAAGAGGCAAGATTATGCTTGAAAGCGCAGGAATGCTCATTGAAATCAATAAAATATTTTTTTGGATCGCTCAACTTGGGGAACCTGTGCTGGACGATCCTGAAGATGCGTCATTAGTTTTTTCCGGACCACAATTTTGGATTGCCGTAATTGCGGGAGTGATCCTTGCATTTGCTTTCCAGTTACTTTTAACCAACTTAGGAGTAGCGACAGGAATTTCCTTAATCGGAAACTCATCAGATTCTCATAACCAGAATTCATCTGAGAGCGTCGGAGGTACAATTCGGAAAATCAGTGTAGCGCTGGGATTAGCTACCTTAATTACGGTAACGATCGCGCTTTTTTGTGCCACACTGTTAGCAGTTAAGTTAAGTTTACTCAAAAGTGCAGGCTTAGGAGCGATCGTCGGCTTAGTAATCTGGGGAGCCTATTTTTGCTTACTGTTTTGGGTTAGTTCAACCACAGTCGGTTCATTAGTCGGTTCAGTCGTAAATACCGCTACATCAGGCTTTCAAGCCTTACTGGGAACCGCCACCGCCGCAATTGGAGGTAAAGTTGCCTCAGATCGAGTAGTTGCAACCGCAGAAGCAGCCGCAAGCGCAGTCCGTCGCGAAATCGGAGCAGCGATCGATCCGGTATCAATTCGGGAAAACTTAGAAGATTATTTAGGCGATTTGCGTCCACCGCAACTAAATTTAAAAGGAGTCAAAAACGACATCGAAGCAATCCTAGGTGACTCAAACTTAGAACAACTCGCAGGTAGCGAAGCTCTCAGTAAAGTCGATCGCCAAACCTTTGTCAACTTAATCAGCGATCGCAGCGACTTATCCAAGCGCGAAGTAGAACAACTTGCAGACGAACTCGACTCAGTTTGGAATAAAACCGTCAAGCGACTTCCCTCGAAAAATCGCCTCGAAGAATTCGTCGATTACGTCAAATCAGCCGCACCCGATTCCTTACTCGGAGGCGAATTTAACTCGAAACTCGACGACTTGATCGAAGAATTGCGGAAACGACGCAAAACCCAAACTACAGGTCCGATGCAACAAGCAATGACCCTCAGCTTTAACAGTTTAATCGGTTTAGTCATGGGTCGTAGCGACATCTCCGACCTGAGCGTCGAAAAAATTATCGATCGCTTGCAAAATGCGAAAAACAAAATTGGCGAACAAACCCAGCAAGTTAAATCCCAAATTCAAGGAACACCAACTAACTCGGTTGCTTACAAAACCATCAAAGCAGACATCGACAACTATCTGCTGAACACTTATTCTTGGCAGATGAGCGAACCGAAAATCGAAACCGAATTTCGCGAAGTAATTTATGACCCGGAAGCAGACCCCGAAATCGTCAGCCACGCTTTAAAAGACTTCGATCGCGCTTATTTCGCCGATCTCCTGCAACAGCGAGGCGTCTTTACCCAGGAAAGGATTGACGAAATCAGCGATCGCCTCGAAAAAATTCGCTTAGAAGCGATCGCCACAGCCAATGCAGCCGCCGAACGCCAAACTGCACTCGCTTTAACCGCAGAAGTCGAAGCTTATGTCGTTAATACTCCCAAAACCGAACTTTCTCCGGCAAAAATTGAACTTGACTTCCAGGCAATAATGTCCGATGCTGATGCCGAATACGAACAGCTACAATCTCGCCTCGAAGAATTCGATCAGCCCAGTTTCGAGCGAATGTTACGTCAGCGAGAAGACCTTAACTCCGAAGAAGCACAAAAAGTTACGCTTTGGCTATTGGAAGCACGTAACCGCGTCCTCAGCAATGCCAAAGGAACCAGCGAACCAGTGCAACTCAAAGCCAAAATCGAACAATTTCTCCTCAATACCGATTACAGTAAAATGAATCGGCAAATCTTAGAGCAACAATTCCGCCAAGTAATTTTCGACCCCGATGCTGACCAAGGTCGTCTGGCTGATGCTTTAAGACAAATTCGCCGAGATTATTTTGTTCGCTTGCTGCAAAAACGAGGCGTATTCACACAAGATCAGATTAATCAACTAGCTGACCTTTTGGAAACAATTCGCGCTGATGTGGTTGCGAAAACAGAACAAGCGAAATACGAACGAGCGGCAACTGCGGTTCGCGAAGAGTTAGAAAAATATCTCCTCACCACTCCCAATGAAGAGTTAACTTCCGAAAAAATTCAACTCGAATCTCGCGCAATTTTCGCCGACTCCGAAACCAATTATCAAGAGTTAAACACTCGTCTGGCTCAATTTGACCGTTACGCCTTCGAGAATATGTTAACTCGGCGCTCAGATTTATCAACTGAAGAAAAAGCCGAGATTGTTAACGAGTTAGAAAAAGCCAGAATTCGGGTTTTAGACGAGTCTCGCGAAGTCACTGAAGCCGCTAAAGCCAAAGCCGAAGCTCAATGGCTGAAAGTAGCTGCTTATCTACGAGATACAGGTAAAGCAGAACTTAATCCCCAAGGAATTAAACGAGACTTACAAACTTTGTTAGACGACCCCCAAGCAGGAGTTGCGGCTTTGCAGATGAGGACGGCTCGTTTTGATCGCGATACCTTGGTACAATTGCTGTCTCAGCGTCAAGATTTGAGCGAAGCCCAAGTTAACGAAATTATCGACGCAGTAGAAGCGAATTGGTATGGTGTAACCCACGCTCCCCAAAAAGCGGCGGCTAAAGTTAAAGCCGAATACGATAATGTGACCAGTGCGATCGCCGATTATTTACGTTCTACAGGTAAAGATGAACTCAATCCTGAAGGGATTCAACAAGATTTAGAAGTTTTGTTCTCAAATCCGAAAATGGGCGCGAGAGCAGTGCGACAGCGCTTGTCACAGATGGATCGCGATACCTTGGTGCAATTATTGTCTCAGCGTCAAGATTTGAGCGAAGCCCAAGTTAATCAAATTATTGACGAAGTACAGGCAAATATTCGCAACTTTGTCAAAGCTCCGCGTCGTTTAGCTAGTCGCGCGAAAGGACAAGCTTTGGACTTTCAAGCAAGTTTGGAAGCTTATTTGCGTTCTACCGACAAAGAAGAACTTAATCCTGAAGGGATCAAACGCGATTTAGAGCAGTTAGTCAACGACCCCAGAGTGGGAATGAGTCGAATTGGCGATCGCCTTTCTGAGTTTGATCGTGCCACAATAACCGCATTACTTGCTCAAAGAGAAGATATTTCCGAGCAAGAAGCCGCCGAAATTAGCGATCGCATCTTCTCCGTCCGCGACCAAATCCTGGCACAATGGCAACAAGTTCAAAGTGCAGTGGAACAAGTTATCGACAGTATTTTGGGACGGATTCGCAACTATCTTAACTCTCTCGATCGCCCCGAACTCAACTACGAAGGAATTAAAACCGACGTGCAGACAATGTTCGACGATCCTGAAGCTGGATTTGAAGCCATGCGATCGCGCCTTTCGCAGTTTAACCGCGACACCTTAGTCGCAATTTTGAGTTCCCGCGACGACATCTCCGAATCCGATGTTAACCGCATTATCGACCAAGTTGAACATACTCGCAATCGCTTGTTACAACGAGCCGAACGCTTGCAACTACAAGCCCAACAACGCTTAGAAGAAGTGAAATTAGAAGCCCAGCGACAAGCAGAAGCTACTCGCAAAGCAGCCGCAGCCGCAGCTTGGTGGTTATTTGCTACCGCTTTAATTTCTGGGATTGCTTCCAGCATTGGTGGTGCTTTAGCTGTCTTAGACTAGAGACTGGGGACTGGGTACTGGGTACTGGGTACTAGGGACAAGGAGGAAATGGGAGACAAGGAGGAGTTGGAAGAGTAAATGTTGGTTGT
>JAWQFW010000100.1:0-16774 GCA_035968095.1 Oscillatoria sp. PMC 1068.18
GTATTATTACTATATCTTTAGCTGATTTAACTCTTGAAAAGTTCTCTAATTTTGACTTTAACTTCCTCGCTATTTTTGGCAAAATGACACCAAGAAATATCTTGACTCCAGGTTTGATAAAAAGATTCATTTTTGTGGTAAGAATTCGGCAAAAAGAGATGAGGAATACCGAGAAGTAAACACAGAATATGTCCGTGTAATCGGTTGGTAATAATTACCTGATACTGCTGAAATTGATATATTCCTGCATGAAGCAAACTTAAAGAAAGCTGTTGTAATTCTGGGTTATCTACTTGCGAGAATTTTTGCTTGTATTGGTATTTACTAAACCATTTTTGCCGTGAAAAAAATTCTTTCGGAGTCAAGAGTCCTTTTTGCCAAAATTCTCGATAGAGGTAAGCTATTTTTTTGAGTAATAAAGGTTGAGAGTTACCTAATACTAAATGAAAAGCTTGCCAATCTTCAACGACTAAATTAGGTAGATTTAGAGAAGCGGGGGCAATCTTTTTGTCTAATTCGCGATCTTGGCGATAATGATAAAGGATTGCTTGATTGGGTTGAGAACTTTTGCAGATTCCGGGAAGTTTTAATAAGTGAAATGCTAAATCTGGAGCTTTAACTACTTGACAATTTATGAAATTATTGCTAGCTATTTGATAGCTATAATTGTCGCGAACAAAGATAGTTAGATTGGGGTGGGAATTAAATGTTTTTGCGGCGTTATCTAAGTTGACTTGGTTGGTAAAATAAATACTTTGTGGGAAAATGATAATTGGACGATCTGGGTATTGAGAAATAATTTTTTCGCGAAATTTTTGATAAGGTGGCCATAAGTCGCCTAAATTACCGCCACCATTGAGAATAATCGGATTTTTTCCTACTTTTTGCTTGAGTAATTCGTCGGAAAAGTTATTAATGTTTGCGGTATAGCTAACTTGGGTTTGTAAAATGTCAGTTAGATAAAATAAACCACCTAACCAAATTAAATGATCGCCAATGTTAGGATAGTTGGGATAGTCGAGAAAAGCACATTTTTCAAATTGACCAATTTTGCTTAAAGCTGTGTGTAGATGTTGGGTAATTTGCTGAGGTTGAGCAATATTCATAACTAGAAAAAATGTTATTCGTATAGATTTGATTTTAACAAGGCAATCAGCCTCGCCAAAGTTAGGATATTTTAGCTAATATTTGTGAGGTAATAAGCACCAAAAATTGTCACTGAAATTGGCTGTCTGACGAATTTATTTTACTTTCGCCAAAAAATTGATTTTGATTTAGAATAGAAGATATTATTTGCATAATCTTGGTTGTGACTGGTTACTTAATTTCTCGATGTGAGTTGGTGAGATATTGCCAGATTAGTGCGGCGATCGCCTACCATAGTTACCGGATATGTTAAAGACGATCGCGCTTACTGTTGCTATTTGCACTTACAATGGCGAAAAGCGACTTCCAGAAGTTTTTGCGCGACTAGAGCAACAAATAGGTTGGGAAAGTTTTCGTTGGGAAATTCTGGTTGTTGATAATAATAGCAGCGATCGCACGGCGGAGCTAATTCGAGCTTACCAAACGAATTGGTCAGTTTGTAGCCTAAGATACTGTTTTGAACCGCGACAAGGGTTAGCTTATGCTCGACAACGGGCGTTAAGCGAAGCCAAAGGTAAATATATCGGTTTCCTCGATGACGATAATTTACCAGATTCTCGCTGGGTACAAACCGCTTTTACTTTCGGCGAAGCACATCCCCACGCAGGCGCTTATGGTAGCCGTATCAACGCCGATTTTGCCGTTAAGCCTCCGGAGGGGTTTGAGCAGTTTATCTCGTTTCTAGGGGCAAAAGATCGCGGCGAGAAGGCTTTTATTTACGAGCCTCGTCAGCGAATTTTACCACCTGGTGCAGGTTTAGTAGTACGACAGCAAGCATGGCGAGAAAATGTCCCCCAGGAGTTGTTTCTCAAGGGGAGAGTGGGGAAATCTCAGTTAGCCAGCGAAGATTTAGAAGCATTAGCATATATTCAAAACGGTGGCTGGGAGATTTGGCATAACCCAGAGATGCAGATTATTCATAAGATACCAGAAAATCGTCTCGAACCAGATTATTTGTTGGCGATCGCGCGTGGAATTGGTTTAGCTCGTTACCATATTCGCATGATTCGGCTCCCAATTTGGCAAAGACCCTTATTTTTTCCTCTTTATACTCTCAACGATCTCCGCAAATTTCTTTATTTATCTTTCAAATATTACTGTATTCAGAAAAATCTAGCAACCGCTTGTGAAAAAGAATTTGTGCTGAATAGTTTGGTTAGCCCTTTTTATCTCTGGAAACAAAGTTACACTCGTAAGTAGAGATATCTTTTTTACTGCCAAATTTGAGTTAAATCGAGAATAAATTTTGGTAAAACATCTTCTCCTGATAAATTTTTCGGATGTACTAAAACTTGAACATCTTGGCTTTGTCGATAGATTTCAACTTGGTGATTTTTTCGATCAATTAGAAAACCTAAACGCGCCCCATTGTCAAGATATTCTTGCATTTTTCTTTGTAAAGGTTTAAGATTGTCAGACGGCGATCTTAATTCCACAACAAAATCCGGACAAATTGGTGCAAATCCTTCTTTTTCTTCATCGCTAAGAAACTCCCATCTTTCTTTGCTAATCCAAGCAGCATCCGGAGAACGATCTGCTCCATTTGGTAAATGAAATCCACTGGAAGAGTTAAAAGCTACCCCTAATTTAGTTTGACGATTCCACAGCCATAATTGTCCTTCAATATCTAAGTTTAGCTTACCAGTATTACTACCTGTAGGGGGCATAATAATTAATTCTCCTGTAGCAGTTCTTTCTAAGCGTAAATCGCGGTTGACATAAGCAAGTTGTTGAAACTGAGCGTGAGTAACTTGGAATGTTTTCGGAATTGTTAGCTGTGTCATTTGATTAACTTTGAAAAATGAAAGTAGAGAGGTTTTTAGTTGACTAATTTATGGCGATCGCGCTATTTTGGTAAAGTAATTGTTGCAGCAAATAAACTTTGCAAACGCTGCATTTCTGCACCACCCAAATACAATAAATCTCCTTTCCCTAACAAATACTTGGCTGCGGTTTGTTTTCCACCTAAAATAATTGCAGAATCGGCTTCGCTGGCGGTACGCAAAGCAACTCTTCCTGGTAAATTAGAGCGGATAATCGGTGTCACAATGTTAGCATCGGGGCGCTGAGTGGCGATAATTAAGTGAATTCCGGCGGCTCTTGCCATTGCCCCCAGACGTTTGATACTATCTTCGAGTACCTTGCGGCTTTCTTTGTCGATCATGAAATCAGCGTATTCGTCAAAGATGCAAACAATTCTGGGCAAGGGGTTGACAGATTTCGCGTTATATGTATCAATAGAGCCACAACGAGAATTCTCAAAAAGTTGATAACGTCGCTCCATTTCCGAGACTAAATCTTCCATCAGAGAAATTGCGCGATCGCTATCTTTTACCATCGGTGAATATAACCAACCCATGTCTGCAAATTCCGGAAATGTCACTCGTTTCGGATCGACAAGAGCAATTTGCAATTGTTCCGGCGTATAACGATAAATTAGAGAGAGTAAAATACTGCGGAGAAATTCGCTTTTCCCGCTTCCAGTTGTTCCCCCAACTAAGAAATGACAAGTATTAGGATCGGATAAATTTGCTTCTACTAATTCTCCGTTTAAATCTATACCAATCGCAATTTTTACACTAGCATTATGCGCACTTTGTTCAACTTTAATGTAGTCATCAAAGCGAGCAACTTGACGATCTGAGCGCGGAAGATCGACACTTACATAACCAGCTTGCGGTGCAATCATCGGTGGCTCTTTTGTCGCCAATTGGACTTGTAAATCTTCAGTTAATCTGAGCAGAGAAGCAATTTTTACACCTAAATTTGGCTTCAGTTTAACCCGAATAAAAGCAGGTGCAGCCACAGCCCCCAAAAGCATCACATCAATATTATTATAAGATTGTAAAATAGTTACTAAACTTGAAGCAAGATTGTCAACGTCAACTTTTGGTTGAGTCGGTTTTTGCGTCGCTAAATTATTTTCTTTTCTTTCTACCTTAGATGGTAACTTATTAACAATTTTAGCTTGTTTTTGCGGCTCAACTGGAACTTCGGCTACGCTAACTTTCTCGTCAGAAAAATAACTTTGACACTTTTCTTGTTGCGGACAAATTTCGCATAAATGAAGCTGCGTTGTTTGTGGTGGTGGGTTAGGAGCATCTTTTTCCCATCTCAACCAAGACTGCATTTGCTGCAATTTATAAGGAATCAAATCGTGAACCGTATTTTCTAATTCTTCCCAAGAATAATAAGCCTCTTTAAACTCTGGAAAAATTGAGTAGACGGCTGAATCAACTGGCACTTTTTTCTTTGCTTTCAGCATATAACTATAAAGTGCAACTTGTCCTAATTGGGCTGAAGCATCCACAGGTTGATAAGTTTTGTATTCAACCACACAGAGACGATTTTTAGTAAAATCAAAGATTAAACTATCTAATTTACCAGTTAACCTTTGCTCAGTTTTGTCTGGTAACGTAAAATAATGTTCCAGAGGTAATTCTTCCGCGATAAAAGTGCGGGTAATTACTTGTTCAGAATTAACATAATGACGATTTTTAATTAGTAATGTTGCCCAATGTTTAAATAATGTAATTAGCCCTTGCCAAATTTGATTTAATGTGGCAGCGCGTTCGGGATTTTCTTTACTGAGATGAGGTAAGAAAACTAGCTCGAAAAATAGCTGCTGCATTTGCGAAGCAACAGCTTCAACTTGTAAATTATTGGCTGATGATTTTAATAATTCTCGAAAACGTGGTTCTTGTCTAGCTAACTTGATACATTCATCAGCTAATTTATGAAAAGTTGTTCCCACACCTTTTGTTCGATTTGGTGGTAAAAATAACGTTTTTCCACCGCAATGTTGCTGTAAATAAAATAAGCGGGGACATTCAAAAGCAACTCGCACTTGAGTTACATTCAAAGAAGTATTTTCTGATTGTTTAGTTTGGCTCATATTTGATTTAATTTTTGGCTTAGATAGTTCTAATAAACGGAGATGTACCTGAGCTAAATAAACTGTATCCATTTTGGCATATTGTAGCTGTTGTTGGCTGAGAGGACGTATGCCCCAATCACTTGCTTGTTGCTCCGCGTCTACATTAGTAAAGCCGCAAAGTTCCGTTGCGAGAGTCTTTAATTTCAGATTAGAAGTACCTAAGTTATCTTTGCCAATTTTGCGAGCTAATTTTAATGTGCAAGTAACATTTCTTGAGCGTCGTTTATCTAAATATCTCAAGTCAAAGCTAGCATTATGAAACACTTTCTCAATTTTCGGATTTGCCATGATTTGCTGAACAAATTTATTCACTAAATCTGGCTGGTTGAAGACATCTAATAAATAAGCACAATTTCCTGACAAATCTTGAGGATTTGCTAATACTTGAATCAGAGAAAGTTGCGGATTAGGTGTATCCCAAGCCGCTATCTCTGTATCTAGCCACAGGATTTTTGCTGAAGCAAATTGGTTGATTTGCTGACAGATTTCATCGGCTTTTCTCAGGTACAATAACATTGATTTTGTTTGAATTATGCTTAGGGAACGTAGGAGATAAATTGTTGCTCTGGTACTTGTTGAGGATTAAAAACTTTGAGTTTTTGTTCCTGACAAAGTTGCTCAATTATTTCGCTAATTTTAGCTCGATCTAAATCACCGTAATTGTCTAAAGTTCTTGCTTCTAAAGTCTTTCTAGCTAAGTAACCTTGGGTTTTCGCAATGTTTAACACAAATTTTACGGTTTCTTGATGTTCCTTGTCTTTTTCCCGCTCATCTGTAGCCTTTTGCTCAGAAATTATTCTTAAATCTTGTAATAACTTACAGTCATCAAAAATTTGTGCTTCACGAGTTAAAGCTTCTAATTCTTTTAAACTAATGGCTTTGTCATTAATTAGTAGTTCGTTACCCAAAGCCGAGTTAACTAAGCTGTGATAAGTTGCTAGTTTGTGAACCGAAGTAATATTGACTTTGAGGTGAGAATGTTCGGGATTAGAGAATATTTCTCGGTAAATTTGATTCCCTGCTAAATTAGGTTTTCCTAGATTTGCATTCCGAATTAAGTACAGTTTTTGACAATCTTTGGTGTTAATTACTTTTTCGCAAGCTTTCATGACACTGTAAAAAGTTTTCAGATTAGCGTCTTCTGTCCAAACTACTCCGATGCGGCTGTTTTGTTGGGAATGTTGATAACTAAAAGAATTGACGCTACTTTTGCCGCTTAAAAGTTTAGGTTTGATGGCTTTTATTTCTAAAGCTGATAAAGTTTCTTGGAGCATTCGGATTAATTCTGGTGCTGCTACTTGGTTAATTTTACTAATCCGAGCTTGAACTTTTTTGGCTTCTTTTTGCCAAATTAATTGAAATTCCGCTAAAGGATCTGGTTGCTTAATAATCGGTGTTGTTTCAATTACTGGATGCTTGTGACCATTGTCACTCTTGTCAGGAGTAGCTTGAGTTTCAATTAAACCGTCTTTATATTTTTGATATTCTTGTTTGGCGACAGCTAAAGCATTTCGAGGGAGAGTTTTCCCGCGCGGAAACTTTTCTTCGACAATTTTTCTCGAAAGTGGAAATAGGGTATCTTTTAGCTGAGGTTGCGCTTGAGCGTGGAGAGGATAAAGACGAGCTTTCCACAGGTTTTCGACTTGGTCTAAAGTAATTGGTTTGAGGTTAAATAATCCCGCGTTGACTCTGGCTTTGTCGGCAGATTGAATGCGAGGCTGGTGCTGTCTCCAAGTATCAGTTATGAGGCTGATAATAATTAAAAAGCTGTTGAAAAATTGACTGTGAAGGGTGGAGTTGACGTTAAATAAAGGCTGTAAGTCAAGATGATTATTTTCTAGCCGAGGGATGTTGTCGAGTTGGTCAAAACATAAGACAATTGGTTGCGAGTCGCGAGAAATGAAGCCAAAGTTGTTCAGTATTTTTTGGGCGGCATCTTCGCTATTATTTGAGCTTTTGACACCCAAAAGTTGTAAGTCTTCTTCGTCTAAGTCATCGCCACGCAACCATTCACAGGCGATCGCGTATAATTCAGGATTGTTAAGATGGTAAAGGACATTGAAAAATTCTTTGGCGTTGTAGATGTCGGTGGGATATGTGTCTCGGAGATTTTTGATAAATAAGCGACGTTCACCAATAATTTTTTTTACTAAGCTATCATTTTTGATCGCGGATAATCCTCCTACCCACAATAGCAGTTGAGATTGTTGTTGACCTTCAGGAATGTGGAGTAAACTATCAACAGTTTGACGCAGAATGTGCCGCCAAATATAATCGCTATCGGGCCAAGGATCGATGTAAGCGAAAAAGGCTTTGGGGTTGAGTTGTTTTTTGATGCGTCCGAGGAGATAACTTTTTCCGGAGCCTGCGTCACCTGTAAGAATTAAGCTGCGGGGACGATGATCTTTCGCAACTTGAGCGAGTAAATTTTCGACTGTGGCGATCGCCTCTTGATGGATTGAGTTGACGTTTGTTTGTTCGTTTTGTTGTTCTCGCCAAAAGTTGCTTGAATAAAGGGTTGTGGAGTCAAAGGGGTTGACTTCTTGTTGGATTAATTCTTGGATAGATGGCATTTTTGAATCTGTGAGGGCTAGAAATTTGACGCTTGTTTTGAGAGAGAAGGTTTTAGTTGACGATGATGAAAAATAATGCTCCACCAATTTCTTGAGGAATTCCGGCTTGAATTTGTTCGGGGCTGTAAGAGCTAACTTCTTGTAAGGTACTTAATTGAATTTGGTCGTTTTGTTCGAGCCGATAAAGCGCTCGATCTAATTGTTCCCGCGAAAGCGGTGGTTGTAACTTTTCTCGCAAATGAAATATTGGCAAGTAGTTATCTGTTCCTAATGTGCGGTCTAAAGTGGCGATCGCTTCCAGAATTTGCTCATCGCTCGGTTTGTCCCCAAAAGTAGCTAAATTTGCTTTGGTGGCTGCTACTGACTGTTGAGGTGTTTGCATCTGCTGACGGAAAAAGTTCAGGTAAGCTGCGAGCAAATCTTGCGTCAACTGGGTGTTACCGCTACCACTAGGTTTGTATTCAGAGAGTAAAAATTCTTTCCCCCGCTCGGTCAATCTCACTTCTTGGAGTTTGGTTTGGACTGCGCTAATCAAACCTCGCTCCACTAAGCCTTGGATGACTGTTTGACGGGTGTCAGCAGGGATTTTGGTGTCGCTGGGGTTAATTGTCTTTTTGGCGCTGGCTTTGAGCGTTTTGAGTTCGTCTTTGCTTAAGGGTAATTCCGCCGCGTCTGCTTCGAGGAGGGCTTTTCCCGCAGGCTCAATTTTAAGTTTTGTAACTACTTCGGGTGCTGCAACTAAATTAAGTTCGCGCAAGTCGCGACAAATGCTATTCCTTTCTGAGGCTTTTGTTCCGGAGGTGGGGCTGAGTTCGGTGATTGATGCTTGGTAGTCGGGTTTGCTAATCAGTTTCAGCAGAAACTTGAGTTGTTTGACGCTAATTTCCATGCGATCGCCTTTGTAGTTAACTTTTCTAATCTAGCTTAGTAACGATTTGAATTTTGCGATCGCCACTGTGCTAGTCACTACTACTACTTACTTCAGGACGATTTTACTTTCCGCAAAGTTTTAAAGGCTGTTTTCCGAACTCCCAACGGCAACCATGACAATGCTAGCCCAATTTTCGCTTTGGTAGGGGAAGCAGATTTACCTCTTTCCACTAACTCTTTTCCTCTTTGAGTTTCGCCAATTTCAATTAAGCGTAATCCTAACATTAGTTGCGCTTCTGCAAGCCGTTCTTTGCGAATATTTTCTAATTTACCTGACTCAAATTGATAGTTATTTAAATAATTAATTTTATCTTTTAAATAAGGAATCGCTCGATTAATTCCTTGTTGTTCCGCGTGAACCCGATATTCCATCAATTTTTCAGGTAAATAATAACCTCTTTTCCCTGCCAAAGCTAAACGCACAAATAAATCATTATCTTCACAATTTTGGATATTTGGTAGCATATAACCCACTGATTGTAAAGTCTCTCTGCGAAATAAAGTTGCTCCAATTTGAAAGCTTTGTCTGACAAAAACAACTGTTAATAAATCGGTAACTGTTCCCTCCGCTAGTTGACTTCTGCCCCATCGTTGCGAATTAATTTTTGTTGCCGATTCATCTCGAATATTGTCAACATCAATTATCCAGTGATCTGTCCCCACAAAATCTATTTCCGGATGTGTATCTAGAATCGCGCTAGTCTTAGCTAAAAACTCTGGAGTGAGGCGATCGTCGTCATCAAATTTCAGAAAATATTCGCCAGTTGCAGCCACAAAACCCGACCGCATATTATTACTTTTCCCAATATTATCAGGATGGCGAAGGTAATTTACCCGCTCATCTTTTTCTTGATAGCGAGACATTAATTCTGGGGTTTCATCTGGCGAACCATCATCACAGACAATTAATTCCCAGTCGGTAGCTGTTTGTTGAAAAACACTTTCTACCGCCGTTTTCAGCAAGTTTGCTCGGTTAAAAGTTGGGATACAAACACTAATTTTTGCCATTTAATCTTTTTCAGCAAATCTAATTAGGACTCGGAAGCAAAAAATCTTCACTTAATTACCCGAAGCTGCTCCTAGAAAGTAAGTACGGCTCTTTACTTCGTTACTCATGGGGATGCAACCAGTTAGTAATAAAAATTATTATTAGCAAGAGGATAAATTCCCGGAAAGATCGTTAGATAAACTTCTGGTTTAAATATCTTATTGCTATAGTAGCTCATTAGGGAAGAAAGCGCTAAAAAGGGTGAGAAGCTCAAATATTTTCCTTGAGCCGAGATTGTTAAAAATTTGTTTAAGATTAGCGCGGAGTTGTGATGAAAATTTTAATGCTTTCTTCAACATTTCCTTATCCTCCGACGAAAGGGGGAACTCAGGTGCGTACTTTCCATTTGCTGAAGTATTTGAGTGGAAAGCATCAAGTAACGTTAGTCACGCAACGGACTGGGGAGGTTACTGAGGAGGAAATTGCTCAATTAGGAGAATTTGTCACTGAATTGAAAGTTTTTCCGCGTCCGACGGAAGGGGAAGCAAAGTTGGGTATTCTGAGTAAAGCGAAGCGTTTTGGTCAGTTTATTCAGCAAGGAATACCTCCGAGTGTACGTTCGAGTTATTCGCAAATTATGCAAGCATGGATTGACGAAGCAGTAGCAACAGGTGATTTTGCAGCAATAACCAGCGAACATAGCGTTAACGAAATTTATGTGCGTCGGGAATGGCAGGAAAAATTACGTGCGGTGGTAAATATTCACAGTTCGGTGTATGGTACTTGCAAGCATCAACTGGAAACTCAAACTTCGGAAAATAAGATGCGTGACAATTTGAATTTACCTTTGTTACGTCGTTATGAACAACAATATTGTGCCAAATTTGCGGCGATCGCCGCAACTACGGAAGTAGATAAGCGACAATTGCAAGTTTTGAATCCGGATGCGAAAATTAGCGTTATTCCCAACGGTGTCGATTTGGATTTGTTTCCGATGCGATCGCAAGATCCGGGCGGAAACAAGTTAGTATTTATTGGAGCAATGGATAATGCACCCAATATCGACGCGGTACGCTATTTTAGTTTGTCGGTGTTTCCCGAAATTCGCCAACGTTATCCTGATGTCAGTTTAGATTTAGTTGGGTCGCGTCCGGTAGCCGAAGTCCAAGAATTAAACGAAATTGAGGGGATAACTGTAACCGGACGAGTTCCTGCGATGGTAGATTATTTACATCAAGCAACTGTTTGTGTCGTGCCGATGCGTACTGGATTCGGAATCAAAAACAAAACCCTGGAAGCAATGGCAGCAGGAACACCCGTTGTCGGTAGCGATCGCGGTTTGGAAGGTTTAGCAGTTGATGGTGCAAATGTACCTTTACGGGCAATGCGGGCTAATAACCTGGAAGAATATATTTATAGCATTTCGCGTTTGTTTGACGAAGCGAGTTTGCGCAAAAAACTTTCTCAAAATGCGCGATCGCTGATCGAGAAGCAATATACTTGGGAACGTGCAGGTTCGCGTTATGAACAACTGATCTGTGATTGTTAAACCAATCGCGATTTAGTTATCAGTTACTCGTCAGTAAGCAAGCAACAAACATGACCACCTCGAAAACGATTAAGCGTCAATCGAAATCTCCACCGAAATCACGAAAACGTCGTCAACCTCAGTCTCGACAAAAAAAAGGTTTCGCAAAATTAGCCGCGATCGCCACTCTGTTGTTAGCAATGGGCGCGATCGCAGGTGGTGTCTGGTTAAGTCTGCTGATGATTATCAACCCGGATGCAGGATTATGGTTAAATAGTTATTTACCCAGTTGGACGCGCATTCCCGTCGCAGTCCGCAATCCTCCTCAAACTTTAGCAGAAATTAAGACTAATTTAGCTCGCCAAGGCTTTCAGTTAGGTAAACCCATCTCCGTCGCATCAGAATTATTAATCCCTTTATGGGTTTCTCCCCCCAGTTGTCGCGAAGGTTGTGCAGAAATTGTCCAACTGCGAGTTTATCAACCTGTCACCTCCCCAAATCAATCAGAAACAAAATACCGTTTGGTAAGTGAAGTTGAACTCAGCGAAATCAGCGAAACTTTCGTCGTTTCTCCCTTGCTACGTCAAAACCAAGAAACCGTCGCTTCAGCTAATTCGCAACCTCTCCAAGAAATAAGTTTGTTGAAAAATGCACCTGAACCGGGAATTTGGTTAAATCTGAGTAGTGAATTAGTTCGTAACGATACTAATTTTGCTTACGGATTAATTGTTCACTACAATCCCGAACAAATGCACTTGTCGCAAATGCTGCAATGGACTTCTCCCACCGGAGAATTTCCGCGTTGGCAGCAAGTCACTGGTAGCAAAACTCAGGAATTAGTCGTTAATCATACGATTGGTTTAGAACCCAGATTCAAAGTTTATCGGATACAACCACGTAATTTTGTCCCCAATCCAATTTATCTCGAAGAAGTTCTCCTCAACCAACCACCACCAGAAATTAAGCTTTTTCTCGATGATTATCGTCAAGCTTTAGCTTTAACTAATCAAGGCTTGTTTTCCCCCGCTTTACAACGCTTACTCAGCATTAAACAACAAACCCCCAGCGAAGCTTGGTCTTTAGCAGCCGAAGCACAACTAGATACTATTCGGATGCACGCCGCAATTACTCAGTCTCAATGTCAGCAATCCTGGGCGAGTCCGATTCAGCAAATTTTTGCCTGTGTTACTGACGGTCGTCCTGGTGATGCTTTAGCTGCATTTCAAGCAGGAATAAGCGAAAGTAGTAATTTTCAAGAAATTATTAATTTCCTTAAAAAGGACGATCGCCAAATTTGGACGCGCACTCAAGCTGCTTTAAAAGTTACTCCCAATGATGAAAATTGGCAAGCTTGGGGAGCATTAATTTTAGCAGTGCAAAAAAATCGCGAAGCGGCGATCGCTTGGCTCAAAGAGTCGTCTTCCTCTCAACCAACTCCTCGAATTACTGAGTTACTTAATTTATTAGATGTAGCAACCGTCTCTCAAACTGGTAGTTACATTAGCAAAATTGTCGGTGCGGCTGTGGCTGTGGAAACCGTTGAGGGAGAATGGCTACAACCGACAGTAGAAACCAA
This sequence comes from Oscillatoria sp. PMC 1068.18, assembly GCA_035968095.1. Lineage (GTDB taxonomy): Bacteria > Cyanobacteriota > Cyanobacteriia > Cyanobacteriales > SIO1D9 > IIICB1. Next base: position 12,679 of record JAWQFW010000100.1, read on the forward strand.
CTTACCTCCTCTCCAACCGCAACAAAGTTGGTATCAAATTCAAGTTACCAATTTTTATGATGGTAAACGTTGGCGCAAAGCACCTTTTTCTGATTTACAGTTAGCTAGTTATGCCCCCGGTAAACAACTTTGGCGACTTCTGGGTTTGGATATTGACCCTTGGATTAAGGTAACAGTTTTGACTGCGGACGGACGTTTGGTGTCTTTTCCTGCGGCGGTGCAAGCTGTACAATTTAGTGATGGGAGCTTAAAGTTACTCGCTTTAGGGGATAAACCTCAAAGTAACCAACCTCGTCGTTTCTTTGCTCATACTAACTCGGCTTTTCGTTGGTTAGAACCTGGTTCGGTGACTTTGCGCGATTTATACAAAATTCAACCTGAGTGGGTTTCACTGATTTTACCTGCGCTCTGGCGTGAAGTCAAAACTAGCGAAACTCGCAGTTTGGATGCAGTTCCTAGTGTCCCGGAATTAATTGAGTCGATGGGACATTGGTCGGTGCGTCCTGTGGATTTGACTGGGAATGAAAAACCGGAAGCTTTACTGACGATTTATGAAGAGTTAGCTCCGAAAACGCAGTCTGAAGCGGAGACAGCTACGCCAACAACTGCAAAAAATCAATATCGACCGCGATCGCTGATTTTTGCTGATAGTGGCGAAATTCTTTATAATGAGTTTCGTCAAGATACAGGTTCGTCTCTGGCGGCGATCGCTGATTTCGGTGACAAAACTAACCCCAGTTTACTGATCGGAATTTCTGACAATTACCAGCTTAAGCGTTGGTCTGACTCACAGCGTCGCTTTGAATAAAATAGCCAATTTTCGTCTGCATATCACATTTTGGTATTTCTGTCAAAACTACGCAAAATCGTTGTTTTTCAAAAAAGTGCCGCAACTCAGAATTTTTAGCCGAATTTTCCCTCAAGATAGATAAATTTCAACGAACTTATTACCCTTTCAGCCGCTAAATTTCGATTTAGATAGACGAGGAGCAAATTACAACTGTACAGAATATGATACCAAATCGCTGCAATAACGCAAGTCCGTTCGGATAATTGAGAATAATTTGCAGATTCTCCTCGACTATTGCGAATCCGCAGTTAGAAAGATTAAAACTAAAATTAGATTTCCTCAAAGCTAAACTTATCAATATTCCCTCAGAAACCAGCTTAATTTCTTCATTCACAAGCTTGACTTGATTCAACTTGACATGATATTCTTTACATGGTGGAAAATGTCTGCACATATAGACTGGAATTTTTCTTAGTTCTAAAACGAAACTGGAATAACTGCTCAGAAAACTAATTCGTCTCATTTCATTTTAAAAAGCATTTCCAGCCAAACTCGCTGAAAGTAAAACTTGAAACCAAGAGTTTGTCTGAGTTAATTCGTTCCGGTTCTTAGCAAATTCCCGTTCTCATACCACATTTTTGTATTTCTGTCAAAAGCACGGAAAATCGTTGTTTTTCAAAAAAGTGCCGCAACTCAGAATTTTTAGCCGAATTTTCCCTCAAGATAGATAAATTTCAACGAACTTATTACCCTTTCAGCCGCTAAATTTCGATTTAGATAGACGAGGAGCAAATTACAACTGTACAGAATATGATACCAAATCGCTGCAATAACGCAAGTCCGTTCGGATAATTGAGAATAATTTGCAGATTCTCCTCGACTATTGCGAATCCGCAGTTAGAAAGATTAAAACTAAAATTAGATTTCCTCAAAGCTAAACTTATCAATATTCCCTCAGAAACCAGCTTAATTTCTTCATTCACAAGCTTGACTTGATTCAACTTGACATGATATTCTTTACATGGTGGAAAATGTCTGCACATATAGACTGGAATTTTTCTTAGTTCTAAAGTAAAGCTGGAATAACTGCCTAAAAAACGAACTCCTCGAAAAATTATCTACACCCAAATTAAGTCAATTCAAACCAATCGCTAATCTGCGTAACCTAGGGAAAAGCTACATTTACATCATTTATCAATCAATTCCTCAGCTAGAAAAATCAAGTAAACCTTTACATCTAGACTTTAGATTCAGATAAATAGAAGCTATGAATAAACCATTTTCAAGCTTGAGAAAATAACTTAGTCAGTAACTTTATCCAAAGATTCTGGTTTATGTGCAGCTTCTTTGCCAGTTTTTTCGCTTTTAACTAAATATTCAGGATTATCTTCAGACGCTTTCACGGTATGACTTTTAATCTGAGTTTCTTCAGTTAACTTTTCTTCAACTTTACCGACAGTTTTTCCTTGTGGTGTATTCCACTCAACTTTATCACCTTGGTGCAATTCTTCGGACATAACAGTTTTCCTATAAATAAGACAAAAACTAAATAGCGATCGCTCGATCTTGGCTCAAATTGTAGATTATCTGACTTTAGAGAACATCAGTCTTGGTAGAGATTATTAGCTGAGTCGGAATTATCAAAAATTTAGCTAACTTTCTCGCATTCAGCCTTAGCCATTAGGCGCAAACAGACAAAAAACTGCTTCCGACTGCGGTGAAATTGTCTGTCTAAAGAATTAAAAATGGCTAGCACAACTTGCTAAAGTGCGCAAGATATTGTATATAAAGTTAAAAGATAATTAAATTAACTTTAACAACTTTGCCATTGCTAAGGAAAACATTAGCGCTGTTAGCAACGCTATCCCTAGAGGAACCAACAGTAGTAGCGAATAGCTCTACAGAAATACTCGCGAAAGTAGATCGAATTTTTGCGGCAGTTGTCGCAGCGATTGAGCAAGTATTTTTCTTTGACGTTGGGGGAATGCCGCTCATCATCTTGTGGATAATTGCTGGGGGAATTTTCTTTACCTTACGCCTGAGTTTCATTAACTTTCGGGGAATGAAACACGCGCTTGAGGTACTTTCCGGGAAATACGATAACGCAGAAGAATCAGGGGAAGTCTCGCATTTCCAAGGATTTACGACGGCTTTGTCAGGAAGCGTAGGTTTAGGAAATATTGCCGGAGTAGCGATCGCCATTCAACTCGGTGGTGCAGGTACAGTATTTTGGATGACTGTGGTAGCGATCTTGGGAATGTCACTGAAATTCACTGAATGTGTTCTAGCACAAAAATATCGTCATGTCAACCCTGATGGCACAGTCGCAGGTGGTCCCATGTACTACCTTCGTGAAGGATTAGCAGCAAAGGGACTAGCAGCTTGGGGAAAAGGATTAGGAACTGCGTTCGCAATTTTCATAATTTTCGCTTGTTTTGGCGGCGGAAATATGTTCCAAGCGAATCAATCCTTCGCAGCGATTTCTTATTTAATTCCTGGGTTGCAAGACTATAACTGGTTGTATGGAATCGGAATCGCCTTTTTAGTCGGATTAGTAATTATCGGCGGTATTCAACGTATCGCCGCCGTTACCAGTCGTCTTTTACCCTTGATGGTAATTGTGTATATCCTGAGTTGTGTCTCGATTATTTGCTTGCATCTGAACCTAATTCCGAGCGTAGTGAGTCAGATTATCCAAGAAGCATTTTCACCTCAAGCAGTAGGTGGAGGTGTAATTGGCGTACTCGTCCAAGCAACCCGTCGCAGTACCTTTTCCAACGGTGCAGGATTAGGATTAAGTTCAATCGCCCATTCAGCAACTCGTACCGATGAACCAATTCGAGAAGGAATTGTTGCCTCAATCGAACCATTCATCGACACCGTAATTATTTGTAACTGTACCGCAATGGTAATTTTACTTTCCGGGGTTTATGGCAATTTAGGAAGTCTAAACGGAATCGAAATCACCGCCGCCGCCTTTGAGCAAGTCGTGAGTTGGTTTCCCATCGTTTTAGCCATAGTTGTCTTTTCCTTCGCCTTTGGTTCAGTGATTGCTCATAGTTACTTCGGTGAAAAAGCCTGGATTTATTTGTTTGGCGAACATAACCTAATCGTTTACAAACTGATATTTTTAGGTTTTCTGTTTCTCGGTGCGATCGTCAACCTCGAATCGGTAATCGATTTTAGCGATATGATGCTGCTGGCGATGGCAATTCCCAACCTGATTGGCTGTTTCCTCTTATCCGGACAAGTCGCTACTGATTTAAAAGATTATTTCACTCGTTTGAAATTAGCATCGGGGACTGG
>JAWQFW010000101.1:0-5489 GCA_035968095.1 Oscillatoria sp. PMC 1068.18
GTTGGAAGTATGGTCAGTTTTTGAAATTACCACAGACATCTTACCAACCCAACCATTTACTCTTCCTTGTCTCCCAATTCCACCTTGTCTTCCCATTCCACCTTGTCCCCCAATTCCTCACCCTCTTCCCCATCCCCATCCCCAGTCCCTAATTTCCTAAACTCGTAGCTGCATCATTTTCTGGACAGCTTCGGCAATTTGCTGCGGTTGGACGATGGTCAAGTTTTCCAAAGTACCGTTGTATGGTGTCGGAATATCTTGAGAAGATAAACGCAACGGTGGTGCATCTAGCTCATCAAAAAGTTCTTCATTAATTAGCGAAATCAGTTCCGCAGCGATTCCACCAGTCTTCATGCACTCTTCGACAATAATAACTCGATGAGTTTTGCGAATTGACTCACCAATAGTTTTCATATCGAAAGGTTTGAGCGAGATTAAATCAATGATTTCTGGATCGTAGCCTTCTTTCTCTAATTGCTTAAGCGCTTGGAGGACATGATGGCGCATTCGCGAATAAGTCAGAATTGTGACATCCTTACCAGAACGAACAACTTCCGCTTTGTCGAGAGCTACCAAATATTCCTCTTCGGGTAAATCTTCCTTGAGGTTATAAAGCAAAACGTGTTCAAAGAATAACACCGGATTATTGTCACGAATTGCCGCTTTCAATAATCCCTTCGCATTGTAAGCAGTGGAACAAGCAACGATTTTTAGCCCAGGAACCGCATGAAAATAAGCTTCAAGTCTTTGGGAGTGTTCCGCCCCCAATTGACGACCTACGCCCCCTGGACCGCGAATCACCATCGGAATTTTAAAGTTACCACCAGAGGTGTAACGTAGCATTCCCGCATTGTTAGAAATTTGGTTGAAAGCCAAGAGCAAAAAGCCCATATTCATACCTTCAACAATTGGACGTAAACCAGTCATTGCTGCACCAACAGCCACACCCATAAAACTATTTTCCGCGATCGGAGTATCCAGAAGTCGCAGTTCGCCGTATTTTTTGTACAAGTCTTTGGTTACTTTATAAGAACCACCGTAATGACCAACATCCTCACCGAGAACGAAAACCGTCTTATCGCGTGCCATTTCTTCGTCAGTAGCTTCGCGTAGAGCGTTGAAGAAAAGAGTTTGTGCCATCCTTTGCTCACCAGTTACAGCAAATTTTTATCGTATCACTAGCAGCAGCAAGGAGTTGTCTCAACACGATAATATATAGCTAGAAAAAGAGTTAGAAGCTCTGTCTCAACTGAGATCGAGTTTCACTGTGAAAAATGGCAATATGGTGTTTACCCTACTTTGGGGCTGAGGCTAAGGAACGAAAAGATATACTGTAAAGCTACAAGTAGATGAGTAGGAGTGATTCAGTGAGCGATCGATTTCTTAATTGGTAGCTGCTAATTTCAACAATCCTGACTCGAATTATTATTTTGAAGTAAGTGGGGCAAGTTGCGGAGAAAGCAAACGCATGGGCAAAGTAGTCGGCATTGACTTAGGGACAACCAATTCAGTAGTAGCTGTCATGGAAGGCGGCAAACCAGTGGTAATCGCTAACTCGGAAGGGATGCGGACCACGCCCTCGGTAGTTGGCTTTAATAAGGACGGAGAACTTGTAGTTGGACAAATGGCAAGACGACAGGCGGTTCTCAATCCTCAGAATACTTTTTATGCAGTGAAGCGCTTTATTGGTCGTAAATATGCTGAACTTAGCCCAGAATCGAAGCGGGTTCCTTATACGATTCGGCGTGATGAGGTGGGCAATATTAAGGTGAGATGTCCTCGCTTGCGTAAGGAATTTGCGCCGGAAGAGATTTCAGCAATGGTGGTGCGGAAGTTGGCTGAGGAAGCGGAGCGTTATTTGGGGGAACCTGTAACGGGGGCAGTAATTACCGTACCTGCTTATTTTAATGATTCTCAGCGACAGGCGACCAGAGATGCGGGACGAATTGCTGGTTTGGAGGTGATGCGGATTATTAATGAGCCGACGGCAGCTTCTTTGGCTTATGGGTTGGATCGTTATGATTCGCAAACGATTTTGGTGTTTGATTTGGGTGGGGGAACGTTTGATGTTTCGATTTTGGATGTCGGGGATAGTGTTTTTGAGGTGAAGGCGACTAGCGGCGATACGCAGTTGGGTGGGAATGATTTTGATAAGAAGATTGTTGATTGGTTGGCGGAGCAGTTTCTGGAGACGGAGAAGGTAGATTTACGACGCGATCGCCAAGCGCTCCAAAGATTGATGGAGGCGGCGGAAAAGGCGAAAATTGAGTTATCGGGTGTGAGTGTTACGGAGATTAATCTGCCTTTTATTACGGCTACGGCAGAAGGTCCAAAGCACATCGAAACGAAGCTAACTCGCGTTCAGTTTGAAAGTTTGTGTGGGGATTTGGTTAGTCGTTTGCGTCGTCCGATTAAACGGGCGCTCTCTGATGCGGGTATTTCTCCGGTACAAATTGATGAGGTGGTTTTGGTTGGCGGTTCGACTCGAATTCCAATGGTACAAGAACTTGTCCGCAGTTTTATCGATAAGGAACCGAATCAAAATGTGAATCCTGATGAGGTGGTGGCTGTGGGTGCAGCAATTCAAGCGGGAATTATTGGTGGTGAGGTGAAAGATATTCTTCTGCTTGATGTTACGCCTTTGTCTCTGGGTTTGGAGACGATTGGTGGGGTAACGAAAAAGTTGATTCCCCGCAATACAACAATTCCTGTACGACGTTCGGATGTGTTTTCGACGGCGGAAAATAATCAAACCTTGGTAGAGGTTCATGTGCTACAAGGGGAACGGGAAATGGCGGCGGATAATAAGTCTTTGGGTAAGTTTAAACTGACGGGAATTCCGCCAGCACCAAGGGGACTTCCTCAAATTCAGGTGGCTTTTGATATTGATGCGAATGGGATTTTGCAAGTTACTGCTCAGGATAAAACTACTGGGCGCGAACAAAGTATTATTGTGCAAGGTGCTTCGACTTTGAGCCAAGGTGAAGTTGAGCAAATGATTCGCGAAGCGGCTCAGTTTGGTCGTGAGGATAAGGAACGCCGGGAACGAGTTGAAAAACGGAATCGGGCTGGGGCTTTGGCAGATCAAGCTCTCCGACGCTTGAAAGAGGTAAGTTTGGATTTTGGGACTCAGTTTGCGAGTTATTATCGCCGTCGGATTGAGGCTTTGGTTGAGGAGTTACGCAGTAGTTTGGAATTAGATGATGAACGCCGTATCGATCGCGCACAATCGGATCTTGAAGATGCTCTTTATGAGTTGAATCGAGAGGTTCGTTTGCAGTATCAGGAAGAAGAAGACGATGACTTTTTTGGTTCGATTCGTCGCACGTTTACGGGTGAAAGAGAGCCTGAACCTCCTTATCCGTCAAGGGGTGGTTACGATCGCCCAGGCGATCGCCGCTATTCGGGCTATGATGACTACTACAATCAGCGAGAAAGCCCTCGCTACAACAGTTCCCGTCGCTCAGATTATCCGACTCGTTCCGATTATCCCACGCGCTCGGATGCTCCCACTCGTTCCGATTATCCCACGCGCTCGGATGCTCCCACTCGTTCCGATTATCCGGCTCGTTCCGATTATCCCACGCGCTCGGACTCTCCGCCACCGCGTTCAGATCGCCGTCGTCGTGCGGATATTCCTTATCAAAATGATTGGGATGAAGAAGATGATGATTGGTTCTAGAAATAAATTAATCAATTTTTCGCGGGTTGATTCTCGCTTTCGACAAGCCGCAGGTTGTTTGCTTGTAATAAGGGCAAATTCTGACTTCTAGCCAAAACTGTCAATGCGGATACTGATAAGATCGCACCTCTTGTTATGCAAAACTTTCGGAACTACTACGAAATTTTAGGCGTTTCCCCAGAAACAAACGTTCAGGAAATTAAAAAGGCGTATCGCAAATTGGCGTTACGCTATCATCCCGATCGCAATTTGGGAGATAAAGCGGCTGAGGAAAAGTTTAAGGCGATCGGGGAAGCTTATGAAGTGCTTTCCGATGAAACAAAGCGATCGCTCTACGATCGCGCGAGTAGCTATTGGCAGCAGGGCGCTGGGAAGCGTAAAGTTGGTAAGGGCTTTACTTTCAATCGCAACGACAAAACCACCAGCCAAGGCGATTTTAGTCAGTATGGCGGGGATTTCAATCGCTTTGTGGAAGACCTCCTGAGTCGCCGCGCCGAGGGCGGTGGAGCCACGACCACCGTCGAACGACCCCGGACTCGTCCGACGAATTGGGAGAGCTATCGTCCGGGAAAAATCAAGGTTGAGAAGGCGATTAATCCTCGACCTGCCCGGAAAGATGTGGAAGCGAGATTAACTTTACCTCTAGAGAAAGCTTACCAAGGAGGAAGGGAAAGAATCCGTCTCGAAGATGGGCGATCGCTGGAAGTCGATATGCCTGCTGGCATGGTCAACGGGCAACAAGTTAGACTGAAAGGTCAAGGTATGGCTGGTGGCGACTTGTACCTGAAAATTACCGTTGAACCCCATCCAATCTTTGCATTACAAGGAGCCGATGTCTATTGTCAAGTTCCCCTCACCCCCAGCGAAGCCGTTTTAGGGGGAGCAATTGAAGTCCCTACCCTCGATGGTTTAGTGAAAATGAAACTCCCCCCAGGTGTAAAATCAGGTCAGAGATTGCGCCTTGCGAATAAAGGTTATCCTCGCGGTGGTAGTCGCGGCGATCAATTAGTAGAAATTCAACTCGCTATTCCGGAAGCAATTACCCCCGAAGAAAAAGAACTTTACGAGCAAATTCGCACGATAGAAAAGTTCAATCCGCGTCAAGATTGGCTTAAATAAAATAGCTGAAACTCTTGGCAAAACTTACAAAATGATACCTTGAAAAAAATTGAATATGCTAATTTGTTATCCTTAGATATAGTGCGAGCATCTTGCTCGCTAATTTGTCAAGTCTCGCTAATTTTCAAGCTAATTGATAGCTTTTAATTATGCTTTACGAGTAGCATTTTATATTAAAATAAACTTAATTTAAAATCACGATTGAACCAATGGGCATCTTTTCATTTTCAGGGAAACGACCGCAAAACTTAGGAGTAAAAGAGGGTAAATTAGCCGCTTGTCCTAATTCTCCCAACTGTGTCAACAGCCAAAGTACAGATAAAGAACATCAAATTGAACCTTTACCTGATGTCGAAATTGCTACTATTAAGCAAATCATTGCAGGTATGGAAAGAACTAAAATTATTGAAGTTACTGATAACTATCTTTACGCTGAATTTAGCAGTAAATTAATGGGTTTTGTTGATGACGTGGAATTCTATCGCGATGATAACGCCAAAGTAGTTCAAGTGCGATCGGCTTCTCGGCTGGGTAAATCGGATTTGGGCGTAAATCGTCAGCGAATTGAAGCAATTCGAGCGAAATTACAGGGTTAACTCTGGTGACGTGGCTCCCCTCTTTTCCTGGTGACGTGGCTCCGCCTCCCGTAAAATAACTTGAATGGAGGCAGAGCCTCCTGATTTCGTTA
>JAWQFW010000101.1:5589-6447 GCA_035968095.1 Oscillatoria sp. PMC 1068.18
CAGAGACAGGTAACGAGTCGTAGGGGTAGCGCCCCCGTGCCTACCCCACACACAGCTTCTGGTGACGTGGCTCCCCTCTTTTCCTGGTGACGTGGCTCCGCCGCGTCAACCACTCTTCGAGGCTCCGCCTCCCGTAAAATAACTTGAATGGAGGCAGAGCCTCCTGATTTCGTTACCTGCCAGAGACAGGTAACGAGTCGTAGGGGTAGCGCCCCCGTGCCTACCCCACACACAGGTAATGAGAGAAAAATTTAATAAGTATTATATTCTCTTTCAATTACATCTTCAAGAAGTTCAACTAACCAACTTTTAACATCAGGTTTTTGTTGATTGTGGGCAATAAATCTCGCTTTAGCTGCTAACTCTGCGGTAATTTCTAAAGTAATTGCTTTTTGTTTTACTTCTATAGCGTCTTCCCAGGCGGAACTATTATCTGCTTGAGATTCTACTTCAGAATCGATTTTTTCTTCCTCGATATTTAGCCGCTCTAATTTGTTAGTTATACTCATATTTCCCATCCAGTAATAATCCGAACTACATTTCCTGGCTTGAGTTGAAAAATAATTTTTAGTTGTCGCCCACCTAGGGTTTTTCCTAGAAGTTGATAGCGGTCTTGATAAGATTTATTACGCCTTATTTGGTAGTTAGAAAAAAAAACACTCTACTGCTTCTTTAAATGTGACTTGATGGGCGGCTAGTTTATCTTTCTCAAAGTCATATTCAAAATCAGACGGTGTGAAATCAGTCCACTTGACCACTTGATGTCTAGTTTAGTTAATTCTTGGGCTAAGATACCACAAATTTGCTATTTTTCGTGATGTGGTTCTGTTTCCGGGGAATGCCCTCACCCTAGAAGGG
>JAWQFW010000101.1:6547-9015 GCA_035968095.1 Oscillatoria sp. PMC 1068.18
TGGGGCTATACAGACAAACTCCGGGAAATGCCCTCACCCTAGAAGGGTGGGGCTATACAGACAAACTCCGGGAAATGCCCTCACCCTAGAAGGGTGGGGCTACACGAACAAAGCCCGCCTTCGCGGGCTAATTCGCTATAACTCTGGTGACGTGGCTCTGCCGCGTCACGCTCTTGGAGGCTCTGCCTCCCGTAGAATAATACCAATTTGATTTGACTACGCTACATGAAATTGTGTAGAGACGTTGCATGCAACGTCTCTACAGGGTCTGCTTGAATGGAGGCGGAGCCTCCGGGTTTCGTTACCTGCCGACCGCAGGTAACGAGTCGCAGGGGTAAGCGAAGGATTTGGGGAGATCCTTCGCTTCGCTCAGGATGACATGGTTTGAATTTGATGACAATTGGCTCAAGGAATTGGGGTAACTACGGGGGGCTTGCTGCGACGATTTAGGTGTGCTATGATGACATTATCTTCAATTGAGGTGGAAGTTCCGTTACCTGTTAAAAACAGCTAACGCGGATAGCACAAAATTAAGTCGTAGGTTCAACTCTGTAACAAAACTTAATATTTATCTTTCTCAAAAAAAATCGAGCCGCCTAGCGGCGGCAATAAAGAAAGAAAAGGGAAAGAGGGCGGAGAGTGAAAAGGGCTACGCCCCACAGACAACCGCGCGAAAACCGTTGATGTCGGTCCTGTTGTCCGCAGAGTTCCCGACGCGGTACGCACTACGGCAGTTCCTCGGATTGTTGTCCCAAGAACCACCCCGCAGCAGTTTTTGAGAATGATTATCATTATTAGCTTTTCTTAGCCAAGCACTACCATCACTAGGAGCGCCTTCATAGCTTTCATGCCAATCGTCAGCGCACCATTCCCAAACATTGCCATGCAGGTCATATAAACCAAAAGCATTAGCTGGGAAAATACCGACGTTGGTAGTTTCTGATCGATATTTACTTTTTGGTTCTAAGTCGTAGGTGTAGCTAGCATTGTAATTAGCTAAATCGGAAGTTAAAGTTGCGCCGTAGTGAAAAGGAGTGGTTGTTCCTGCACGACAGGCATATTCCCATTCAGCTTCGCTCGGTAAGCGACAGTCGAGGTTGTATTTTTTCGAGATCCTTTTGGTGAACTCTACACAATCATACCATGAAACTTCCTCTACTGGGCGATTTTTTCCTTTAAAATCTGACGGGTCTGGTTCCAGGGAGCGTTCGATTTGCGGTAAGCTAGCTACAGCTTGCCATTGTGCCTGGGTAACGGGATATTTCCCCATGAAAAACGGTTGAATAGTGACTCGATGTTGGGGACGTTCAAAATCATAACTGTTTTTCTCATTTTCCGGCGCACCCATGAGGAAAGTTCCCCCAGGAATAGAAACCATTTCCAAGGGAATATCTCCTGGTAGCCAAATTGTCAAATATTCAGCTTGTTTTTGCTCGCGTTTAATAATTTTCCCACGATTATTAACAGTAACAACTTCAAAGGAAAATGTAGGTAGCTTGGGTTGGTTTTGCAGCGCATTTAGCCATATTTCCACTGACTGAGGGCGCTTTTCGGGGTCTAATTCTAAACCCCAAATAATTGCCTCGCTAACTTGTTGACTAATGGCAGAATTTAGTTTTCGTGGCGTATCTATAGGAATGTTATACTTTTTTCTGAAGTCACCTGGTGGTAATAAATTAGCCGTAAGCAACACATATAAAGTTGCAGCTAAGGAATAAACATCCAGCGACGGTGCAAAAATTCCCCGACGTTCGTATTGTTCTGGCGGCGCGTAACGTTCGGTAGTATGATCGGTCATACTATTAATTTGACCAAATTCATATTCCCGCGCTAAACCAAAGTCAATTAATACCGCCGTTTTGTCGCTTTCGCGCAGTAAAATATTTCCTGGTTTAAGATCTCGATGTAAAAAACGGCGTTGATGAATAAGCTTTAAAGCATCTCCTACCTGAAAAATTATCCGCAAAGCTTCAGCTTCGGAAAAAGTGCCGTTATCTTGGATATATTCAGCTAAGTTTTGACCTGGAATATATTCCATCACCATACACCAAAGTCGGTCTTCCTGAAAAAGTTGCGGATAGACGCGGACGATGTGAGGATGGGAACAAGCGGCTAAAGTGATAGCTTCGTTGATAAATTTTTCTTGTAGTTCGTCAAAGTTGGGTGAGTTTCCGTGTCGAACTAAGTTTAAGGTTTTGATGGCGACTAATTTATTTTTGGGTTGTTCTGCGGCGAGGTAAGTTACGCCAAAGCCGCCGCCTCCAAGGGTTTCGCGGATTTGATATTTTCCTTTTTTGAGCAATTGTCCTGGTTGAAAATAGCTCATTCGGTGTAGTTGGGTGAAGATTTTGCTATAGGGTAATCTTAACTGGTTGGGGAGGGAATTGGCTAGTCGCCGATTAATAATGAGATTGTCATTCTGAGCGAACGCGTTCGCGCAGCGTTCTCCGTTGCGAAGCTTCTCGCAA
>JAWQFW010000101.1:9115-16674 GCA_035968095.1 Oscillatoria sp. PMC 1068.18
ATTAATTTCGCCGAACCCGTCAACGGGCGGCTACACGAACAAACCCCGCCTTCGCACGGTATGATTAGTCATTCTGAGCGAACGCGTTCGCGCAGCGTTCTCCGTTGCGAAGCTTCTCGCAAAGCGAGTAGGAGTAGAATCTCGGTATAATGATGGCGATCGCACGATATGATTATTAATTAATTTCGCCGAACCCGTCAACGGGCGGCTACACGAACAAACCCCGCCTTCGCGGGGTAAGATTATCAATTAACTCTGGTGAGGAGGCTCTGCCGCGTCACTTTATGGGAGGCTCTGCCTCCTGTAGAATAATTTTCATGGAGGCAGAGCCTCCGAGTTTCGTTACCTGCCTGAGACAGGTAACGAGGTGAATCTCGGTATAATGATGGCGATCGCACGGTATGATTATTAATTAATTTCGCCGAACCCGTCAACGGGCGGCTACACGAACGAAGCACGCGATCGCACGGTAAGATGGTTAATAGTAAGACCAAACCCAAATTGCGGCTAAAGTTGTGTCAGCGAAAGTTATCCTCACTGTAACTGAAGGTCAATTATCAGGTCAAAAATACGTTTTTACCGAGCGAAATACTTGTATTCTCGGTAGAGCAAATGATTGCGAACCGCAGTTTCCTGACGATAAAGCCCATAATACCATTTCTCGCTATCATTGTTTATTAGATATTAACCCGCCTGCGATTCGGATTCGCGATTTTGGCAGCAAAAATGGTACTTATGTTAATGGTAAGAAAATTGGGCAACGTCTGTCTAATCAAACGCCGGAGGAGGGAGCAAAGTCAAGTTTTCCGGAGTATGATTTAAATTCTGGTGATGAAATTAAGTTGGGTGAGACGGTTTTACAAATTGGTGTAGAAGTTGCACCGGAAACTAACACTTCGCAAACAATTGATGTGCTGAAAGCGAGGTTATATCGTCCTCCAGAAGTTGGGGAAAAAAGGAATTTGTGGGGGTTGGTGCAAAACTTATTAGCAAAAGCGCTTCGGGGTGAGAAAAAGTTATTAGCAATTAAGGGTTATTCGCTGCTGAAAAAAATCGGTGCGGGTGGTTTTGGTGAGGTATATTTAGCACAAAATCAGGAAACGCAGCAGTTGGTAGCTTTGAAGGTTATGTTACCAGAAGTTGCGGCGGCGGCGGATGCGACGAAGCGGTTTTTGCGGGAAGTTGAGAATACGAAGGCTTTGCGTCATCCGCAGATTGTGCAATTATTAGATTATGGCTATGCTGAGGAGACTTTTTTCTTTACTTTAGAATACTGCGATCGCGGCACGGTGACTGATTTATTAATCCAGCAAGGAGGAAAGTTACCTCTAGATGTCGCATTAACGATTACTTTTGCTGTCTTGGATGCTTTAGAATACGCTCATCAGGCGGAAATTCCCTATGTGAAGTTGGCTGATGGTACAATTGGCACGGGACGCGGTTTGGTGCATCGCGATATTAAGCCGAGTAACGTTTTGCTGGCTACCACCCCAGAGGGGATAACAATCAAAGTTGCTGATTTTGGTTTAGCGAAAGCCTTTGATTTAGCGGGTTTGAGCGGTTTAACGATGAGCGGAAAAGATTTAAGAGGGACGCTGGCGTTTATGCCGAGACAGCAAGCGTTACAATTCAAGTATGCTCAACCGGATGTGGATGTTTGGGCGGTTGCAGCAATGTTATATTTTTTACTTACTGGTAGTTTACCGCGCAATTTCCGGGAAGATAAAGAGCCATTGGCTGTTTTATTAGGGGAAAACCCTATTCCCATCCGGGAGAGAGACGCATCAATTCCGAAACCGCTAGCAGAAGTAATTGATTTAGCCCTGCGCGATTCTTCTCAACTGCATTTTACCACTGCGACTGAGTTTAAACAAGCATTAGAGAGTCTTTTTTCGGCTTAAAATAATTACGCGATCGTCTAAGGATAATTATGCCAGCTATTACTGATATCGGCACTATAATTGTTAGAAGTCCCGAAACCTGTGGAGGTCGTCCCAGAATTGCGGGGATGAGAGTTTCTGTACAAGCAATTGCTGCACTTTACAAAGACGGGATGAATGCAGAAGAAATTGCGGAAGAGTTTTCGTTTTTAAGTTTAGCCCAAGTTTATGCGGCTTTAACTTATTACCACGCAAATCAAGAGGAAATCGAACAATATTTAGCCGAGGAAAAAGCGGAATATGAACGTTTGGAAATGGAATACATAGCTGGAAATTTTCTATGAGTCAAATTCGTTTATATTTAGATGAAGATATGATTAAAAAAGCTTTAATTAAAGCTCTAAGAGATAGTGAAATTGATATTTTAACAACCTCGGAAGCAAATAAACTTAGTTGTACTGATGAAGAACAACTAACTTGGTCAACGCAGTAAAACCGCGTTATTTATACTTATAATATGCGAGATTTTTGCCGTTTGCATAAAACTTACATAGAACAAAGTCTCGAACATTCAGGGGTTATTGTCGCAGAAAGACAAAGTTATTCAGTCGGCGATCAATTACGAGGAATCAAAAGATTAATATCTACTAAATCTGCGGAAGAAATGAGAAATAAATTGGTTTTTATTGGCGCATATATTAGAATATCGCAATCAGACAATATTTAGATTACTAAACTTAAAAATCCTTTGATGATCGCTCATTTTCTAACCATTAATTTTCAACATTTCGGAAACTTTCAACCGATTCAACCAACTTGTTAAATATTTACGGTTTGCGGCTTTTTCTTCGGGATTTTCTGTAGCTAAAGGATAGGGGGCTAATCCTTCTACGGCTGCGGTAGTTACACAAAACATTGACTTTTGAAAGCTTTCACAAATTTGCACTAAAATGTCATCTTCGCCGCGCGTGGTTTGGCGATATAAGTTATGTAAATAATCTGGTAAATAACGACCCATATCGTGCATTAATAAGGTAGGAGGAATTCCTGCGCCACCAATGGGTAAAGGATCGGCATATAATGCACCGTAGGCAAAGTCACCTTGATCGACGGGAATTTGATAGGCTTGGGCGTTATAAGAAACTGTACCCGGAAAAGGTGTACCTCGGAAGAAAATTGCTTCTACATAAGGTACTGCGGTATCCTTTAAGAAGGTTAAACCAGCCGATTTAGGAAGAATTTCGTATTGCTGTCCGTTGATTTCTACTTGATATGTAATTGGGAGATTTGCGGCGGCGACTAAGCCGTTTTTGATATGTTCTACTACGTCGGGAATGACTTTAATTTCGCCGCGATCGTAGCGATCTGATAAGTCGAGAAACATATCGCTCATGACTCGCCAAAATTGCCCTAAACCGCTATAATAAGAGAATTGCCTGATTTGTTCGGGGAGAAATTCAGGGAAAACTTTATGCAGTGTGAGCATGAAAAAGTTATTTTTTAGTTTGGCTTGAATTGCTTTTTCTACTCTTTGGGTAAATTCAGGTGAATCTAAGTATTCGTCTAAGCCGCCGCCACCATGCCATAACATAGTTTTCATGCAGTATTCGGCGTATTCGTAATTTATACGATCGTGCCACCAATGAGTTAGTAATTTCTGAAAGTTGAAGTCGCCGTTAAAGTATTTGAAAAAGTTAAATAAGACTAAAAATTGTTCTTCGGCGATGTAAATTAAATTGTTGGAGTAAGCATCTAAAATTACGCCGTAGCTTTTGAGGATACCGACAACTTCAATTAAGTTTTGTGGGGTGTCGTTTAAGAGGGCTTGTCCAGATTCTAGGCGCTGAATATATGCTTCAATAGGGTCAGTATATTGGTTGTTTGTGGTGGTAGTTGTCATTTTTTTGATGTAAGTTTAATTTTTGGTTTGTATTGAGTAATTATAAATTAGAGATTCCCCCAATAAAAAGGGGGAAAATAGCTAATTATTCTGCGATTAATTGTTTTTCAGTAATCAAAGCTGAGTTGTTGACGATCGCTGTTTCCTGAGTAACAATTAAGGAATCGGTTTCAGCTTCAATCCAGCGTACCATTAAGTTTGGTTGTACTCCGAGGATAAAAATTAATACAGCTAAAACGATCGCCGGAATGCGATCGTTTAACTGAACTTTCGGCAGTTGTGCTAAATTATCTGGTAAGCGACCGAAAAAGACGCGGTTGATTACTAACAAGAAGTAAACCGCCGTCAAACCTGTTCCGACAATGCAAAACAGAGTTTGAATCGGAAAAATCAGGAAACTGCCGCGAAACACTAAAAATTCCGCGATAAAGCCAATCATTCCCGGAATTCCTGAACTTGCCATCACACCCAAAACCATTAAACTACCAATTACAGGCAAACCTCTTTCTGGGTTGAGTAAACCACGTAGAGAGTTAACATCGCGGCTTCCCGTCTTCTTAGCTACGACACCGACGAGGAAAAATAGCAAAGCGGAAATTAAGCCATGACTAATCATTTGACAAACTGCCGCTAATAAGCTAAGGCGAGTTCCAGCCGCAGCCGCTAAGAGAATATAAGCCATGTGCGCGATCGAAGAATAGGCTACCACTTTTTTCATATCTTGTTGCGCGATCGCACAAGATGCACCATACAAAGCACTAATTGCCGCTAAAGTAGCTAACCAAGGTGCTAATATTCGCCATGCTTCCAGGGAAAACAAACCAAAACCAAATCTAATTAAGCCATAAGTTCCTAACTTTAACAACACTCCTGCTAATAATACCGAAATTGGTGTCGAAGCTTCAACGTGGGCATCTGGCAACCAAGTATGAAACGGAAAGATGGGAATTTTAATTGCGAAACCTAACAGCAATCCTCCCAATAAAATTAATTGCAAACTTATCGGTAAACCTGCACCTAATAAAGGTTGATAGTCAAAAGTTTTCGCCCCAGTAAGATAAATTAAACCTAAAAACGAAGCAATTACTAACGCGCCAGAAATCAAAGTATAAATCAAAAATTTCATCGCTGCGTAGCCTCGCCTTTCCCCACCCCAAATAGCAATCAAAAAATAAAGGGGAATTAATTCTAACTCGTAGAAAAGGAAAAACAGCAGTAAATCTTGTGCCAAAAAAGCTCCCGCAGCCCCACCACTTAAAACCAATAACATCGCAAAATAAAAGCGATGACGTGGTAAAGAATTTGAACTGGTCAAAATAGCAATAACTGTCAGCAAACTATTGAGAAATATTAAAGGTAACGCCAGTCCATCGATGCCGAGATGATAATTAAAACCAATTGCTTGAATCCAAGGTAAATATTCGCTAAACTGCATTTGTGGTTGACTGGGGTCAAACTGAATTCCGAGAAAAATTGTCCAAACTAAGACCGCACCAGCAATAATTAAAGCGAGCGATCGCGAACGGCTGGCATCTTGATTTCCAGGGACAAACGCAATCAAAGCCGCACCTAAAAATGGTAGCCAGATTAAGGCACTGAGCATAATTTATTTCTTACTCCTTAATTTTTCGATTTGGTTCGTTTTTTTTGCCAAAATAACTAATTTCCTAACTTTTTAAAATGTGTAAACACAACCAAAAATTTGCGAATGATTTAGATAGTGATAAACACACGCATCATCACGCCGAATAATAAAGCCACTGCTAGCAAAATTGTGAGGAGATAAAACTGAGATTGACCAGAGACGTTATATCTCAAAGTTTGACCACTGAAAATTGCCGCTAAACCGAACAAGTTAACTACACCATCAACTATATAGCGATCGATCCAGGCAGTAATTTTCGAGGTGAGGTCTACGGCTAAAACGACGGTGAAACGATAAAGGCGATCGAAGTAAAAGTCGTAAGCGAGCAAATCTTGAATAAATCGCCAATAAATTCGAGCAGGTCTTGCCCAAGTTCGAGGTAAATCAATTGCTGTTCCTAGTACACAACCGATTAAACCACTGAGCATTAATAAAGGTACGGCTACGGGACTGAATAGTTGCGCTGGGTTGGACATTGCTGGGTCGGTAGAACCTAAGAGCAACTGTCCTTGGTGCATTGTCAACGGTAGCACAAGTGTGGCAATGATTAAAGTTACCATTGGAAATGCCATTTGCCAAGGCACTTCTGGCGCTCTTCTGGTCTTCGGGCTGGGTTCGCCTAAGAAAACTAAGCGAAAGACGCGAATTAAGTTTAAGGCGCTCAAGGCGTTAACCAGAAGTAAAACTGCTAGTAACCAAGAGGGGAATTCTCCAGGAGTATTCACCCAGCGCCGCAGTACCCAAAATGTGCCTAAAGGAAGTAAACCGATTAATCCGGCGCTGCCGACGATAAAAGCTGAACTGGTGGCGGGCATTCTCGTCCACAAACCGCCCATTTCAGTGACGTTTTGGTTATTGGTGGTGAGAATAATTGACCCTGCACTCATAAACAAGAGAGTTTTGGCGAAGGCGTGAGTTAAGAGTAAGAGTAAAGCAATATCTACTTGTCCGACACCGACGGCAATGAAGACTAAGCCTAAGTAAGCGCTGGTGGAATGAGAGAGGGCGCGTTTAATATCAATTTGGGCGATCGCGACTAAGGATGCACCGATCGCCGTTAAGGTTCCGGTGATAATTAAGGCATCGGCGGCAATGGGAGAAAGGGTGAATACTGGCTGTAATTTAATTAAGACAAAGGCTCCGGCGGAAACTACGACGGAGTTTCGCATTAACGAAGCTGGATTTGGTCCTTCCATTGCTTCATCTAGCCAGAGGTTGAGGGGAAATTGAGCGCATTTACCTACAGGTCCGCCAATTAAGGCTAAACCGAGTAAAGTGGCGATCGCGATCGGTAAAGGATCGCTGGCTGCCCAACTTTTTAACTCGCTAAAGGTTAATCCTGTCCCATAACTGGAAAGGGCTACCATCCCCATCAACAAGACTATATCTCCTACCCTTTTGGTTAAAAAGGCATCTCTAGCCGCAGTGACAACTAAAGGTTGAGCGTACCAAAAACCGACTAACAAGTACGTCGAAAGCGTTAGCATTTCTAGTAAGGCGTAACTCAAAAATAATGAGTCACTAATGGCAATTCCAGATAATGCTGCTTCAAAAAAGCCCATTAAGCCAAAAAATCTAGCTAGTGACCAGTCTTTTTCCATGTATCCTAGGGCATAGATTTGCGCTAACAAACTAATCCCTGTTACTAGTTCCATTCCTCCGACACTAACTCGCGATATTTCTATGGCTAGAGATAAGTTTAAATCTGCCGCTTGTAACCACTGAAAGACAAACTGTTGTGGTGGTTGTGTCCAGATAACAGAGAAGGCTATCGAACCGTGGATAAAGGCGACTAAAGTCATTAATAAGTTAAAATATGCCGCAGGTCTAGGTCCGGTTTTCCGAATCATTCCCGTAGACCACGGTATGGTAAAAATAGCCCCAATTAAGGCATATAAAGGTATAAACCAACTGCTTTGAAGCAGAAAATCATTCATTAATGTTTCCCTTGAAATTTATTTGAAATTTACACTTTTTTGCTGATATTTTTAAGCTTTGCTGCTTTTTAGCTCTTTTTTCTAAGACTTTTTCTAAGTTTTGGGTAAGATGATTTTCCCTTTTGACTTAGTTCGCTTAAAATTCAATTATTAGTTACTAAGTATTTGTTTATCTATTTTTTATTCCCTCAGCTATC
>JAWQFW010000102.1:0-10030 GCA_035968095.1 Oscillatoria sp. PMC 1068.18
TTCCCCCAACACCTCCAATTCCCCCAACACCTCCAATTCCCCCAACACCTCCAATCCCCAATCACCAATCCCCAATCACCAATTTCCCATCCCCTCTAGAGTATTAGGAGTAGTTTCGGTATAATAAGAAATGTACGGTTTCCTACACCTAGATCGAGGAAAATCATTTTCTCAGAGGTGCTGAAGAAAGCGCTAACTAGATTTCAATTTCACGATGAGCGAAGCCAAAAATCATGGCGGGAAAAGCTTGAGATTGGTGAGAACAACCAAATTACCACTCTCAGGTCATCAAATTAAAGTGAAAAATTGTAGTTTGAGTCGAACAGGAGGGCATTTGAAAAACTTAGGGAAACACTGGCTATTTCAGCAAAACTTAGATAGTTCTAGTGGCAAAACGCTCGGAATTGATAATTACAATTATTGGCAGTTGCCAAACATGAGCGAAACTTTGTTTCGACCAAAGCGCTTCAACTTTCAGGCGAATGGGCGCTCTACCTCCTCAGAATCTTATTTTTATTGCAAACAAAGCTAGAGGTCAAGCACGTGATCGCAATTTCACTGCATCGTACTCAAGGCAATTGGGGTAAAATGAGCTTCGCGTCTACTCTTTACCTTTGTCCAGTCTTAGATTTATTGTTAGCAAAGGTTCCTCCAGAATGGCAGGCAGAAGTGCGCTTGGGTTTACAAGAAGCATTAGTCAATGCTGCTAAACATGGGAATCAACTCGACCCCAGTAAGACCGTAGTCGTAGAATTTTCTATAACTGATGATTTATACTCTTGGGTAATTTCTGACCAAGGGAGGGGTTTTGAACCGAATTGTGACTGTTCTGATGCTCCGGAAGAGCTTTTACCGATAGAAGAGTCAGAAAGCGGTCGCGGTTTCTGCATTCTGCACCAAATTTTCGATCAAGTTCACTGGAACACGCAAGGAACGAAATTAAGGCTTTGTAAACAAGTTAGAAGTAGCAAAAAACAACAACCGCTTTTAAGTTAGTTGGAAGCTTTTTTCGTGCCGTGGGTAGGACACGGAGGTGCAGAAATTGAACGGTCGAGCCATCCTGTTGCCTGACGGAGGTGTAACAACGCCTCTGAGGGTTGTTGTTTGAGCAAAAAGACTAAAGCAGCAGTAACGTGCTGCAAAGCTTGTGCTTGGCGGTTAGCCTTCAGACGATGCCAGTCTAAAGGAGCGATCGCGTTTCGTTCGGCTAGTGCTTGAGCAAGTTCAACAGTGGTAAATTGGTTGAGGGGATCGGTTTTCGATAACTGAGACTGAGTAGGTTGAGACATAAAAAAAAATTCGAGCAAGCAATATCTCAAATATAGTGTAAAATGCCTCGAAAAAATTCTCGTCAGGAACAGCACAACGCCGCCGAATTAGGAGAAACTTTAGCAGCAGTAGAGCGATCGCTGCAAGCTCTCAATGAACGCTATCAGCAAGTGAAGCAAGACAGCGAAAGGCAAACCCAACTGTTTCAGCGTCAGATTGAACTTCAACAACAACCGCGTCCAGTCCGCAATTCCCCAGAAATTAAAGCCGAATTAGCTCAAATTCAGCAAGAGTTAGACACAATCGAACTAAACTTAGAAAGTAGTCTCTTTAGCTGGGATAGCTTAAAAGAACCATTTTGGCAAGCAGTACGTTTTGGTGGCTTAGGTGTAGTTATCGGTTGGCTACTCAAATCTTGTGCAGGTTAGTTAGAGGAGATTTGTGTTTTGGGGAGAAGTTAACGCAACGCTGATTCTAGATCAAAATATCATGGAATTATTTGCGTTTGGCGATCGCCAAAAGTGGACTTAGCCCAAACAGCTTACTTCCTCGCAAAGCAAAAATCGCTTAAACTACTCGAAGAGAAGCCAAGGTTCTCATCTATACTCACAACTCGCAGACAAATCTAATCTGCTAGATAATTAATTAACCATTAGCTGAGGAGGTCAATTATTTCTCAGTCGTAACCAATAGTAATAGTACATTCCCTTTAAAATAATTTAGAAAAGAATTCAGCTAAAGTGAAATCTGGTAAGTAGGTAACAGACAAAATGGCAACACAACGCATTGCAGAGATTCTCAAAAACGGTCAGCCGGACGAGTCAGTAACCATTCAAGGATGGGTGCGTACCAAACGCGAATTAAAGAATTTTGCCTTCATGGAAGTCAATGATGGCTCATCGATGGCGAGTCTGCAAGTGGTACTCGACCCTAAGTTACCAAATTACGAGGATTTGCTGAAAAAAATTAATACAGGTGCTTCAGTAGAAGTAACTGGAGTTTTAGTAGCTTCCCAAGGAAAAGGACAGCGTATCGAAGTCCAAGCCAATAATTTAAAAGTTTACGGCGAATCCGATCCCGAAACCTATCCCTTGCAAAAGAAACGTCACTCCTTTGAATTTTTGCGGACAATTGGACATTTGCGATCGCGCACCAACACTCTCAGTGCCGTTTTCCGCGTCCGTAACGCCGCTTCTAACGCAATTCATCAATTTTTCCAAAAAAAAGGTTTCTTGTGGATACACACGCCTTTAATCACCGCTAGCGACTGCGAAGGAGCAGGAGAGTTATTTACTGTCACTAGCTTAGACTTAAAAAAGATTCCGCGTCTCGACAGCGAAGAAATCGACTTTCAACAAGACTTCTTTGGACGACAAGCTTATCTTACCGTGAGCGGACAATTAGAAGCCGAAGTCATGGCAATGTCGTTTAAAAATGTTTATACCTTTGGTCCGACATTCCGCGCTGAAAATTCTAATACTTCCCGTCACCTCGCCGAATTTTGGATGGTGGAACCCGAAGTAGCTTTCTGTGACTTACAGGGAGATATGGACTTAGCCGAAGAATTTCTCAAGTATATTTTCCAATACGTTTTGGAAAATTGCGCCGAAGATATGGAGTTTTTTAACCAACGGATTGACAAAACAGTCCTCGCCACGGCAGATAATATTATTAATAACGATTTTGAGCGGATCACATATACAGAAGCGATCGCGTTACTCGAAAAAGCAGACCGGAAATTTGAGTTTCCCGTCGAGTGGGGAGCCGATTTACAATCAGAACACGAACGCTATTTAGCAGAAGAACTCTTTAAAAAACCAGTTATTGTCAGAGATTATCCCAAACAAATTAAAGCTTTTTATATGCGTTTAAATGACGACGACAAAACAGTCGCCGCAATGGATGTACTCGCACCAAAAATTGGTGAAATTATCGGTGGTTCCCAACGGGAAGAACGTTTAGATATTTTAACCAAGCGCATTCAAGAAACGGAAATGTCTCCCGAAGATTTATGGTGGTATCTTGATTTACGTCGTTATGGAACAGTACCTCACGCTGGTTTCGGTTTAGGGTTCGAGCGTTTGGTACAATTTATGACCGGAATGGGCAATATTCGTGATGTAATTCCTTTCCCCCGAAGTCCTTTGAGTGCCGAGTTTTAAGAGGATTGGAGTTATCAGTTATCAGTTATTCAAATTAATTCGAGATGCTTTGATTACTTTTGCTATGGAAATAGAGTATCCCATTGAAGCAATAATTGAAGTGGATCTCGCTCTTTACCTTCAATCCCAAAAATAGATATAATGTAGATACCATTAAAAAAGTAAGATAATTATGTCAACTGTTTCCAGATGGGGAAATAGTCTTGCAATACGCATTCCCAAAAATATAGCCGACAAAATAAACTTAAAAGAAGGGACTGCTATTTCTATTGCTGTCACGGACAACAATATAGTTATTACTCCTAAAAAAACTAAATATACTCTAGAAGAATTGTTAGCAGGAGCAAACAGTAACGATTTTGAGGGTGAATATAATTGGGGAGAACCAGTAGGTGAAGAAGTCTGGTAAAAACAAGTATCTTCCCCATCGTGGCGATATTGTTTGGTTAGATTTTAATCCCCGTACTGGAAGAGAACAAGCCGGACATCGCCCTGCTATTGTTATATCTCCACTATCCATTGATAGTCCAACATCTCGAAAAGTCATAAATTGAATGGATAGTAATTCGAGCCAGCCCAGTTTTGTCAAAATACCCAGAAAAACAAGCGCATAGCCATCCAAATTATAGTCAACCAAAAAGATCATTAGTTCTTTGCAGCACGCCTAGCCTTTTGCTTTTCAAGTTTTGCCCAAAGAGCAGAATTTTCTTGCTTGTGTGGCCTTGCCGCAATTTGGTAAAATCGTTGACGATTGCGATCTTCCCAATACTGACGAATCTCCTTTCTAGTTTGAAGAACTTCTTGATATTCAGCTTCTACCTGAGTTTTATTTGCTTGAATATAAGACAAAGCTACTTTAATTTGCTCGTCAGTAAGATTAAATTTATCTCGGATAAGTTTTGGTGGATACTGAGCTTTTAATAAGTCAAAAATCTCATAGATACTGATGCGAGTACCTGTGATAGTAAGTCCACGTTCTGTGCGAACGATCGCTGGTTGTTTACTAGGCTCTGGTATCATATTGAAACAACCTGCTAAATTTTCTTGGTTGGGCGAATCTATGCAAGCTAAACTTATTGAGCAACTTTCTCCTTCTGAGGCTGAAGTAATTTTAGAACGTTTACCTGAGCGAATTCGAGATGCTTTGAATGCTCGTGCTATAGAAATAGCATATCCCATTGAAGC
Organism: Oscillatoria sp. PMC 1068.18; assembly: GCA_035968095.1. Lineage (GTDB taxonomy): Bacteria > Cyanobacteriota > Cyanobacteriia > Cyanobacteriales > SIO1D9 > IIICB1. The sequence goes on from JAWQFW010000102.1 coordinate 4,617, forward strand.
AGTAATTGAAATGGCGATCGCCCCTTAAAGGGCGCTGGGCGGAAGCCCAATCGCTAGTTTCCTCGACACAGAATCACTGGGTTTTGCAGATTGTCAACCAGGACGTGGAGAATAGTACAATTAAAGTGCTAAATTGCTTGCTAGATTTATATATTTGGGCATTTTGCAGTTGTTCTCACTGGTTGTTATAATAGTTAGGCTACAGCGTCAAAGATAAAAATTTCAACTGATGAAGAAATATGAAAACCAAGGTCAGATAATCTATCATGGTGATGTTATAGAAGTATTGCGAACTGAGGTCAGTAATGCCTCTGTAGATTTGATATTTGTCGATCCTCCATACAACATCGGCAAAAAGTTTTCTCAATTTGAAGATCGCTGGTCTTCAGATGCCGAATATGCTAATTGGGCTTATCAATGGATTGATGAGTGTATACGGGTATTAAAAAATACTGGGACTATGTACTTAATGACTAGCACTCAAGCCATGCCCTACTTTGATCTGTATATAAGAGATAAGCTTACAATTCTTAGTCGTATTATTTGGTCTTATGATAGCTCTGGGGTTCAAGCAAAAAAATATTATGGTTCAATGTATGAGCCTATTTTGTATTGTGTAAAAAACAAAAAATCATATACTTTCAACGCTAATGAGATACTTGTTGAAGCAAAGACAGGCGCAAAGAGGAAACTAATTGATTACCGACGTAAGGTTCCTAAGCCATACAATACAAAAAAAGTTCCTGGCAATGTTTGGAATTTTCCTAGAGTTAGGTATCGAATGAATGAATACGAAGACCATCCTTCCCAGAAACCAGAAGCACTACTGGATAGAATAATTCGTGCTAGCAGTAATAAAGGGGATACTGTAATCGATCTATTTTCAGGAACATTTACTACTGCTGCTGTTGCTAAGGCATTAAATCGTAAGACTATCAGTATTGAATCACAAGACAAATATCTAAAAATTGGTTTGCGTCGTGTTCTAGGATTTGATGAGTACAAAGGAGAAAGGCTGGAAAGACCAAAGAAAAATACCAAAATTAAAAATAGTTATGAGGTAAAACGAGAAGAGCTAACAGGAGATATTTTTAGTGTCAATTCCTCAGCATGATTTCACAAACAAAATAATTGCTATTCTCGATCGCAATTTTGAAAATTGCGGTGACGAAATCTTAAAAAAAAGTGAGATTATTCAATACCTGAACATTAAAACAAAAGCAGCTAACCGTGGCTCAAAGTCACGCGCAGGATTTGCTAATCACTATGCAATTTATGTGCTAGTAGAAGATTACCTAAATCAGGGTTTTGATAGAAGTGGTGGCTATTCAGATTATGATGGCGCGAAGTACAGTGATTTGCTCCGCCGTCAGCGCGAACTTCCATTTGGTAGCAAGTTACAAAATCATGCTCTGAATCATCGTTTGAATGAAGAATTTAAGAAATATTTTTATGCTTGTGAATACCTACCTATTATCAGGGATACAGAAAGTAATAGGTACTGGATCAACGAGAATTTGATTGTTATTCAATTGGGGCACATTACCATAAATCTTGCAGCAACAATCAAAGAAATAATTGATGCCTATGTTCAGGCTAGAGAAAGTGCTTTTTCAGAGTTTATCACTTATTGTCAGGAAATAATAAGTATTCAAGAAGAATCACCAGAAAAGGTAATTGAATTCATAAAAGGTCTATTTCGCCCGAATGTTGATGCACGTGTATTTGAAATAGCAAGCTTTGCCGTTCTTAAACAGCACTATGCAGACCAACGAATCTATTGGGGATGGTCTCCCGAAGAACTTATAGAAGAGTCATTAATTCTATACAAAACAGGGCGAACAAACGCCAACGATGGGGGTATTGATTTTGTTATGAAGCCCCTTGGGAGATTTTTTCAGGTGACAGAAACTGTTGATGTAGGAAAGTATTTTTTAGACATAGATAAGGTGCAAAGGTATCCCATTACCTTTGTAGTAAAAACAAATGACTCAAGCAAAAAGATATTGGATAAAATTACTCGTCAAGCTGAGGCAAAATATCAAATTAAAGCGATTGTTAATAAATATATTGAATCCATAGAAGAGGTTATTAATATACCTAGGCTAGTTGAAATATTTGACAATGTTCTTGCCGAAGGACACGGGGTAAAGGTTGTTGAGGAAATTGTCCTTCAGAGTCGGGTTGAATTCAATGTGGAAGCAGAGGAACAAGATGTATTAGCCTTTGAAACAGCAAAGAAAGATACTAAAAAAACAACCGAATAAAGCTGCTTTAGCTAGCTAATCTCTATTCCTTGTTGCTGCATCTGCTCGCTCGTTTTTCAATCATGGTTAATTATCATCGATTAAATCTTAACTCATTCACGAAAACGATCGCCCTCCCCCACTTTCCCCACAAAACCTCTTGCTGCTAACTCTCTAGCGTTGCTTCCTGGACTAAAACGAAGGGTTGAACGATCAATGTGCTAAATTGCTTGCTAGGGCTATTATTCCAACTGGTTAATTGTTCCGGATTTGGTTTCTGAATTAATTGCTCGCTAATCCAATGTTGAACTGAAATTACATCATCTTGCGCGATCGCCGCACCCACGTCAACGATATTCAAATCTTCGCAAACTACAATGATTGCATCCCGTTTCGCGTGTGGTGTCAACACCCCCCACTCGACATTCGCTAGATCTTGAGCTAACTTGGTTTTCACATCCGTCACGATTTTCTCCTCAGTTGGCGATCGCTTTATTTTACCTTCCCAACTCGTGCATTTCGTTAATTATCGTCGCACATTTGTCTGTCACTGCTTGTACTTGTTCTCGTTTTGTCGTTGTTGGAGGTGCGATCGCGTCACCTATCCGAATTGTCAACGGAACTGGTTTGGGAATCGCACCCGACTCTAAAATCCCCTCAGTACCCCACAAACACACAGGTAAAAGGGGAACTTGGGCTTTTGCGGCGATCGTCGCTGCACCTAACTTTGGTTCCGTAATTCGTCCATCATCAGTGCGCGTACCCTGCAAAAAAAGCCCCACAGCCCAGCGATTTTCCAAAGCCGCGATCGCCGCCCGAATTGCCGAGCGATCGGCGCTAGAACGCTTCACAGGGTAAGCTCCGTACAACTTGATCGCTTGCTTCAGCCCCGGAACCGAAAATAACTCTTCCTTAGCCATAAAAGCTACCGGACGACCCACACAATTAGATAAAATTGGAGGATCGAAATAACTCGCATGATTACTTACCACCACCAAACCACCCGACTGAGGTACTTTTTCTGCACCGTAAATTTTCCCTCGAAAATAAACGTGCAACATCGGACTCACCACTGACCATTTAAACAAATGGTAAAGTACCAAATTAACTAAAGGTTCTCGTTCTCTTGCGTCCACAAATTACTGTATCTTAACTAACAGTTTCCACATTTACTTGGAAGATAAAATCATCATAAGACAAGTCGCCACCGTCTTCGAGGTCTTCAAAGGCAAAAATATTGTCTCCCAAAGAGCGAACGTGGTCAACTCCGTCTGAATTTGCGTCAATAAAGGGGAAGTAAGCTTGATTTGGATCTCCATCAGCGAGAAGATAAGGTGCATATATCTCTCCTCCCTGAAGTTGTTGTGCATCAGGATCGATATTATCAAATTCCACCACACTTTGAGCTAAAGCAGCTTCAGCGTAACCTTCTTCCCCAGGAAGAATTGTATTCCCGACACTATCCAAAACTGCTCCTTCTCTATTTTCCAACAAATAAAGACCACCTCGGTTATTAAACCCTGCATCACCCGTTGCAGCGATATTAGCAGTTACTTGTCCGGTAAAATCCCTAAGATCGAGTAATTCACCTTCTCTCGTTGCTTGGAGATTAGCCGAGCTTACTTCTTCATCAGTTAATTCTACATTCAGCACCAAATCTCCGTAAAGCTCTCCTTCTTCCTCACCACCGACAATATCTTCAAAACTTAACTGAAAAACACCTGCACCTTCGTCACTGACTTGTAACTGTTCAAAAGCTTCACTAACATCAAATGTAGAACCGAAAATTATTTGGTCATTCGAGAGACTAATTTCACCAATACTATCAGTAGTCGAGTTCGGAACAAGATAGAAAACAAAACGAGAACCACCATTAAATCCTCTTAAAATTCGACTAAAATCTTCAGTAAATTCTTGTTCTAACAAAAACTCTTGAGCATCTGAATTTAACGCGGAAAAGACAACTCTTTCTGTACCACTAATAATCTCATCATCTGCATCGACTTGAATTAAGCCTACCTCATTAGCGATCGCTGCATCTACCCCCGCAAGCGTCAACTTTAGCCCAAATTCTGTACTCGAATTTCCCCCAATCGAGAAAATATTATCATCATTGACACCTAATCCTGGCGGAATCGGCTCTCCTGCCGTTACAGTAACATTAACTCTACCTGTATCCCTAGCACCTTTACCATCATTAATCGTGTAATCAAACCTTGCTTCTCCCCGAAAATTAGGTGCAGGAGTATAAACTACATTACCGTTATTGAGAGTAACTGTACCTCTGGTTGGGTTACTTACTCCCGTCACCGTCAGCGTATCCCCATCAGCATCCGTATCGTTAGCTAATAAATTCGCACTCGCAATCGTAATTGGTGTATCTTGACGAGTAGTAACATTATCATCTCCAGCCACAGGTGTTTCATTCGGTAACACATTAACATTAACTGTCGCTGTATCTGTTCCACCTGTACCATCACTCACAGTATAAATAAAACTTGCCTGACCAACAAAACCTGGATTTGGAGTAAACAACACATCTAGGTTATTATCAAAACCAACGGTTCCATTAACTGCATTACCTAGGTTAGTAATTGTTAAAGGATCGCCGTTAGGATCGATATCGTTAGCAAGTAAATCTTCTACAAGGAAAACTCTCGGAAAATTAACTGACGTTTCGACAGTATCGTTACTCGTAATTGGAGCATTGTTGTTTGTCGGAAGTTCATTTACAATCACATTAAACGTTGTCTCGACACTCTCTCCTCCTGTGTCTGTTGCGCGAATTGTTATTGTCGAACTTCCTGTGATATTTTCCGCAAATTCTAAGGTGAGATTTCCTGTATTTGCGTCGATAGTTGGAGTCGTTGCAAATAATGTCCCATTGCTGTTACTTTGTACGGTATAAACTAACTCTGTATCTACGTCTTCTGCGTCGGAGAATGCTGCAAATAAATTAATTGTTTGCGCTGATGAATTCGCGACTACATTTACATCTTGAATTCCTGTTGTTGTCGGAATTGTGTTGGTTGTGTCTTCGCTAACTGTGACGTTAAATGTTGTCTCGACAAATTCATCCCCTGTGTCTGTCGCGCGAATTGTTATTTCCGCATTTCCTGTGATATTTTCCGCAAATTCTAAGGTGAGATTTCCTGTATTTGCGTCGAT
>JAWQFW010000102.1:10130-16660 GCA_035968095.1 Oscillatoria sp. PMC 1068.18
CCCCTGTGTCTGTCGCGCGAATTGTTATTTCCGCATTTCCTGTGATATTTTCCGCGAATTCTAAGGTGAGATTTCCTGTATTTGCGTCGATACTTGGAGTCGTTGTAAATAAGGTTTCGTTGGTATTTGTTACTGTATACACCAACTCTTCGCTTAAATCTTCTGCGTCGGAAAATATGTCAAATAGATTGATTGTTTGTGTTGGAGAATTTGTTGCTAAGTTTAGATCATCTATTCCAATAGTTGTCGGTGGAGTGTTGGTTGTGTCTTCGCTAACTGTGACGTTAAATGTTGTCTCGACAAATTCATCCCCTGTGTCTGTCGCGCGAATTGTTATTTCCGCATTTCCTGTGATATTTTCCGCGAATTCTAAGGTGAGATTTCCTGTATTTGCGTCGATACTTGGAGTCGTTGCAAATAAGGTTTCGTTTGTATTATTTTGGACTTCGTAAACTAAGTCTGTATTTGCGTCTTCTGCGTCGGAAAATACGTCAAATAGATTGATTGTTTGTGCTGGAGAATTTGTTGCTAAGTTTAGATCATCTATTCCAATAGTTGTCGGTGGAGTATTCTCTTCTGAAATAGCAGATACAGACAGGTTGTAGTTAGTTTCGCTGTCGTTATTAGGTGCAAAAACGTTGATAAAATAGGTATCGGCTGTTAGGGAAAGATTTAGAGTGAGATCTTCACCGCTATCAGTTTGGATAGTGTCGAGGATTTCGTTAGCATCGACTATCCCATTATTGCTGCTGTCGATGATAATTTCTACACCAGCAGCATCACTTAAATTAGTTAAACTTAAATTAAGTAAGCTATCTTCATTAAGTGTGAAGCTAAAAAAATCGTTTGGTTGCGCGATCGCGATCCGGTCGTTTCTGGATGTAAGATCAGGATCTAGTACACCAAGGTCGGTAAAATTAATTATTTGGTCATTGACAGGCATTTGCTATCTACCTCCAAATTTTCTCATAGTAAATGTAATTAGTCGCGATCGCCATTTAACTAAGGACTGAAACAGCTTTTCACGTCTGTCACATTCGTAACATTTTTTAACTCAATTTCTTTATATGCACGTTTTAGCAATCCTGTCAAGACTTTTCCTGGACCCACTTCCAAAACTTTTTCGATTCCTTCTGCGCCTAGGTACTGCATAATTTCGCGCCAGCGTACCGAACCTGTCATTTGTCGTACTAAGCGATTTTTCAACTCAGTCGCCTCAACAGTCGGCACTGGTTCCACATTTGAGAGTACAGGCATTTTAGCATCTTGGAAAGACACCGACTCTAATTCAGTTTCAAATTCGGCGGCGGCGGTTGCCATCAGGGGTGAGTGGAAAGCGCCCCCAACCTTCAAAGCTACAGCACGCTTAGTTTTCACCTGCTCAACTACTGTATCCACTGCCTTTGGCGTACCAGAAATTACCACTTGTCCCTCGCTGTTATCGTTCGCTAGCACAACACCAGCAGTATTGTCAATAACTTGTTGTAATTTTTCGCGATCGAAACCAACCAAAGCGACCATTTTGCCACCCGAAGCAGTATCCATCAATTCAGCACGACGCTTAACTAAACGTAGTCCTGCCTCAAAATCGTAGACCTGAGCCGTATAAAGAGCAATATATTCACCCAAACTATGACCAGCGACCAAATCAGGTACTTGCCCATTTTCGCGCAAAAGATCGGCGATCGCGCATTCAACTACATAAAGACAAGGCTGAGTATAGAGAGTACGAGATAACTTTTCTGAATCACTTTGACAAACTTGCTCCACAGACCAACCCAAAATTTGTTCGGCGAGGTCAAATTTCTGCTTCGCAGCCGGAATTTCAAGCAAATCTCCTTGCATACCCACTGTTTGCGAACCCTGTCCGGGAAATACCCATGCTGTCTTTGTCATTTGTAATTTCTAATTTGTCGTTAATAATTGATAATTAAAGAGGAAAAAGTTAGTGCCAAATTGCTTTTATTTACCCCAACGTAAAATGGCTGCTCCCCAAGTCAAACCTGCCCCAAAACCAGAAGTCGCAATTACATCTCCCGATTGAATTTTCCCTGCGCGTACAGCCTCATCAAGAGCAAGAGGAATCGAAGCAGCAGAGGTGTTACCATATTTAGCCAAATTACTAATAATTTTTTCCGGGGCTAGCTTCAGCCTTTGAGCAACTGCATTCATAATCCTTTGGTTAGCTTGATGTAAAAGCAACCAATCTATATTCTCAGTCAAAAGATTCGCTCGATACAGAGCTTTTTCGATTACTTCTGGGACTTTAGCCACAGCAAAGCGGTAAATTTCTCGCCCATTCATCGTAATTTGCTGATAACCACCAGAACCAACAGTAATATCCTTGAGAAGAGTCTGGGGCTGTGATTCGTAACCCAGATTCAGACAATTATTTTGGCTACCGTCGCTACGCAGTTCAAAACCGAGTAAACGATCTACTGAATTAGCTTGTAGAACAACTGCCCCAGCACCATCACCAAATAAAATACAACTACCGCGATCGGACCAATCCACCCAACGAGAGAGAATATCGGCTCCGATGAGCAAAACATTTTGATAAACACCCGTACGAATAAATTGAGCGGCTGTCACCAAGCCAAACACAAACCCCGAACAAGCTGCCGTCAGATCGAAAGCCACCGCTTGATTAGCGCCGATCAAAGTTTGAATTTGACAAGCAGTACCGAACAAATCATCCGGCGTAGAAGTTGCCAGAATAATCAAATCCACATCAGTTGCCGAAATTTCCGCCATGTTCAAAGCCGCTTGCGCTGCTTGAGCCGCCATTTCCGCCAACGAGCCTACGGCAAGGTCGGCGCAGCCATCGCTATTTACCAAACGTCTTTCTTTAATCCCGGTACGAGTAGAAATCCACTCATCGCTCGTTTCCACCATTTGGCTGAGATGGTGATTATCAAGAATTAAATTACCCGTTGCCGAACCCACTCCGGCGATCGCTACACCCACCCCTGTCTGTTTCAACACTTTTCTCCCTTGCTCTATGAGCTACCTTGGAAATAATCACCGCAAACTGGTTTTAACATCAACCCACCTAGTTGCCGCAGCCCTAACAGCAGGTTTGCTAGGACTACGGCGGATCTTGTTCAATACCGTCTCCTTAACTATCAGGCAACTGTTGACCAGATTTGGCAGTTTTTGAGCCACTCAAGCTGTTGTAATAAGTCTGAATGCGCTCTAGTACCCGATTATCTATCGCTTCTTTCGCGAGGCGGATAGCATTATAAATTGTTGGAGCTTGAGAAGAGCCGTGGCTGATAATACAAACTCCGGCAACACCTAAGAGCAAAGCACCTCCGTGTTCCGCGTGGTCAATACGCTGCTTCAGCCGCTTTAAATTCGGTTCCAGCAAAGCACTGCCTAACTTACCTCGAATCCCTTGAGGCAATTCTTCCCGCACAATTTGCAAGAGAACATCCCCAATTGCTTCAGCAAACTTCAGCACCACATTCCCGACGAAACCGTCACAGACAATTACGTCGAAGTTACCTGAAAGCATATCTCTGCCCTCGGCATTACCAGTAAAAGGAATTTGGTCATTTTCTTCTAGTAGCTGGTACGTGCGGAGAGCTAATTCATTGCCTTTGGAAGCTTCCTCTCCAATATTGAGTAACCCTACTTTCGGTTCCTCAACACCCATCACGTACTTACTATAAACAGTTCCCATCAGCGCGAACTGTTCCAAAAATTTTGGACGACAGTCAACGTTAGCCCCGACATCAAGAACGATCACCGACTTACCTGCTCGTAAGGTCGGAAACACAGCCCCAATTGCCGGACGATCGATTCCTTTCAGGCGACCGAGGCGAAGCAATGCAGCAGCCATAGCAGCCCCAGAGTGACCTGCGGAAACTACCGCTTCTGCTCGCTTCTGCTTGACTAAATCCATTGCGACATTAATGGAAGCTTTGGGTTTGCGTCGAATGCCTGTTAAAGGCTCTTCGTGCATAGAAATTAAACCCTCAGCCGGAACTATTTCTAACTGATGAGAACTGGTGTGCTGCTTGAGCGAGGATTCGATCTGTTGAGGAGCGCCCACCAACAAAACCTCTACATCAAGCTCTTCGGAGGCTCTAAGCGCTCCAGCAACGATTTCGCCGGGAGCATAGTCTCCTCCCATAGCGTCAACTGCAATTTTTGCGCGAGTCGATCCCATTGATCAAATAGATAGAAGCCTTCAAGATTTTACCAGACTCAAGAAACTTAACATTAGTTATTTGTCACTTGTCGCTTGTAAAATGTCAGGAGTCTGGGGACTGGGGACTGGGAAGACAAGGGAGAATTGGAGGACACGGGGGAGTTGGGAGAGTAAATGTTGGTAAAACTATAGCTGGTAATTCCCAAAACTGACCACACTGACCACACTCCCAATTCCGACCATACTCCCAATTCCGACCATACTCCCAATCACCAGTCCCTAATCCCTAATCCCCAATAAGATCAATTGTCATTAGGTCACGATGCTATTTAAAATTAAGCCCGGTGGAGGAAATTAGTTATGCTCGAAGGAATTGCTTTTAGTTTAGTCGGCTTATCATTTAAAGTTTTTGGACAACCAGCTAATTTAGGAACTATCCAGCTTTCTAACTGGCAGAATGCTGCTGTGTTTACTCTACCTCCTGAACCAGATCCAGAGGCGGAAAAGATTTTGCAACAATATTTAAAGAATTTAGCCGCTAAAGGATTACCTCCGGGAAATCAAGGAATTTGGCTCCAGTCGGAGATAACTAAATTAGGAACTCATCAAGGAACTGTACCTATTTCGGCGGCTTCGATTACCAAAATTGCGACGACGCTGGCTTCTTTGGAAAAATGGAGTCCGGAACATCGCTTTGAAACCGGGATCTATAGTACCGGAGAAATTAAGAATGGTGTTTTACAAGGAGATTTGATCTTTAGCGGTAGTGGCGATCCTTTGTTTGTTTGGGAAGAAGCGATCGCGGTTGGTAATGCTTTAAATAAAATGGGTATTCGCAAGGTGACGGGCAATTTAGTCGTTACCCCCAATTTTTTCATGAACTACGAAAGTAACCCCCAGATCGCCGCGCAACAGCTACGTCAAGGCTTGAATTCTGCCACCTGGAACCGAGGAATAGTTATTCAACACGCTTTGATGCCGAAAGGAACTCCTCGTCCTCAAATAGCGATCGCCACTTCAATTAAAGTACAACCAAATTTTCCGGAAAATGCGAAGTTACTTTTTCGTCATCAGTCAATGGATTTGACCCAAATTCTCAAACAGATGAATGTCTACAGTAATAATCACATCGCGCAAATGTTGGCTGATTTAGTCGGAGGTGCAAACGTTGTCTCTCAATTAGCCGCTCAAGCTGCGGACGTACCCGAAAATGAAATTCAGTTAATCAATGGTTCTGGTTTAGGAGTAGAAAACCGAATCTCTCCCCGCGCTTCCGTAGCAATGCTGATTGCTATCGACAACAAGTTGAAATCTCAACCCATCGGAGTTACCGAGCTTTTTCCCGTTGCTGGTAAAGACAAAAAAGGCACAATGATCGCCCGGAAAATTCCGAATGGTACAGCCGTCAAAACTGGAACCCTGAATGCAGTTAGCGCCCTAGTCGGAGTAATGCCGACACGCGATCGCGGTCAAGTTTGGTTCGCCATTCTCAATCAAGGTGGTTCCCTCGTAGAATTTCGCGCCCAACAAGACCAACTTTTACAAAATCTCGCCCAAGAATGGGGAGTAGCACCACTCACCCAAACCGCCACTACCTCTAAACCAGCTTTTTTTGGCGATCCCGAACGTAATCTCATCAAGAAAATTGGGTCTGAAACCTCGTCCTTCTAGGACGGCTTTGTTGTAGGATTGAATTGGTCACTGACCCGCCCGCGACGAAGGAGACATACAGCCTAACACCAAAGCTTGCTCAACGCAGCAACGGCGAGGAAAATTCGGTAGACCGGGAAAAGATGACAGGGCAATGGGTAGTCCACCCCTAGAATCAAACCAGTACAAGAATTCTCAACAAGAGACTTCAACACATAAAAACCGCAGGACTTGCGGGGATAGTCTGTGGAGCGAATGTAAGACCAGAAAACTCTTGAAGAGTGGAGGCAGTTGCAAAGAAACAGAAACCTAAATCGTGTTAGCGAAGCGGGGCGCGTTAGCGCACGGTTTAGGAATCACCGTGGCTTTAGCCTGGTGAGGATGTCAACTCTCAAAAAGAATCAGAATTGGGGTATTAGAAATTAACTTCACTCAAGAATCAGCAGTTTATTCTCCTTGTCTCCAATTTCTCTTAATAACTAATCAGCGATCGCCGATCAGTTAAAAACCATCTCTTCCCAGTTTCCCAGTTTCCAAAAGAAGAGTGTGGGAGGTATTGGGAGTGTTGGGAGTGTTGGGAGTGTTGGGAGTATTACGAATTAGCGATGGCTACGCCGACAAGAGTGGTAAATACGATCAACATCAACTGCCTCGTTTCCTCCAATTCCTCCAATTCCTCCAATTCCTCCAATTCCTCCTTCCCAGTCCCCAATCCCCAGTCCCC
>JAWQFW010000103.1:0-16634 GCA_035968095.1 Oscillatoria sp. PMC 1068.18
TGCAGTTATTTGCTCCGGTATAGTTCCGTTCTAGTTCGTAACGTTGTAACTGTAGTTTTAGTTGTTCGTTTTCTGCTTTTAACCGTCCGTTTTCAGCCCTCAAGGCTTGAACCTCATTTTCCTTACCCCGTAGGTCATTCAACGCTGATTGTAAACCTTCTAGTTTGCTTTCTTGACCTTGAAAACGAAGATAGGTGCTTTGGTTCATCGCTACTGTGTGACCAAGACTGTTGGCGATTGCGAGGTGGTTTAAGCCCGCTTGGTGCATTCTGATGTTACAGGCGTGGCGTAGCTTATGGGCGGTGAAGCCTACTTTCTTTTCTCTTAGCCATTTTCCAAAAAGATTACTTCCTGCATATCCACGCTTATTTCGACAGAGAGGGTTTTTGTAATGCGGCAGAACCTCACTGTATGGTTTATTTATTAAGTCGAAAGTTTCAAACCAATCTTTACCTTTAGGCATGAATGGTAACGCTAGACGTTTACCTGTTTTACCTTTTTCAATTGCTAAGATTTTCTCAGTGTTGTTGGGGTCATTAATTGCAGGAATTATCTTGTCATTACCTTGATATTTAATCTTTTCTGTTGGGTCATCATCGCTATCATTATTTACTACGATAAACTCACCATTACGAATTATTACTGGGTTATCCCAGTTCATAATTGAGAAGGCTTCATGTATTCGTAAGCCGTAAATAGCAAGGATGCCATAGAATCTGAGGCTTTTGCTATTCTGAACTTTTTTTGGCTTTTCCCTTCCATTTGTGACGCTTTTTTTGTAAATGTTATTCCAGGCATTTTCTATCTCTTCATCGGTTGGTAAATGGTCATTTCGTTCTTCAACTGATACGTTCTGGATTGTGTCGTCTATCCAAGTTAAATATTTAGCTTCCAATTCAATTAATGGAGCAACGCGCTTTAAAACGTTGAGATGGCGTTTAACTGGGGTTCCTTTTGCCCCAGTGTTGTCTATCCATTGCTGTAAAGTTCTTAGCGTAATTTCATCACCTCTGTCTTGCCAACACTCAAAAAGCCTAAATTGCATTTGATAGGCTGAATAGGGGTTTTTCAGTTTTACCTTCCGTCCTTCCCAGTCGCGGTTAATTACCTCCCAGGCATCATGAAAAGTCAGCTTTTGTTCGGTGGTTGATGCGGTCGCTGAGTGTTGGCGTGTCTTCGGCTTACGTCCGATTAACTCATCCTTCCATTCATCGCTGTAAGTACCTGATGTTAAGGCTTGGGTAATTTTGGTGGCTACTGATTCGGCTTCCACCAGGTGACGGCTGTTGATGGGGGTATTAGCACCACCCCAACTGTTCCGAACTGACTGGCGCTTAGCTTTGCCGTTGGCTCCGATGATAGTCGGGTGGTTGAATTGAATCTCTAATGAACCTTTTTTGATGCTGATAGTCGCGTAACTACCATATTCGCCTAGTCGTTTGATGCGTTCATTCGCCTCTGATACTAGATGTGGAATCTTGTAACTACCGTCTTTGTATACTTCTGAAGGCTTGATTGTGTCACTCATTTATCACTCAATCCTTATGTGCTTTTTTGTGTAACTTTGATGATTAACAGTATAGCAGAGCGCAGCTTCCATCCAGGTAAGATAGCTACCGTGCCAAACTATTCCGGCATAATCAGTGTGGTGAGGTTGTACTTTGATCGGATATTCATACCATTCTTCAGTATTTGCTCTTAAAGCTTCGTCTTCCTGAATTGCTGTAGTGGGAGGTAATTGTTGTTGTTCTGCCATTTTTTCAAATAATTCTCAACATTTCTCTAGCGCAGGTAGAAAGCAAAACCCAACCTGCGCTTGATTATTGATCAGTTACCCAAACAAATACCTAAACCTCTGGCGGTTTTGATTAGGGTATCATCGGGGTCTACGGCTCGATAAGTCTTAATCGCTTCGGCAATAGGTACACTTCTAACTTGACGATTTTGCCAAGTTACCATTTGTCCATACTTACCCTCAGCAATTAAGTCTACCGCCGCGACACCAAAAGAAGAACCAAGTAAGCGATCGAGGGGAGAAGGAATCCCACCTCGTTGAACATGACCCAAGACTGTGACTCTGGTTTCCGCGCCGCTACAATCAGCAATCCGTTTCGCGAGATATTGACCGATTCCGCCTAAACGAGATTCGCCAAATTGTTCCATTTTGGTGATAGTTTCCCCATTTTCGGTACACACTGCCTCGGAGACAATTAGAATTGAGAAATTTAATCCTAATGCTTGACGTTCTTTGATTTTGTGACAGATACGCTCGATGGTGTAAGGATTTTCGGGGATCAAGATGATATGTGCGCCACCAGCAATTCCCGCATTCAGGGCAATATGTCCCGCATCTCGTCCCATTACTTCTAAAATCATCACGCGGTTGTGACTAGCGGCGGTAAAGTGAAGCCGATCGAGTGCTTCTGTGGCGATATTTACGGCGGTATCAAATCCTGTGGAATATTCGGTACTCCCAACGTCATTATCAATAGTTTTCGGAATCGCAACTAAATTCATGTTTCCTTGCTGGGCGAGACGGTGGAGAATCGCTAAACTGCCATCTCCACCAATACCGATGAGAGCATCTAAGCCTAAAGTATGGTAGCCCTCGATAATTTCTTCGGAGCGATCGCTTTCTTTCCCGTTAGTCATCGGAAAAGCAAAAGGATTTCCTTTATTTGTCGTCCCTAATACTGTTCCTCCCATCGTGAGTAAGGGATCGACTTTATCAATATCTAAGCTCATAATTTCTGGGGGACGACTCATTAAGCCGTGAGTGGCGCGACAAATGCCCACTACTTTCCAACCATAAGAACCTACCGCGCGGTGGACTACAGCCCGGATAATGGCATTTAACCCGGCACAGTCACCGCCACTGGTAAGGATGCCAATCTTTTTTTGTTCTCCCATATTTTACTTTTACCTAAGCGATCGATCTATTTTCGCGCCGATCGCTCATTTGGCGATCGCTCCGACAAAGAAACTTATCCTTCTGGATCTAAAGTTTGCATAATTACATCCAAAGCATTGCCAGGAGTACGTTTGGCATTGGCTACATCCCACTGATCGAAGAGAAATTGTTGGAAGGTGTCGGTGTTAGAGGCGATCGCTACTACTTCTGTTACCGCAGCTTTGGCGGCTTGTCTGTCAGGATGAGTTGACAGTGCTTTTAAAGCAAAAACATGATGGCGAGTTTCGTCTCTACTCAGTAGTCTCATGATTTTGCTTAAACCATAAGCTTCAAAATCCGCTACTCCGTCTTCTAAATATTCGCGCTGCGTATTCCATTCGTCAATTGCTAAAGCTGCCCAAACGTGAAGTTCACTGGTGAATAAACGACGATAAAAGTTATCGCGCATTTGCACAACTTCTGCACTGGGGAGGAAAGAATCAACCCAGCGATCGGGTAAACCTAAATAAGCACCCATCCGATGAAAAGCCTCCGAATGTCGCATTTCATCTTGTAACCAAAGGGGAGCAAAAATTTGCCAACCTTGAGATGTCGCGACACGAGAAGCTGCTTGAAAAAGATTAATTGAATCTGCCTCGTTTTGTTGACCGATGCGACACCAATCGATAATATTCTCGTCAGGAGCTAAATTGGGCGGTTTTTTCGGGATGAAAGCCGCAGGTTGCCAAGAGGTGCGTAAAGCCGAAGTTACATAATCATCCCAAAAGCTTTTTTCTGACATTGTTTTCTCCTTATGGGGATTGGGGTTTTCAGTGAACAGTTACCAGTTACCAGTTACCAGTGGGTAGTGGGTGGTTGGTAGTCGAGGTTGGAATTGGGAGGAGGGGGGAGACAAGGAGGAATTAGGGGATAAACTGATAACTGCTGACTGCTGACTGCTAACTGATGACTGCTAACTGCTAACTGCTAACTGCTAACTGCTAACTGATGACTGCTAACTGATGACTGCTAACTGCTAACTGCTAACTGATAACTGCTAACTGCTAACTGATAACTGCTAACTGAAGCTAACCGCCTCTTCTGCGTCTGCTTCTAGTGGGGCGACTCGAAACATCGTATTCTAAAGCAGCACCCATCGCAAAAAGTATGCCACAAAAAATAAAAAATACTTCTAATAATGAACCACTTTCGTATTCTGCGGATAAAGTTGCTGCATACTTAAACCACATATCAGCAATATACAAAGAAAAAGCTGCGGCGGCGATCATCCGCCAAGATTGGGCAAAACGTCCGCCCCAAAAAGCTAGTAACAAAGCACTGGCAATAATTAGAAAAATTACATCACCAACAATATAGAAGAAATTAACTGGTCGAGAAAACTTACTGAGGAAATTATCCATTTTTACTAGCCATTCAGGAAGCTCTTGTTCTGATGTTTCTTCAGCTTCTACGGTTGGCGCTGGGGTAGCCGCATTTTCGGGATCGGTTGTAGCAGGTTGAGTTATCTCCTCAGTTGTTGCAGAAGGAATGTTTTCAACTGCTTCTAAATCGTTCGGTGTCGCTAGTGTTACCCAGATAGAAAAGAGAATACCCACAGCAGCGATCGCCGCGATCGCAATCCACTGAGACATTTCTAAATTTAAGCGTCTGGGAAGTACCGCGAGAAACATTCCCCAACCGACGAACGCATAAAATGCGAGATAAAACAAGTCTGCTGGCGAAACATCAGGATCGAGTCCCCAATAAAGTTCCCAAATCCCGAAAATAAAGTTACCGATAAAAAAACAAAGCATTCCTAATCCCATACCTAGCCAGACGTTACGCCCGCTAGCGATTTGGGGACTACGCCAATTACGGTAACAAAGCCATGCACCTAAAAGAAAAGGTAGACTTTCAAGAAGATAAGTTCCTAGAGAGTACCACAGGGGAATTTCTTCTCCAGGGACGGGAATACTAAACAGTAAAAAGAATAATAATGAGATTACTCCCCAGGCGATTCCGGCATAGACGATATTTTGTCCGCTTAAGAGTTGTCGCGATTTTAATGATTTTTTCCTTGCACTACTCATTTTTTTGAGACTTAAGATTAGCTTGGTAGATCGATCCGTTCCCTACTGGTAAAGCGGAAAGCTAGATTGGTGATTCTGTCTTGTTTCTAGTGTTTTAGCTAGTGGTTTCGATTAACTCGGTTTTAACCAGATTCAATTCAATCTGTTGGTTTATTTTACTCAACGGAACAGTTAATTCCTATTTTCGCTTTTGTTGGTGGTTGAGTTTGGGGAGTTAGGCTGGCGCGATCGCCAAAAAATCTTCCTTCAGAAAGAGACTAAACCGGAAACTATCTCTTCGGTAAACACAGATCGAGTTTTGGGGGTTGTAACCCGTACCTGATAAGGTACAGACTTCCTCATCTCATGCAACTAAAAAGACCGATAAAATGTGAGTCTGGAAGCGTCAAAACTTAAATTTTGACTTAGATTAAACTTAACTTCAAGGTAAGTAAACCGATTATTAGGAGAAATAAATATGACTACTGACCCCAGAGTCCCGAAAGAACAAGCGCTTGCACCTCTGGATATTAGCCCCGAAACTCAAGAGATAGTCAGACGGGAAATGCCGGAAGCAACTGAAGAGGCGAAAAATGAGACGATGGCGCTCATTGAAGCGATTAAGAGAAAGGCGCAGCTACAAGCGCAGCAAATGCAAGCTGACGCGGAAAAAGCTAGTGAAGTGACGGTGGAAAAGTACCTCGAAGCTATACGCACAGCGCGTCAAGAGGTGGAACAAATGAATTTGTTCGATTCAGAACGCATTGAATATTCAATTAAGTTGATGCAAATGGATGCGGAGCAAAATTGGGAAAAGCTGGTTAAGGAAATATCTACTTTTGGCGATCGCTTAAATGATGCGGCTATGGCTGCTTGGGAGGCTTTGACTGCTCCTCGTCCAGATTATTCTGATACTATTGACGAATCTAAGCAGTTATAAGTCTTTTTTGGTCACAAAAGTTTGACTGAAGAATTACAAGTTTTTCTGTCCAAAGTCCCAACTTTGACAGTTAATTATTTCACCCTGTCTTGAGTGACTAAACCTCACGACAGGGTTATTTTTTGGGTAAATTTTGCACTGCTTCTAGCAATGCTTTCGGTTCCCTTACTAAACAGTCTGGTTTATATTCTGCCAAAACTAATTCGGAATTAAATCCCCAAGTCACAGCAATCACTTGAATCCCACTTTTTTTAGCAGCTTCGATATCTCTAGTTTCATCTCCGACATAAACAACATCTCCTGGTTGTAGCTGATATTGCTTTAACAATTTATTGATGACTTTATCTTTACCAAAAAAGGTTGTTCCTGAATAAATGAAGTTAAACTTATTTTCTAAGTTATTATTGTTTAAAAACTTAACTACATTTTCTTTGAGATTAGAAGTGATAATTCCTAATTGATAACCTTGTTGACTAAGTTCTCTGACTGTTTCTGTCATTCCCTCTACGGGTTCTAATCTAATAATTTCTTTAGTTAACTCTAGTTTGGCTCGGCGCAAAAGTAAAGGAATTTTTACTAAAGAGATTTGTGATTGTTTAATTATTTCTCTCGAACTTAAGTCTTTCATTTGTAAAGCTTCGGCTTCGCTAACTGGTTGATAGCCAAATTCTCCTGACAAATTATTTAAAATTTTGACAAAAGTTTCACGAGTATTGGCGATTGTGCCATCAAAATCAAAAACAATTACTGTAACTGTCATTTATTTTAGTTTGCTAATTAATTTTGCTGAGGTATTAAGCTAATTTATAAAGAAGATGAAATCGAAATTTTCAACCCTAATTTAATTATTTTGAACAACGATCGCCAAAGAAAGATAGTTAAAGTCAAGTCAACGCTACGCCATCTCCTAACGAGATCCAAGCGTTACGGGACTTTGAGCATCTGTTTGACTACTTGCAGAAAAGTTACTAACGCTTTTAAACTCAAAACAAGTTTGCTCGCTAGATTACTTATTAACCGGATTTGATTGATATTTCTCTAGAATTCAAATTTAATTTTAGCTGAATTTATCTGGAACAGAACAATCAAATATGTTTAACCAGCAAATCAACAAAAATTAGGCTCGAAGAAGCAAATATGGCTCGATTTTTTGGTTATTTTTCTAGATTAGCACGAGCATTTCTGCGGAGCATCTCAGGTTTGATTCTGCGTAACGCTGAAGCAGGAAAACGACGATTCCATTCCTCTTCAGATATTTGGGCTAATTCGGTGAGTTTTGGGGCAATATTTTCGGGATAAGGCTGAAATTCAGTAACATCAGTTTCTTGAGCAAAACGTTGATTCCAGGGACAAACATCTTGACAAATGTCGCAACCTGCTACCCAACCATCTAATTTTGTGGCGATCGCACGTGGTAATTCTGCGGCGCGATTCTCAATGGTATGATAAGCAATACAGCGATTGGCATCGACAACAAAGGGTTTGGTAATTGCCTTTGTCGGACAAGCTTCGAGACAACGAGTACAAGTACCACAATGTTCTGTATGAGGTGAGTCTGGGGTAAAAACTAAATTAGTTAAGATTTCTCCTAAAAATACCCAGCTACCATACTTTCTCGTAATGACGTTACCATTTTTCCCAATCCAACCAATGCCTGCACGTTGCGCCCAAACTTTATCTTGTACGGGTCCAGTATCAGCATAGTAACGCGCTTTGATACCTTCTCCTTGATTTTCTAACCATTTTGTCAGCGCTTTGAGTTTTTTTTGCATCACTTTGTGATAATCTCTTCCCCACCCATAACGGGAGATTTTGGCATATTCTCTACCTGGGGAACGTTGCTGAGGAGTGTAGTAATTGAGTGCCACACAAATAACTGACTGCACTTCTGGTAAACAAGCGCGAATATCGAAGCGTTTTGGATTTGCCATCCATGCCATATCTGCTTGATAACCTAATGCTAACCAAGCTTGAAGATGTTCTGTCGCTGAATCTTCTGGGCTAGCGTCGATTGAGGCAATTCCTACTTGATGAAAACCTAAAGATTTAGCTTGGTTTTTGATCTGATTGCTGGTAATAATCATTGAGACTATCAATCGTAAGTATTATTGTATCGTAAGACTACTTCCTTAAGAAAGAGATTTAGCTAAGTTTTGGGAATTATTTCACTTTTTCTTAATTAATTAAATGATTTAGATTACCCCTGCGATTGAGAAAAATCTCTCTAAAAGGGCAGGTCATTTTTGGCACTTTTGTTAAATACTAAAAACAGAAATGTAGGAACATAGCTAATGAAACTTGCTAAATTGAATGCTGATGCTAATTATTTAACAATCGAAGATACTACTAATTCAGTCATTGCCGATTATTTTACTACTTTGAATGCTGGAGATTTTGAGGGGACTGCGGCATTATTTGCGGCTGATGGTGTGATGTACCCGCCTTTTGAATCGGCGATCGCTGCACCAGATATTGCTGCATATTTGGCAGCAGAAGCGACGGGGATGACGCTTTCTCCTCAGCAAGGTATACTCGAACATACCGAAGATAATCAAATTAAACTGAAAGTTTCTGGTGTTGTCAAGACTTCCTACTTTAGCGTTAATGTGGCTTGGTCTTTTGTTCTCAACTCAGAACGACAAATCCGGGTTGTAGAAATCAAGCTGCTAGCGTCTCCCCAAGAATTACTGAATCTGCGACGTTAAGATTTTTACCGACCCACGTAATTAGCTTTTTGGCAAAACAAATGCGGCAAGAAATAATTTCGCCAAGCGAGCTAGAGAAACAGAGTCAAGAAAAGAGCGAGAAATGGAGCGATCGCTGCTGCCGACTAAGCAGTAAAAGATAAACAGCGATCGCCAACCATCCCAACTCAACTTTTTTTCATTTCCGGTAAACTGGTTTCCAACTTTAGGCAATTACGACCATTTACCTGTAAGCGATATTCCACCCGGTCCATCAGCCGATTCATAATCAGCCACCCATAGCCGCTTTCTTGCTTATCATCTGGTTGTGGTGGCAAATAAGTTGAGAGATCGAACCCCTTGCCATGATCCCAAATTTCTAAAGCAATGTCACGCTCTTTCAGTTCCAGACGCAGCAACACAGGTAAATTGGGTTGATTTTTGTGAGCATGACGCACAACATTCGAGTAAGCTTCCACGAGTGCCAAGCGTAAGCGATTCGATTGACGAGGCCAATCTACAGACTCACCTAGCTCGATTTCTAGACAGTCAAGCAACCAGCGCTCAACGATCGTGAGAAACTTAAGGTCGCTTGGGATGTGTAGTTCTGTTCTCATCGATTACAGAACCTCCAGAGAAAGAATAGTTTGGTCGTCTTCCTGAATTTTGTTCGTGTACTCGCGAACGCGAGTCAACAGATGATTGAGATCGAACGGATTTTGCTGTTGAAGAATCAATTGCCAAAGACCTTCTTGATTGAGCATCGAACTAGAGCTTTGTCGATCTGAATTTGTCCCACCGGATACCTGCTTCATCTCCTTAGTCAAAGTAGCTTCTGTAATTCCATCACTGGTTAAAAGGAAAGTTGATCCTGATTCCAAGGTTAAATTTCCTGCTTTTGCTTTCCAGTTTGGCAAAATTCCGACCGGAACGCCACGGGTTTTGAGATAATTTGGTGTCACTGTGGTTTCTGGCTCGGTGGTGGTTTGTTGTTCCACAAGCAAGCGGTGAGACCAAACCATCGGATAAATATGACCTGCATTGGCATAAACTAACTCCTTGGTTTCGGGACGATATCGTGCCAAGACCATCGTAATAAAGCAGTTGTTACTAAATAAATCATCATTCATCGTGCGGTTGAGATTTTGCATCACCACATCTGGTTCCGGGGAAGTTTCTTGAGCGAGTTCTCGTCGCAAAATACTGATAGCACTTGCCATAAATAAAGCCGCAGGAACTCCTTTTCCGGAAACATCTCCTACGGCTAGCCAGACATCCCCTTGAGGATGTAGATAAACTTCAAAAAAATCGCCTCCCACGGCTCGAGCCGGATAGCAGCTTGCTTGCAAGCGCACTCCTGTGACTTCAGGTAAAGTTTGTCTGAGTAAATTGTGTTGGATTTGTCGCGCTACTTCTAACTCGGCTCGCATTTGTTCGGCGAGGGTTTTGGTGCGCTGATAAAGTTTTGCCTGAGAAACTGCTAAAGCGGCTTGTTCGGCGACGGCTTGCAGTAGCACTACGTCGGCGTTTTGCCAAGGATTAACACTGCTACGCTGATAGAGAGTTAGCACTGCTAAGGGTTCTTGCTGGACAATCAGAGGTACAGCCAAGAGATACCAGCGATCGCCGGGATCGTTTCCTGAGCTAGTTTCTTGGGTAGCTGTCTGGGTTTGGCAGTTGGCTAAGACTTCTGCCATCAGCGAGTCAAAATCAGCAACTTGCAACTCAGCTTCACCTTCGTCATCGGCGATCGCTGTTTTTTGATATAAGAAATTGTCAGAGACAAAAACACCCTCTTCTACTGCCTTCAGGATGCCTCCAGTCGCTTGAAAATTTTCCCCAATACTATTGACTATCGTTTGTAACATACTGCGATAATCTAGGGATTCGCGAATTGCACTGGTGATCGCATTCAGTAATTCTTCTTGTCTCAGGGCGCGGCGCAGTTCATTCGTTCTCGCTTTCAGCACTTGGTAGGTTTCCGCCGCTTGTTGCACAACTTCTTTGAGTTTTTCTGGGTTCCAAGGCTTGGTAATGTATTTAAATACTTTACCAGAGTTAATTGCTTCCACTAGGTCTTCCACATCGGTATACCCAGTTAACAGAATGCGAATTGTCTCGGGAAAACGTGCGACGGTTTTACCCAACAATTCTGTACCATTCATGAGCGGCATTCTCTGGTCAGAAATAATTACTGCCATTTCACCTTCGGTGTCAAGAAGTTCTAAAGCTTTCAGCGCACCGTCTGCTTTAAAAACTTTAAACTCGCGTCGGAAAGTACGATAGAGCAGATCTAAATTGTCAGGCTCGTCATCCACTACCATTAGTTTGAGTTTGCGATCGCTTGCCTGACTCATTTGCTCACTCTTCCAATTGAATAAAAACTTTCGAGATTGCTTTTTTCGCCTACATCTTTATTTTCGGGCAACTCTTTTGCAGTCTGAGTTGCACTCGATACAGTTTTGTTCATCTAACCGTAATCGAAGATTTTGGTTCTGTCGTCACCTACTTCAACTGACTCGAAATTTGATTTCTGACTACAACCAACTAGATTATCAAAAATTTACCTACTTTGCGCGCTGATTTATTTATTTTTGCTCACTGGTAAACTACTTCTAAAATTTAGGCTGAGGTTTTCGCTGTCTTGATTGAGAAGCACATTTTAACTTTTTTGTCAAGACAACGAGATCGTTTCCGAAGCAAATTATTGCCAAAAATTTAGTTTTTTCTGCTGAGGAGAGCTAAATAATACCCACCTTCAAGTAAAAGTGAGGTGGGGAGGTTCTTAACCAACTAAACCAGAACGGAGAGCGCGTACAGCAGCTTGGGTACGGTCATCAGCGCAAAGCTTGTTTAAAATATTACGGACGTGAGTTTTCACAGTTCCTACCGTGATAAAAAGCTTCTCCGCAATTTCAGCATTGCTACAACCTTCAACGATTAGTTGCAAAACTTCCAATTCGCGTTCAGTTAGAGGATAAGCTTCGATTAATTGACTGTACTCTGGTTCAGCAGCATTGATTTTAACTGTTTTGTTAGTTACAGGAGGTTCGCTTTCAGGAACGGGCTTTTGTGCTTGAGAGAGGACAATTTTCGCGATCGCCGGATCGATCCAAGCATTACCTTCTTTCGTCGTCTTCAGCGCTTCGAGAAGGCGATCAAAACTGATATTCTTCATACAATAAGAGTCAGCACCAGCCGCAAATGCTGCTAACACTGAATCTTCATTATCTTGCAACGTCAGAATCAGAATTTTTGTAACATTTGCTTCAGTATTTTGCTGAGATTCTTTAAACTTTCTAGTTAACTCAATTCCATCCATATCGGGTAAACCAATATCGACAATCCCAATATCGGGTCTCTGTTCTGCTAAAATTTTCATCCCTTCAGTAGCATTTGCAGCCTCACCGACTAAATCGATCTCGCTACGCTGTTGCAGTGCTGTTCTCAATCCTACTCTCGTTAATTCATGATCTTCGATCAGAGCAACCCGAATTTTATTCATTGTGAAACCGCTTCCTCAAAAAATAAACAAATATCCACAAAACATAATGTCAATTTTACCTAGGGACTACGACCAAGGAACTAAGAACTGACACTAGCTAATTTTAAATATTTTCACGCCCAAGGTGGGTAGGATTATCCTCTGTTTTCGGTAGGGTTTTCTCCCACTGAGGACAGTTTTTTCCTTTACTCTGCTCCGGCTAATACAAAAATACTGTCTTGAATAGTAACTCAAAATCTGCAAAATAACACAAAAACAGGAATTATTGCCGCTTGACCAGAAAAAAACAAAAACCAACATCAGTATCGACTCAGCAGGTAATTTTGACCCGAAGGACTCCTAATCCTCAGTTACAGAAACTCAATTTTTTGCAGAAAAACTCCCAGAAATCGCTCTCAGGAGAGAGACAAAATACCTTCTCGACAAGACATAATTTATCGTAAAAGGCTAACTGAGACTAATGTTGACAGAAATTTAAGAAAAAAAACACACAGTTAAAAAACTCAATTTTTAATTTTCTGGTTGAATAAAAGTATAAAATAGCAAAAATTCAGGTTAAAGCTGATTATGGAACAAGGATAAATTTGGATAAACAGCAAGTTTTTTCCCAAGGTTCCCATTTTTTCCAGGAAAAAATCACCTAATTGAAAACAAAACGAGTATATGTATTTATCTTGCAAAATTTTTGGGCAAAGCTTAACTCCTGGAGATACACACCAACTGCTTCAGAATCGCGCTCGCTGCCGAAAAAATTACCAATTATGAGTATTTTCCTATCCGCCAGTCATTTTTAGCTCGCGATGATTGATGACAAATTAAACATCCTAATAATAGAAAATTCAGGAGAAACTCAAGCTGTAGTACCTCACATCCTGACAACAGTAGGATTGAAAGCAAATATTTCAGTAGTTCACCAGTGGGAAAAAGCCCACTCTATCCTGACCAAAAATACTTTTGATTGTGTTTTTCTAGACGAGCAAGCTTCTCAAGATTCTGCACTAAAATTAGTCAAACAATTTCGCGCTGCGGGAAACAACTATCCCCTAATCGTTCTTCTCCAAGATGGAGACGAACAAACTGCGGTAGAGTTAATGAAAGCTGGAGCATCAGACTGTCTCAAAAAGGCGAAGCTTTCTCCAGAAAATATCTCCCGAAGTTTATCTAATGCAGTACGAATTCACCGAGCAGAACAGGAAGCAGAACAAGCAAATCAGCGTTTACGAGAAAGCGAAGAACGTTATCGCTTTATTTTAGAAGGTTCTTATGATGGTATTTGGGATTGGGATTTTAACCAACAAGAAATTTATGGTAACGATCGCCTCTTAGAAATTGTTGGTCTTTTCCCTCTAACTAAGATTACACCAAAGCTATTTTGCTCTTTAATACATCCAGAAGATTACTCTCCAGTATTTCAAGCAGTTCAACGTCATCTTAATCTACAAACAGAACTAGAAGTACAATTTCGTCTGCGTCATAGCAATGGGGAATATCGTTACTGTGTCGCTCGTGGTAAAGCCCAAAGAGATCGCTACGGTAAGCCATTTCGGATGTCTGGTATTCTTAGCGATATCACTGAACAAAAATATCGAGAGCAACGAGACAGCTTTTTAGTCGAAGCTAGTAGTTTGCTCGGTAGTTGTTTTGATTATAAATCTACACTCAACAATCTTGCCCAACTCGCAGTTATTTATTTTGCGGACTGGTGTGTATTCAACATCATTGAAGATGATAATTCTTCCTGTCGGATTGCTTTTGCTCATGCTGACTCGCAACAAGAAAAGCTCGTTGCTCAATTAGAAACTTTGCCCTTAGTTACTAATGATTTGCCGGAATTTCCTGTAGATAAAATGCTCTACACAGGCTCAATTGACTTAGATAGCAATTTTTCTGAGCAGTCAATCTTAGGAGAAATGGTCGCAAACGAGCCACAGCTAAATTTGTTAAAAAAATTAAAAATTCGTTCTTATATTTGTGTACCTTTACAAATAGGAACTCGGAGCTTTGGTTCCATGTTGTTTGTGAAAAGTTCTCCAGCTAGTTACTATAGTAAAGCAGATTTAGAACTAGCAGAAGATTTAGCTCAACGCACTGCTTTAGCAATTGAAAATGCCAAATTGTATGATTCGGTGCAATTTGCTAACCATAATTATCGTAAAGCAATCCAGATTTTGGGAGAACAAGAACAACAACTGCGTACTTTACAACAACTAACGAATTTGCTCAATCAACGCTTGACAAATTTGTCGGATTTGTTAAATGTAATGGCTACCACAGTTTGTGACGCGATCGCCGGAGCGGAAACTTGTTTTATTACTTTGTTTAACTCCGAGTGCGATCGCTTAATTTTAACGATCGCTAGCGGCAAAGGTACAGATCATCTAAAATTGGAAGATATCGCCGCAGAAAATTGGCTACGTCAGGTGTTTTTAACCGGAAAATCTCAATTAATTCAAGGGATTACCACAGAAAATCCGAATTTACCTGCGGCGATTTATGCTGTAGCTATTGAATCAGTGAAAGCAGGAAGGTTAGGAGTTTTAGCTGTTGGTAATTGGGAAGATCCGAATGCTTTTAATTGGGAAGACAAATATTTACTAACCGCAGTTGGGGAACAAGCCGCGATCGCTATTGATAATGCTCGTTTAATTAAAACTTTAGAAGAACGAGAACAACGTCTCGAAGAACAAAATCAAATCTTTGCACAACAAAATACTGAATTAGCAAATCAACGTCGAAAAATTCAGTTACAAAACCTTCAACTTATCGAATCAGCCCGGATTAAAACTCAATTTTTAGCTACGATTTCTCATCATTTACGCACACCTCTAAACGCAATTATCGGTTTCTCTCAACTACTTTTACGTGGTAAAAATGAGGCATCTTCTCAACAGCAAATTCAGATGCTGGAACGAATTTTAGCTAATAGTAAAGAATTGCTAGAAATCATTGACAATATTCTCGATCTGTGTAAAATTCAAGGAGAACAACTGGAGTTACAACTTCAAGAATTAAATCTGGTTCAGCTTGTAGCGACAATTATTGAAGATGTTCGCGAAATTGCCGAACAAAAGAATCTCGTCCTCGCTTTTAATTCAAGTTTAGAAAATGTTTGTGTAATTAATGATAGTTTTCGTGTTAGACAAATAATTCTGAGCTTGCTTTCTAATGCGATTAAGTTTACCGAGCAAGGGAGTATTGAAGTAGGATTAAAAGAAGTCTCAGAAAACCGCATTGAGTTGATGGTAAAAGATACGGGAATTGGCATTGCGGAAGAGGAAAAAAGTCATATTTTTGAAGAGTTTGGGAAAGTAGACCAAGCGCTGAATAGTAAATATTATGGTACAGGTTTGGGGCTAGCGATTACTGATTCTTTAGTGCAGTTAATGCAAGGAAAAATTACGGTGGAGAGTCAGCTTGGGAAAGGTTCTACTTTTCGGGTAGAATTACCTCGCAATCTGGGAGAATTAGGTTCAGAGGTGAAAGTGAAAAATTTGGCTAAAATTCAAGCTAGAAAGCAAAATAATCCTGAGAATAATTCTTTGTTGCTGAAGTTAGCAAACATGAAACAAAACAGGAAACTTTATTAAATTAAACGAGAAGTTAACCTGGGGAAATTAGAGCAAAATTCGTTCGGCAAACCTCAGTTTAGCGGAACGAGAACGAGGATTTTCAGCTTCTTCATCAGGTTGTGCAGTTATTGGTTTTTTGGTTAGCACTTTGAAAGCAGAGGAGTCACGTAAACGATGTTTAACGAGGCGATCTTCTAAACTATGAAAACTAATAATGCCAATTCTGCCCCCGATTTTAAGCCATTGGGGTGCAATTTCGAGAAAACGTTCTAAAGATTCCAGTTCAGCATTAACGGCAATCCGCAAAGCTTGAAAAGTGCGAGTAGCAGGATGAATTCTACCATAGCGGTATTTGCGAGGGACACTAGAGGCGATCGCGCCAGCTAATTTAGTGGTAGTCTGAAAAGGACGTTCTTGCACAATACGTCGGGCAATGCGTCGAGAAAGTCTTTCTTCACCATACTGATAGATTAGATTAGCCAAATCTTGTTCATCCCAATGATTAACAATTTCGGCTGCGGTAAGCGACTGAGAACGATCCATCCGCATATCCAGAGTAGCCTCTTGTTGGAAACTGAAACCGCGATCGCCAATATCCAGTTGAGCCGAACTAACACCCAAATCCGCGATTATCCCATCAAACTGAAGCTTACCAGGATTGTAGTCCGCAAAATTCCCTTGCCAAAATTGTACTCGTTCCAGCCCGTAACGAGAAAGTTTAGTTTTTGCCGCCGCGATCGCACTCTCATCGCGATCGATCCCCATCACCCGCACATCATCAAAAGCAGCTAAAATCAACTCACTGTGTCCCCCACCACCCACAGTCGCATCCAAATAATCTCCCCCCGGACGAACATTCAACCACTCAATCAACTCTCGACTCAAAACCGGGACATGAAAAAACTCTTCTCTCTCTCTTTCCTGACTCAAAATCCTATCTCAAACTCAACAGTTGGGGACTGGGGACTGGGGACTGG
>JAWQFW010000104.1:0-16568 GCA_035968095.1 Oscillatoria sp. PMC 1068.18
TTTCTATATTACCTTCTTCTAAGGCTAGTTGAGCTTCTAAACGTTTAATTACTTGCAAAAAATAATTTTGGTCTACTTTTGTTAAACATTCTTGAGAATATTCTTTAGCTAGATCCCACAAAAAGTTTAAGTAATCTTGTAACTTAGGTTCGTTTTTTTGACCTAAAAGTTGATAAACCTCACCAATTTTGTGAACAAACGGAATAAAAATGCGACGACTTCCAAAAAAAGCAACATTCGTAGTAAATGAGTGTTGTGGTTCCCAAAATTTCCCGGTTTTTTCCTCTAATAAACAAGGAAGAGACTGAAAACGTTGTTCAATTTTTTGCTTTTCTTCATCAGTAGCGGTATCACTATCGATGTAAGTTTTATATAAATAAGCGTAAATTGCTTTCGCTGCTTTCAAATTCGGCTCAGTTTGACTAATTTCTGGTTGCTTTTCCCAACTATGAGCTAAAGTTTCTAAATGATTAAGAACTAAATTAGGTTCGAGGGGAAGAATACCTAGTTTTTGAGAAATATCTGTCTTCAATAAATTAGGATTTTGGCTAGCTAAGATAGGTTTTTGACTAGCAATTAAAAGCGCATCTCCGATTAAACAAACTTGTTCAGGAAGATAAAGCTTTGCTGCTGGTAATATAGCTTCTGGATATTGATTAAGTATTGTTGGATTAGATTCTACTATTAACCAAGGTTTTTCTTGTAACGCTGCAAACAAGGTTTGGTTACTGTTGGTAAGTTTGGTGGGTTGAAATTCTTGCCAATTATCGATTAAGTAGTCAAAAATATTCAGTAAAGATGCAGAAACTTTTTCGACACCAAAACGATTAGCCGTTTGAATTAAGCTGTCAATACAAGCTAAAATGTCGTCAGCACTAGGATAGGTTCCCATTCCTAATTCTGTAAAAAAACTCAGCCAATTTGCTAAATCATCAGCATAAAATTTGCTGTCAGGAATAGCTGCTCGATTTCCTAATATTTGACAAACAACTTCACTTTCTGGGCTGTAAATTGACTGACAAGCGCGCAATCTTCCGTCACTACATCTGATTAAACGAGCTTCTTTTAGTTGTTGTTTAAACTCAGAAACTTGTTCTGGATTTATCTCTGCAATTGCACGAAAAAAGTGATCTCGAATCCAAGCTAAAGCAGTTAATTGTTCTTCATAAGAATAGCTAGGATATTCAGGAAGTAAACAATCTTGAATTAAACGAGCGCGACTTAGTACGGGTACTTCTAAAAATTGATAAAAAGATAACCAGTGCGGATATTTTTGAGGAATATTTAAAATTTTTAAGTTTCCAGCGATCGCTGGGGGATCGTATCCATCGTCAGGAAGATAGATTTCTGGAGTATTTAAGTGAACAAGTTCTTCTTCAGTAGTTAAGTAAATTGTTAAATTGCGTAATTTTTCTTGATATTTTTTTTCTTGCTTTGACCAAGAATAATTAGCAAGATAGTTGACAATTGATGTATAATGTTGAGATTCGTAGATTGGGAGAGAATTGGCACGATCATGAGCAAGAGTTTCTGCTAAATTAGGTGGTGTAAGCTGCCAAATGAATTGATGAGGGTGAGATTGGCTAAATTTGGCGATCGCGTTTTCTAACTTTCCAGGTGCTTTAACTAAGCTAATACCAAAATACTGCACAGCAGCAATAGTTTCTGCATCAGTCTCGGAATCACATAGCAAAGGTGTTTCATAGCAACCACCACAGTGAAGTTTTTCATCATCTCCCGGTACTAAAGGAACTGCTTGTAATGCTTTTAGAGGCAAATTATATGCAGAAATATTAGTAAAATATTTATAAACTAAACTCAACCAAGTAGCATTAGGTAAATGAGCAGAATTTGGTTCCCAATTACAGCTATCAGAGTCATGTGAACCAATAACATCCACCAGTTTTTCCGCAACCACCTCAGCATTCATTTCGGAAATTCCTTGGTAATGGGAATTAACGATACTCAAAAGTTCATCAGCTAAAAACCATTCTAGATGATCGGGAAATAATTGTCTTACTTCTTCCCCAGCAAGATAGATAGTACCGAGAGAATTATAACCAAATACTTCTAAAGTATTATTAGCTAAAATGGCTAAAGGTAAACCAGTCAAATTGCGGTAACGATCGCTAATACAATAACTCAGTAAATTTTTGATCCACTGAATATTTTCTAGACTTGATTTGGGGACATTTGTCAAACTAACACCTAGGGGTTTATCAGTTTGTAAATGTTGCCGCAAATCTCCCGGAGTAAAGGTTTTCAAAGGACAACCAGCATTTTTAAAAGCTAATAAAATTGTCTCAGACAATAGTGGTTCAGTAATATCAATTTTATCAGCCTGAAGAGGGTCAATTAATTTTTGCCACCAATTTTTCGGTAAAACTCTAATATTCTTTGGTTTCAACCAACGATTTCGGAAGTAAAACTTACCTTCATCTGCGTATTTTAATTCTAGATGTTCTACTGCGGAACGAACCACAGGTCGATCGTAAAGTAGCTGAAGAACCCAGTTATGTAGTTCACTTAAAGCTGGACTAATTGTAATTTTATTTACTAACCAAGATTGATAAAACTTTTCTGGATCATAGCGTCCAATATCTTGAACTAAATCAGTAATTAAATTAGCACAAGCATCAGCGAGTACGTGACGAACTAGCAAACGATTCCAAATAGCCCTCGGACGATCTTTTCCCGTTTGTCCACTATCACTGCTAAGATTATCTCGCGAACTGTTTAAGTTAAAAAAGCCGTTAAGATGTATTGGTAAATTAGTAGCTAAAGGTAGAGGCAAAAAACAATAAATCTTGCCAGTGATAGAGTGAGAATTTCCTTTAGTAGTAGAAGTATTAATTCTTGCGGCTGCACCAGCCCAAGGTAAAACTTTTTCTTGGCTTTGATACATTGCTTTAATAACTTCTGCTAATTCATTTCCTGAATCAATCCGAATTAAACTCACAACTCTCCAAGTTGAATTGGTAATTTTTTGAGGAGTGATAGTTTCAATTTCGTGACGATAAGAAGTCCCAACGAGAGTATTTTGATTATTGCGACATTGGTTAATGAGAGTTTCCGGATTGTCGGGAATAGCATCAGTAATTTTCTGGCGGTTTTGAGTGACTTCGGAAGTATTTTTGGTGAGGAGAGAAACAATTTCTACAGGTAGGGAATTATCGTGAATTTCCCGAACGCGAATAAATTGAACTGATTTGAGAAAAAGCAGTAATTCTTCACCAGTTGTAATTAATTCATTAAATAGTTCTCTAACATTATTGGCTGTAAAAGGTTGTTTACGAATTTCACTTTTAGCGGCTTGGGCTGTAGTTCTTAATGGTAGACGAAAAAGTGTTCCAGAAAAGTTAGTAACCCCGAAAGGTAATCCTCCTGCTTGATAAACTTTCAGAAAATCTGGATAAGCTTCCCACCAACCACATTCTGCTAGGTTCCATTCTCGTCCTGGTTCTTGTTTAGAAGTACCGGGAATTGCTGTACCGTGGGGGTCAAAAAAAATTAGGCGATCGCGCGAAATAAAGCTAGGATAATCCGTAACATGATAAATTGCGTTAAATCCAACACCAAATCTACCTGTTTTGTGCAAATCTAAAGCTTTTTCACTTTGTCCGATACTGCGAATACTCTCAAAGTCTCGATCTTGAAACACCTGGTCATTATAAACTAACATCGCAGGTTCCATTAATTGCGCCATTGTTTCTGAGGGCAATTTTCGATAGCTATGAGTGCGCCAATCTATGGTAATCTCGACTTTAGTGGCTCCAGCATCGTCAGCATTTTGAATCAACTCTTTGAGAATACCTACCCCTTCCGGGTAGTCACGAATAATCCCTCTTAACCGGGCGATAAGAGTTTCAGATTGATAAAAAGATTTTCCTGTTCTGCTGGAGTCTTGGTTAGCCATAAATGCAATTTTTGTTGAGTTAAGGCGCTTTTTTTTGACTATAACTTTGGAGTTCGATCAGGGCTTAAGCCCTGACTAATAACTTACTTAATCATCCATCTGCCAGGGTTCAACAATGTTATTTTCGTCGAGAATTTTTTTGGCACGTAAAACGAGCAAAAGTTGTCCTAAAATTGGCGTTTCTGGTGACTCTTCAAACCACTGGATTTCTACATTATCTTCGTTGGCAACGAGAAAGTAACTGTTAACATTCCACTCAGTTGCTTGTCTGTCTACTACAGCAACAACTGCTTCGGATTTGTTACTAGAAGTATTGGGAAGTTGTTCGCTTTGACATAAAATTGCTACTGGGTCTATTGCTTTTAAAATTGCTTGCCAACCGGGAAGCGCGAGGGCAGCACCATTACCAGAATATTGAACGATTCGGAAAGGTTCAATTTCCTCTAAAGGCTGAACTATTTCGATTTCTTGGACACTTAAAGGTAAGGTTCCAGCGATAGGTACAATTCGGGCTAATTCTGATTCATTTTCTTGGCGATAAACTGGTAATAAAGGTGCTTTGCGTGTGGGAACAATGGAAAAATCGGTCAGTAATTTTTCGATTTGTTCTCTTGCTGAAGCTGAGTGAGCAAATTGCAATCCTTTGGCAATTAAACGCGAACGATCTTGAATATCTTTTTTTGCCCTAGCTAGTTTCCAAGATTGATAAGCAACGGCATCGCCAGGATGATTAGTAAATCCTGCGGGTAAATTATTAGTATAACGAGAAAAGTCTTTTATTGCTCTAGCAACTTCGTGCGCTCCATCTACGTCTATTTGCTTTTCTTGAGCTAATTCAGCAGCAGCCAGACGTTGTTTTCCATAAAGAATCCGAAATTCATAAAGAATATCACTTTTTGCTCCTTGGAAATAATTTTTGATTTCTTCAGAAGCACCTGCTTGGATGATACTTTCGTAAACTTGAGCAGCAACAATAATTTGGTTTTGTTGGACTGGTTCAATTCCGGTTTCTTCAAAAAGAGTTTGTGAGTTGTAGCCTGCTTTTTGTAATTTTCGGCAGCTTTGTCCCCACTGTACCCAACTTCCTTCTTTGCGGCGTAGGGATGTTAATAATTGTAAGGCTTCTGTTTCTGATAGTTGAGATTGGGTATTTTGCGAATTTTGATTCATCAGGGTATTAAGTAAATTTATCTAGATAATTACCAGTTTTGCACAAAAGGCTGCGAAGGTTTATTGACTAACTCTTGATTTTCTTGACATATTCTTGAGAGCGTAATTTGATCTCTTTTTAGTCTAGCCAAGAACGATTGAGTTCAGGGATAATAGAAGTAAATATATTGAGGCGCGAGCAGAGCGCTCTTTGCTCTTACCATGAAATTGCGCTTCACTTGCCAAAGCTTCATAATTAATTAAGTTTCTGGTTAAACTAACTTATGATGGAAGCAAGGTTGAAAAGCTGAAAGATATATTTTTACTGGTAGAGTAAAGGCTCGGATTTAAATCATGGATGTCCAAACTAAACGACTCCCACCTCGACAGACGAAACAACAGCAAACAAGTGCAGAAAGCGCTCTTGGTTTAATTTCTACGACCAGTTTTCCGGCGATCGTCGGTACTGCTGATATGATGTTGAAGTCGGCAGAAGTAACGCTGGTGGGCTACGAAAAAATTGGTAGTGGTTATTGTACGGCGATCGTGCGGGGAAAAACAGCCGATGTGCGCCTTGCAGTGGAAGAGGGAGCCAAAACTGCGGCTCAGTTTGGACAGTTAGTGGGAAAAACGGTGATTCCTCGACCGATGGCTAATTTGGAAGCAGTGTTCCCGATCGGGACTCGTTTGGTAGAATTGGCTCAACAACAACAGGGTTATAGTCGCCTCAGTAATCATTCGATTGGTTTGTTGGAAACGAGAGGGTTCCCGGCGATGGTGGGTGCGGCTGATGCGATGTTGAAAGCGGCTGATGTGCAGTTGGCTTCTTATGAAACGATTGGCGATGGTTTGTGTACGGCGATTATTCGCGGTTCGGTGGCGAATGTGGCAGTGGCGATCGAGGCAGGAATGTACGAAGCTGAGAGAATTGGGGAATTACATTCTGTGATGGTCATTCCTAGATTAATGGAGGATTTGGAGCATACGCTACCTGTGGCTAGTTACTGGTTAGAGAAACCGGAACCTTTACCTGTGATGTTACCGAAGAAAGAAAAAGAAACCGAAAAACAGCCTGCTTTACCTGCGATTGTGCAAGAAGAACAACCGCAACCGCTTGAATTACCTGAATTAGATAAAATACCTCTGGAAATTGAAAAAGTGCAGGAAAACGAGGATAATTATCTGGCTTAATTATTTTAATTCTTGCATAATTTGGACGACCATTTGAGCGAAAGCATCATCTCCTAAACGTAAGAGGGCTTCTTGGAGTAAGTCGGTTTGGGTTTCGCTTCCTGGTTGGGAAAGGTCGATTGTTGGTACTAAAAAAGCCATGTGCGCGATTAGCTGCTGGATGTCTTCACGGATTCGCTGACGTTTTCTGTCTAAAAGTGCCGCAGTGCGACGAATTGTCCGTTCGTGACGAAATTCTTGGGATAGTTGTTGTTTAGGGCAATCGGACATTTTTTGACAACTCACAATAAAGGGCGAAATGTAGTTGGAGTAGTTACCAACTTCAGCCAATTAAAGTAACTTTTGTTACCAAATGAAATTAGATGGAGGCGCGATCGCGTCGTCTACCTGAGAGTAAGCTCGAACTGATGCTGGGAAAATGCCCCATTGCAGCTTGTTTACTGAGACGATTTTGCTTTCCTCCTCCCATGAATTAAACCTAATTCAAAAGATTAAATTACCTTGTTTTAAGAGAATGTTAAATATGTAAAGACAGGAAAATTTTCAGCAG
This sequence comes from Oscillatoria sp. PMC 1068.18, assembly GCA_035968095.1. Classification (GTDB taxonomy): domain Bacteria; phylum Cyanobacteriota; class Cyanobacteriia; order Cyanobacteriales; family SIO1D9; genus IIICB1. Next base: position 6,807 of record JAWQFW010000104.1, read on the forward strand.
CAGAAGGTTACAAACTTACGAGTGTTCCCTCAGCTTGATTTATATATCGCAACATTTGTTAGTAAAAAAAGATCCCAAAAAACTGATGGAGACGCAGCACGACTACGTCTCCAGCGATAGAACTAGATTTAGTCAGAATCTTACCTTCTTCTCAGACCATTTCCCGGAATTGTCGGCATTTCCACCGCTTCGCGGAAGCGTTCTACTTTCTCGCTATATTCAATAGGTAAAACACACTCGACATTTTCATGAGGACGGGGAATAATTACCCAAGACTCCAGAGTAGCACCGTGAGCGCGCTCTACTGCCTCTATTCCCGCTTCCATAGCTCTTTTAACTTCAGAAACATCTCCCCGGATATTGATGTTAAAACGAGCGCTACCGACTCGAATATAACCCACCAGCGTGACGCGACCTGCTTTTACCATTGCGTCTGCTGCTGCTAAAATACCTGGAAAACCTTTAGTTTCGATTGAACCAACCGCCTGTAATGACATCGCCTTTTTCCTTGCTCTTGATGGGCTAGTAGATAATTCAACGATTATTGTACGACGCTCAACTGAGAAATTTGGTTAAAACTATCAATAGTTAACTTCAGTTAATTTCAGCTTCACAATCGGAACTTTTCTACCTCTTCTGTATATTCTAGGGGTAAAACTGATTCCACATTTTCGGGCGGATTAGGAACAATATAATGGGTAGTAACTTCACCGCCATAAGTTGCTTCGGCGGCTTCGATTGCTGCGGCGATCGCAGGTTTAACTTCCGAAATGCCTCCCCGAATGGCAATATAAAAGCGACCGCTTTCGGCTTTATCAAAATGAACCAGCGTCACTCGCGCCGCTTTCACCGAGGCATCGGCTGCGGCTAAAATAGCTGGAAAACCTAATGTTTCAATTACTCCGACCGCTTCGGGCATAGTCTTACTCCAGACCTACTAAAATAAGGGTAAAGCTAATTATCGCTCCAGACTCCGGGGATCGAGGGCATCTCGTAAGCCATCCCCAAGCAAGTTAAAAGATAACACAGTCAAGACAATCAGAATAGCGGGGGGCCAAATCAACCAGGGCTGGAGAACTAAAATTGAAGCATTAGTGGCTAGAGAAAGTAAATTCCCCCAACTCGGATCTGGTTGCTGAATACCTAAACCAATCAGACTCAACACAGATTCAGCAATAATAAAGGCTGGCACTGCTAAAGTAGCAGAAATAATAATATAACTCGCTGTTTGGGGCAAAACATGACGGACAACGATATAAAAAGGATTTGCTCCCATCGCCCTTGCCGCCTCGATAAATTCTCGTTGTTTGAGGGAAAGTACCTGTCCGCGAATTACCCGCGCTAACCCCGCCCAACTAATAAAAGAAGTAATTACCACAATCAGCAAAAATCTCTGGGCGCTAGTCAAACCTGGAGGTAAAACTGCGGCTAGGGCAACTAACAAATAAATACTCGGAATTGTCATCAGCACTTCGACCAAGCGCATTAACAACGTATCAGTCCAACCACCAAAATAGCCAGAAATCCCACCGACAAGCATTCCGAGGGGGAAAGAAATCGCGATGCCGATTAAACCAATGCTGAGGCTAATTCTACCGCCAAACAGCAAACGACTAAATTGGTCGCGACCTTGTTCGTCGGTACCAAGAAGATTAATTTTTCCAGCACCGACGCTACCAAATAAATGTAGATCGAGAGGGATACCAGGAAAAACTGTGACTTCGGCAAAGCTGGGTGGTAGAGGGAGGCGAATTTGTAAGAATTGATATTCTGAACCTCGAACCAATAAACGTACTGGAGAAGGTTGTTTAAAATCTACCTTGAGGACGCGAGATCCGGTTTCGGGGTCGGTAGGTCCTTGAGTAGTAGGATATACATGAGGTCCGAGGAATTCTCCGGCTTGGTTACGCCAATAGATGGTTGTTGGTGGCAGTAGGGAACCTTCTTGTTGAGAAGCATAAGGGTCGTAAGGGGCAACAAAATCGGCTGCCATAACTGCTAAATATAGTATTAATAAGACTGTTGCCCCAAAACGAGCTAAAGGATTTTTTTTGAGTCTTTGCCACCATTTCATGCGTTACTTAACCTTTAGGCGTGAACTTTTTCTGCTAAAGCTTGGAGATATTCTGATTCTTGTTTTTCGTGTTCGACAACAAAAACATTGGAGTAGAGGTTAGCAATAATTTGCTGACCTTGTTGAGTTAGGGAAAGATAGCGCAGGGCATCTTTGATGTAAGGATAGACTGCATCCCAATAAAACTTGGAGTAGTTACGTCGTAAATCGCCAGGATTAGCGAAGCCCATGACTTTGTTTGCGCCTGTTTCTTCAAATTCGTAGAAAAGGGCGCTAATTTTCTTTAAGTAACGGGGATCGCTGAGTTGACCGATTAAGTCGGAAGCACGTATTAAACCGGGATAGTTAACTGTATCTTGATGGTCATCTTGGTTAGGGACGGGAAAGCGAGTTAGTTCGATGTTGCGTTTAATTAGTTCTGCATCGATGAGTGTATGACCGCCAAAACGTTCTTCAATAAACAATTTACCTCGGTCTACGTGGTGAGGAGTTAGGGAAGCATCGGAACAACCGGGTGGGAGGTGAACCATTTCACCTTTTCCGGTAGCATAAAGTCTTTCGCTGTCGCGATCGCTGCGACAAACTCCTTTCACATAACCAATGTCGTGACAGGCTACGGAAATAATAAAGTGTAGCCAATCTTCGCAAGAAACTCCTCCTTCACGGATGTGTTTACCTCGTAACAGTTCTTGTCCGACTAAGGTAACCAGAATTGAGTGTTCGACGTTATGGTAAAGTGCATCACTGTTGGCAATATTTTCCATTGCCATGCTGCCCGCCCAGGCGATAATCTCTTCGTAGTTATTTTTGAGTCCGCCGTAGGTACGACGGTAGCCTTGACGAAGTTTTTCTACGAACGAATCAATAAGGATTTCTGTGGCGTTAAACATCTTGGTTACTTGACGAATACTAAAATATGAAGGATTTACAATTGAGTGACATTTAATTTAGGACGCTGTGTTGATTTTAATCTATGCTTAATCCTCCTGGTAAGTATTTGTGGGAATTTCTTATAAAGATTTTGCAAATTTTGGTTGGGGAAGGAAATTCTCTAATTAAGAGAACTTAAGTGAACTTGTAACCCGGATTGAGGGTGAGGGGTAGGAACGTTGATCATTGCTAAGTTTTGATTTGATAATAACTCCCACTGATAGTTGCGGATTAAAAGGGCGGCAAAAATTTTCATCTCTAAACGAGCAAATTCTTTACCTAAGCATTCTCTAATTCCACCACCGAAGGGAACGTAGCTAAAGGTTTTGGTTTTTGACTCGGAATGCTCCTGATTGAAGCGATCGGGAGCAAATTGTTGGGGTTGGTTGTAGGTGTTAGGGTCGAGGTGGGTTTGATTGATTTGGTAGATTACTTTCCAACCTTGAGGAATTTGATAACCTTGAAATTGGCAATCCTGAATTACTTCCCGGAAACCACCACCGACGGGGGGTATTAAGCGCAGAACTTCTTGTAGGACTTGTTCGAGGTAGGTCATTGCTTTGAGTTGGTCAAAGGTGAGGGGTGCTGCTGAGGAAAATTGTTGTTGTTCGTGACGAATTTTGGCAGCGACTTGGGGATGTTGGGCGACAAGTAGACAAAAAGAGGCGATCGCGCTGGTTAGGGTTTCATGACCTGCAAAGAGTAATAATAGCACTTGGTCTTTGAGTTCGGCGATACTTAAACTATTGCCGTCTTCGTCTTCGGCTTCGATGAGTAATCCCAAGGTGTCGTTACCGCGATCGCTTTGTTGTTGACGTTGCCGAATTATTGCTTCTATTTCGGCTAAAAGCAGTTGACGAGCTTTTTTGGCACGACCAAATTTTGTCCAGGGTAAAGTTAAGGGAATTGTAAATAAACCTTGACACCAAGTTTCAAACAAGTGACCGAGTTTGGTTTGGGAACCGTTATCGATGCCCACTAAAAGTTTACAAGCGATATCTAAGGTATAATTTCTCAGTTCGGGATACCAAGTTAGGGTTTGCTGTTGCGCCCATTTTTCTAGGTAGTCTTGGGTGATTTGTGCCATTGTCGTGACATATCCTGCCAAAGCACGCGGTTGAAAGGCTTGGTAAAGGATTTTCCGACTATTTTTATGCACGTTTCCGTGTTGCAAGGCGAGAGATAATGAACCCAAGAGGGCTTGGGTGCTGGGGGGCCAACTAACGACGAAGTTTTTGTTTTCGTTACTGAAGATAAATTGATTGGCTTCGCCGCCCCGCAGAAAGATGGTGGGGTTGCCGAGAATCGAGCTTTTAAAGATTTCCCCATACTTTTGATGTCGCTTTGCGGCAAAGGAGCGATCGCGTAAAAAGCTGAGGGTTTCGCCTATAAATGGTAAACCTAACTTCCCTGGTGGTAAGGGCAGTTGTTCTGCTTTACTGATTGTCATTGCAGATTTTGGCTGTGAATAATTTCTCTGCTGACAGCGTAACTAATTTAGGAGGGAAAAGGCAATGAGTGGAAACCGCTCTTATTTAAGCCTGTAGCGATCGCTGTTACTCTTACTTCCGATTGCATTTTCAAGTTCATTGTTGCTCCAACGATTAATTTAGCATCGGGGGCGATCGCTTCGCGCACGACTTCGGCGGCGGTGTTGACTTCGTGAAGGCTTAAATCAGTTCCTCCGGTAATTGTTAAAATGACTGCGGTGGCTTTTTCGAGAGAAGCATCAAGTAAAGGCGAGAAAAGTGCGGCGATCGCGGCTTCTCTAGCGCGATTTTGTCCCATACCCGAACCAATACCCATTAAAGCTATTCCTGATTTTGCCATTGCTAAACGCAAATCTGCAAAGTCTACGTTGACTACACCTGGGACAGCGAGCATTTCGCTGATACTTTGTACTCCTTGGCTGATAATATCGTTAGCGAGTTGATAGGCTTGTTCGACTGGACTTTGTTCGGAAATTGCGGCTAAAAGTTTGTTGTTGGCGATCGCGATTAAACTATCTACATGGGTTGTTAATTCGGCGATCGCTGCTTCTGCTAATCTCGTGACGCGACTACCATCCGTGGTTAAAGGACGAGTCACGATCGCTACCGTCAGACAACCTGTTTCTTGAGCAATTTCGGCGATTACTGGCGCTGCACCAGTACCAGTTCCTTTCCCCATACCAGCGATCATGAAAATTAAGTCTGTATCTGCGCAAATTTGGGCTATTTCCTCTCGAAACGAGATTGCGGCTTGTTTACTCGTTTCGGGATCTCCATCGTTATTTTCGCCAATTTGCAGCAGGTGAGTGGCGGTGGAATTATTTAATTCTTCTCGATCTGGGCTAATTGCCCAAAACTCTAATTCTGTCAACCCGTTAGCTTTAATACGCGCGATCGCCTTACAACCACAGCCACCAATCCCAATAACTTTGATTTTTGTCGCACTCTCAAACAAATAATCGTCGTTGCTAGTTGATTCGGTACTGAAATCATAACCAGAAACACTTTCGGAAACTAAATCTACATTTGCTGGAGATTTTAACTCTTGATGATGTCCATTGGTTCCCGCAAAGGCGACTTCTTTAGCTGGGGTAATTAAACTCTCCTCTGTGGGGAAATTATCGAGTCGTTTTGCTAATAAGTCTAGTTGATTTTTTAGTTGCGCGATCGCTCTTGTCGTAATTACTTTTTCTGATTGTACTTGCTTAACTTCAGTTATTAAAGGATTAATATTGTCAAGAGTTTGTAACTTTTCTTTAAGATTACTTAATTCAGCTTCAATCGCCTGAAAATCAGGCATTTGTGTACGCTGGACTAATTCTCCCACCAAAGGATGAATTTTATACTCTAAAGCTTGTAACTGCGAAGAGATACTCGCAATTTCAGCTTCTAGGGAACTATTACCACCCCGAAAAGGCGATCGCTTTTCCAGCATTTGCTGATGTAAAGATTCCACCACTCGATGCACATCATAAATTGCACTGGTAGTATAATGCTCTTTCTGTTGCTCGAATCGATATCGATTGAGCAAATTTAGCGAAATTGTTACAGTAAGAGGAGTTGCTGCATAAGCTACTTGACTGGAAATAGCTGCGGCAATTGTTCCCACAACAGAACTACCTAAAGCAACTATTTCGGCAATTTCTAGCCAGGATTTTTTCGGCATAGCTTCATTGGCTGTTGATTCTAGAAAAATGAACAGGGGTGCGATTAATTGTTTTTACTCTACAACCTTGAGAGCCAATCTCAGCAGCAAGCCCCTATTTTTTCTTTTCTAGAACTAATACCATATCAACTGCTCCTAGCTAGTAAGCGAAATTACAATTATTTAAAATAATCGCACTCCTAGGCAGCATTGACTTACTTTTTCGCAATAATCCAAACCGCATGCACAATTCCCGGAATATAACCCAGAAGCGTTAACAAAATATTAATCCAAAAATCTTTACCTAAACCAACTTGCAAAAATACACCCAGTGGGGGAACGAATATCGCTAGTAAAATCCGAAATAAATCCGTAGATACCTCCAATTACAAAGAAAATGCGGTTAATATCTCGATTTTATTCCCTAATTAAAATATCTCAACCCTTCTTGCGGATGGTTTTGGCGGCAAAAAGTTGAGTTTCGCAATAAATCTATACACTAAGTTGTTCCGTGACCAGAATCTACAGTAATTTCAGAACTTATCTTCGCTATCCTAAGAAAGGATCAAAGCAAATTCGTTCGTAACAACTACATTTGTCTTTTATTCCCTAAGACAGATGCGTTGAAAGCGAAAAACAGAATCGAAATTAATTTTCCTATTTCCCAGCTAGATGACTAATTTTTACTCTCTAAACCAGAACTTTCACTATCAAGGGATTTATAGTTGTCCTGTGTGTCGTCACGGTAAAATCTCAGGTATGGCAATGATGGATGCTTTCGCTTGTAACTTTTGTAACAATATCTTTACCGCCAACCTGGAAGAACAAATACTGAAAAAAGCAGACAGTCAGCCTCCCTTGATGTGGCATTGGAATGGCAAAAATTGGAGTGGGGCGCACCGTCCCGATGTAAACTTAGGTTGGGACTACGTGGTAGTTGCGATCGCGTTTATTCTTTTCCCAACTGCAACCATCGGTATTTCTGCTTATCTGTTTCCTCCTCTCCCAGGAGATCCTTTGTATTGGTTTCCTGTCTTTTGGACATTCTTAACCTTTCTCGTCCATCTGAGTTGCGTAGTTTGGTTAATGATTGAATATTACCAATTCCCAGTTTCGATCTATTTTAAAGCAGTTGGGCGGCACTTCTGGGGTCGTTTACGCAGAAAGATTATTTAATAAGAAACTTATTGACAATTAGACATCCTCGCTCAGATAACTAGAAAAGTAGCCCAGTTCCACAAGTAGCGATCGCTAATCACCTCGATCTCAGCTAAACTAAAAATAGTCCTCAAAAAAGCTCCAACTTTACCAAGGACACAACGCGGGTATAATTTAGTGGTAAAATGTCAGCTTCCCAAGCTGAATATGCGGGTTCGATTCCCGCTACCCGCTTCCTCCAATCACTAAACATCATAACCTTGTAGAGACTGTATTTACCGAATTTCATCCAAAAGTAAACTCGTTTCCTCACACTTATCCGGACAAAATTCCAGATAAGTATTAGTCTGACTACTTTTAGTAAAATCTATCACTATCCTCGTTTTAAGTCTTCCTTTTTGCCAACCCGGTAAGCTAGAATTTATTCTAATTATTTGACACTTATTAATGAAGTGAAACTCGGTTTGATCCATCGGTATAGAAACTTGACTTGTTTTAAGCAGAATATATGCAAAAAAACTTTTTACATCGACTCTGTTATTTCTAGAATTATTAAACCTAGAATATAAATCTTGAAAAACTAACGTTTTAAACTTGCCAACAGTAAAAGTATCCTCTCCAAACTTCAACACATCTTCATCACAATTTAAAGGCTCAAAAATATCTGTCATCTCTCCCTCATAAACTCCAAGAATATCTCACAAATTAGTATAAACCTTACTCAACTATTTAAACCTGTAAATAAAATTAAAAGCCAGTAAATTCATCCCAGCAATCTCAATAGAAAAAAGTCCTTAGCGTACTTTGCGCCTTTGCGCGATAATTATTAAACCAATTGACAACCATCCCAACAAATGCTAGCATTTAAACACAAGTAAGCTACTGCCTTAAGCACAGCATTAAACCAACTTAAAAATACTGTTCTTAAGACATTAACTCACCTCAAACAAGCAAACTTTTCTGGCAACAATGCCAACATCAAAAAATGGAATATAAACTTCCTCCCATACAATCTCGCCAGTTATTTCAGCAAGCATTAACTCATCGCTCATATCTTAACGAAAACTCAAATAATCTAGGCGAAGATTACGAACGTTTAGAATTTTTAGGCGATGCAGTCTTAGGTTTCTTAGTAGGAGAATTACTCTTTAAACGCTATCCCGAAAAAAGCGAAGCCGAAATGACTCGTTTACGTTCTAAATTAGTAGATGAACCTCAACTAGCAAAACTAGCAAAACTTCTGAAATTAGATAACTTATTACGCCTAGGAAGAGGCGCAGAAAAAGACGGCGGTAGAGAAAATCCTGCCCTCCTGTGCGATATTTTTGAAGCAGTAATTGGCGCTTATTTTTTAGAAGTAGGAATTGCTGAAGTACGCACTTATCTCGAACCAATGTTTATCAATTTAGCTGATAATTTCATTGTTTCTCCCCTTGAAAATGACCCACCAAAAAGTTTAGTAGACTGTAAAAATCGTTTTCAACAATGGGCGCTAGGTAACTTTAAAGAAAATCCCCAATATTTGATTATCAAAGAAGTAGGAGAAGCCCATGCGAAAGAATTTACGGCTGAAGTACGAGTTAATAATCAAATTTACGGCGTTGGGAAAGGAAAACGCAAACAAGAAGCGCAAAAACAGGCAGCAAAAGATGCCCTAAAAAAGTTAGGCTTAGAATAAAAAAGGTACGCCAGTTGACGCACCCCAAATTTTTTACCACAACGCCCGTACTGGCTGATTTTCTAAAGCTTGGTAAGGTTGAGGTACCGGGAACAAAATAGCACGAACTCTGCTTGGTAAAAGTACCTCATTCACAGCATGAACAACTCCATTGCTAGCCTGAATATTAGCTTGGATGACGTTAGTATTATTAACAATAATTTCATTGCCAGCTTTGTAAACAGCGATACCGCCACCGCTAACAGTTTCTATTCCTCCTGATGGTAATTGTCTCGAACTTAACTTGCCTTTTACTAAGTGATAGTTAAGGATTTCTTGAAGCAAAGCGCGATTTTCTCGTCTGAGTAACATTTCAATAATATCATCAGGAAGTTTTTCAAAAGCTGCATTAGTTGGCGCAAAGAAAGTATACTGATCGCTGGTGGACAATTCATCTCCTAAACCTGCGGCTTTAATCGCTTTTTCTAAGATACTAAATTCTGCGTTATCGACTACAGTTTCTAATAAATTACCTTGGTCTGGAAGCAGATAAGTGGGACTACGAAATTGAGACGGTGGAAACACTTCTTGAGTATTAGCTGGATAACCGACGAAAGCAGTTAAAGTAATAACGCTTGTCAGGATAGCTAATTTGCCAGTTTGAGGTAGTTTTAAGGTAGTTTTCATCGCCCTAGAAAATTATTGGCAGTTTTTTACTTTCTTTAGCTTATCTCAGCTTAGAAACTAAGAAAATAAATTTCTGTAGGTTTAATTTTTTTAGTTAACTTGATTTTTAATACACATTATC
>JAWQFW010000105.1:0-16512 GCA_035968095.1 Oscillatoria sp. PMC 1068.18
GTCAACAACTTTGAGAAAGATTTTTTTTGTCAGTTGTCAAAAAAAATTCTCTTTTTGACAACTGACAACCGAAAAGAGACAACTGATGTCAGGATCTGGCTTCGTATCTCTTCTCTGGAAAGACAACATAAGTGAAAAGATTAGGTAACATAAATCGAGAAAACAGTAAGTAAATGATCCTATGGCAGTAATCGCACCCGAACAAGTAAACCGTATTGTCGGCAATCAACACCATGACCCCTTTGAAATTTTAGGCTCTCACGAGATCGAGAGAGACGGCAAAAAACTTTGGGTAGTTCGAGCCTACCTTCCCAAAGCTCATGCAGCTTCGGTACTTCTTCCGGAAACCCGGAAAGAATACCCCATGCAACCTATCCATCACCCCAATTTTTTTGAATGCGAAATCGAAATAGAGGAACTCGCCAATTACCAATTTAAGGTCAAAGAGGGAGAACACGAACGAGTCATCTATGACCCCTACGCTTTTCGTTCCCCGCTTTTAACTGACTTCGACATTCACCTGTTTGCCGAAGGCAACCACAACCGCATTTACGAAAAACTAGGCGCTCATTTAACTGAAGTTAGTGGGATCAAAGGAGTTCACTTTGCAGTTTGGGCACCCAATGCTCGCAACGTTTCGGTAGTTGGTACTTTCAATAACTGGGATGGTCGAGAACACCAAATGGGTTTAATTGGCAATGGTATTTGGGAACTATTTATCCCTGAACTTGGTGTTGGCGAACTGTATAAATACGAAATTAAAAACCACGTTGGACATATTTATCTTAAATCTGACCCTTACGGCTTTTCCCAACAAGTTAGACCGGAAACGGCTTCGATAGTAGCGGAATTAGACAAATACACCTGGAACGATGATGATTGGTTAGAACGCCGCCGTAACAGTGACCCCCACGAACAGGCGATCGCCGTTTACGAACTTCACCTCGGTTCCTGGCTGCACGAAAATGCAGATTATGCACCCCCAAATAATGAAACAATTGTCCGTGTTTCCGAGAAACCTTGGGCGCGTTTTCTCACCTATCGGGAACTAGCCGCAAAATTAATTCCCTACATCAAAGAACTTGGCTACACCCACATCGAAGTTCTACCCATCGCTGAACATCCTTTTGATGGTTCCTGGGGATATCAAGTTGCGGGTTACTTCGCCCCAACTTCCCGTTATGGTTCTCCAGAAGATTTAATGTACTTTATTGACCAGTGCCACCAAAATGACATTGGCGTAATTGTAGACTGGGTTCCCGGTCACTTTCCCAAAGATAGTCACGGTTTGGCTTGCTTTGACGGAACGCAACTTTACGAACACGCTGACCCTCGCAAGGGCGAACATAAAGAGTGGGGTACGCTCGTTTTTAACTATTCTCGCAACGAGGTACGCAATTTCTTAGTCTCAAATGCTTTATTTTGGTTCGATAAGTACCACATCGACGGTATTCGTGTTGATGCAGTTGCTTCGATGCTTTACCTGGACTACAATCGGAAACCGGGCGAATGGGTTCCTAATCAATATGGCGGTCACGAAAATTTAGAAGCTGCTGATTTCCTGAGACAGTTAAATTACTTGATTTTTGGTTACTATCCGGGTATTCTCTCGATCGCGGAAGAGTCTACTTCTTGGCCAATGGTATCTCGTCCTACTTATTTGGGTGGCTTAGGCTTTAACCTCAAGTGGAACATGGGCTGGATGCACGATATGCTCAAGTATTTCAGTACCGACCCTCTCTACCGTCGCTACCACCAAAATAATGTGACTTTCAGCATTATGTACGCTTTTAGCGAGAATTTTATGCTGGCTCTTTCTCATGATGAGGTGGTACATGGTAAGCGTAATTTACTGGAGAAAATGCCGGGAGATGATTGGCAGAAGTTTGCTAATCTTCGTTGTTTATTCGGCTATATGTATGGACATCCTGGTAAGAAAACTTTGTTTATGGGGATGGAGTTCGGACAACGCAGCGAGTGGAATGTTTGGGCTGATTTGGACTGGGCTGTGTTGGAGTATGAGCCGCATCGAAAGCTGAAGCAGTTTATGGCAGATTTGAATAAGCTTTATACTTCTCAACCTGCTCTTTATACGGAAGATTTTTCTCATCAAGGTTTCCAATGGATTGAATGTAATGATGCTGAACATAGTGTGGTTTCGTTCATTCGTACCTCGAAAGATTCGGGTGAGTTTATTGTCGTGGTTTGTAACTTTACTCCCCAGCCTTTATATGATTATTGGATTGGTGTCCCGAAACCAGGTTTTTACCAGGAAATCCTCAATAGCGATGCGGAAATGTATGGTGGTAGTAATGTAGGTAATTTTGGTGGTCAAGAGGCTTTTGATTGGTCGCATCCTAATTGGCCCTATGCAATCAATCTTACTTTACCGCCATTGGGTATCCTTTTCCTTAAGTTAGACCCAGAAAAGAACGAGGATACTACTTTATCTCCAGAATAATTTTTAGGGTGGGTAATCCCCACCTTATTTAACTTCTTTTAGTTCCAATAGTTACGATAAATAAGGCTTGGAGGTGCAGTTCTAGTTTATTTTCTTCAAGCTGAATTTTTTCTGATCTTACCTAGCAAATACTTGACTATGTTTAGTTTTTACTTCCTCCAAATGGGTGATTTTTCTTCGCCCGTGAGGACGAGCAATTTGGATGATGTAAGGGTATAGGGACAGAGTATAACCTGGGATTATCTCGCGATCGCAATTCGTTACTCTTTTGATTGCGCTGTTCGTCAATAAGGAAGTAAGCTGTGAATTTATGGCTTTCGCTGATAATTTTTCTCCTACCTATTTTTTTCTTTGGCTATGTACATTTTATGCTTTTCCCAGGAAAAATAATGGTAGGTAAAGAACTAGGAGAGATTGTTCCTTTCTTCGTTCTGGGTTTTGTTTCTTCCTTAGCTATACATTATTTTATTATATCCGATTTACAATTGTTTTTCTCGATTATACAATATATTTTTTTTGTTTCTCTTTTACCTTTATTTATTTTGTTAGGATATGTAGTTAGTTGGCGTTGGCGAAAGCAACAAGCAGGTTATTTATTGTTAACTTTAGGAAAGACTGGTTCTCGCAAGTTGTTGTTATTAGCTAGTTTAATTCAAGTAATCATTGCTACTTGTTTTATTGCGATGACACTTGTTTGTTGGTTAGAAAATCTTTCCGCAAGCTACTATCAGTTGTTGTTTCAGCTTTCTCCAGCTATATTTTTTGTGCTTTTGACTATTCTCTGTTTGCTGGTGAGTCAGTCACGTTTAGAATTAAGAGAACGGGGAATTTGTCCAGGATTTTGTACTATCAAGTGGGAACAAGTGGCTGGTTATCAATGGGAAGGCAAAAAGAAACGTTTACTTAGGGTTTATTTTCAAGCTAGTTTTCCATTTGTTAAGAATTGGACTTGGCGAATTAACGACAAACATCGAGAAGCAGTGGAAATTATTGTTTCGGAATTTACCTCATTTTATCAGCAGAAAAGTTAAGCAAGGTTGCGCAATTTATTGATAATCTTAATTTTGCTTTAGCCTCCTCTATAAAATTGTCTAGAGACGTTATAATAATTTGCTTTAGCCTCCTCTATAAAATTGTCTAGAGACGTTGCATACAACGTCTCTACAGGATCTAAATTTGCAGCATTTATGCAGTTAAAAAAATAGGAGAAAATTAAAATTATTAAAAAAAGGTTTTTAAGGTTTTTGATGATCTTTGATAATTGAAAAAAGAATGTATTAATGTATTTAAGAATGAAACTAGAAATTTTGCTTAAAATTTCACTTTGTTTTTTATTAGCAAATTAAATAATTTGTTTATCGATTTACTCGTCTTCTTTTATATTTGTAAGTTCGATAAACGTAGATTCCTACAAGGATAAAAGATAAACCAATAGTTCCTAGGAGGACAGAAATTATGGCTACTAAAACTCCTTCATAAAGTTTAGGTAAGCCAGCAGCAGCAATAAAAAATGCTAATCCAGTTCGCATATAAGCGAGTAGGGTTCTTTGGTTAGCTAAATCGGTACGATCTTGAGCTAGTTTAACTTGCTCGTTCATTTGCTCTTTTTCTGGATATTGTTTTCAAGACTAATATTTGCCATCTTTTTACGAAGTTATTTTTGTTGATAATAATTAATTACCATAACGACAGAAAAAAAAATCAATAAATTTGGATTATTAGTTTCTAATTTAGGAGATTAAGAACTATGGTGTCAAGGCGGTCGCTGTTGCTGAAACTAATTGTCAAATTATGGCTATTGATATCCGGCAGCTTGTAAAGTGAATAATTTTGCATAGCGTTTGTTAGCTGCTAATAATTCTTCGTGGGTTCCTTGTTCGATAATTTTTCCTTGGGATAAGACGACTATTTTATCTGCCATGCGTACTGTGGAAAAGCGATGAGAAATGAGGATGACAATTTGATTTTTGGTTAGCTGAGAAAGGCGATCAAAAATTTGTGCTTCGGCTTCTGCGTCCATTGCTGAAGTGGGTTCATCAAGGACTAAAATCTCAGCTTGGCTACGCATAAATGCCCGCGATAAGGCAATTTTTTGCCATTGTCCGCCGGAGAGTTCAACGCCGCTACGAAACCAGCGTCCTAGTTGCGTAAAAAAGCCTTCTGGGAGAGAATCGATAAAGGGTTTTGCCATGCCTTTTTGGGCGGCTTGTTTCCAGCGATCGCTATTTTCTAAGTTAGTGACATCGCCAACGCCAACATTTTCGCCAACGGTGAACTGATAGCGCACAAAATCTTGGAAAATGACGCTAATTCGTTGATGTAAATGGTGAAGATTCCAGGTTTGTAAGTCTACGCCGTCGAGAAGAATTTTTCCGGCTGTTGGGATGTATAATCTGGTTAAAAGTTTGATTAAGGTGGTTTTTCCTGACCCATTTTCGCCAACAAGGGCGAGTTTTTCTCCTGGTTGGAGATGTAAGGAAATGTTTGCTAAGGCGGGTTTTTCTCTTCCTGGGTAGGTGAAGGAAACGTTTTCAAAACGAATGCCGTCGCCGGGAATTATTCCGGTGGTAGCATTACCTTGAGACTGAGAAACTTTTTGTTCGAGAAATTCATATAAATTGGAGAGATAAAGGTTATCTTCGTACATTCCGCCGATTGAGGTTAAGGCGGCGGAAAAGGTAGACTGTCCTTGGCGAAAAATGACTAAATACATGGTCATATCGCCGATGGTGATTTTATTGTTGATAGTTTCGAGTACAATCCAAGCATAGGCGAGGTAGAAGGTGGCGCTACTGAATAAACTGAGCAGATATGTCCAAAAACCTCGGCGTAAGGTGAGATTGCGGTCTTCGTGGTAGAGTCGGTGGAAGATGTTGCGGTAACGTTGCAGTAGGGTTTGTCCGAGTTGGTAAAGTTTGACTTCCTTGGCAAAATCTTCTCTTGCTAGTAAAATTTCTAAGTAAGTTTGCTCTCTGGTTTCTGGCGATCGCCACCGAAATAAGCGAAATGCTTCTCCGGCAAACCGAGTTTCGGCGATGAAGGGGGGTAAGGCGGCGATCGCTAAAATTATTACTGTCCAAACTGAAAATTGCAGCAGAAGTCCGCTATAGCTGATTAAGGCGATGCTGGCTTCGATCAGCCCAAAGGTACGGGTAACGAGGGAAAGAGGACGTTGAGATGCTTCTCTTCTTGCCCTCATCATTTTGTCATAAAATTCGGAATCTTCAAAGTGAACTAAGTCTAGTTGTAAGGCTTTTTCTAAGATTAAAACGTTGACTTTTTGAGCGAGTAATACCCGCAACAAGGACTGAGACACTATTTGACTACGTTGAGTTAAAGCTAGAGAAATAACGAGTAATCCTTCTAAAGCTACATATTTCAAAGCTAGGTTACTTGCTTGACTGACTACGGCATCAACAATTAATTTTCCCACATAAGCGATCGCGGCTGGTAAGATACCTCCTGCTAAAGTGAGGATCGCCAGTAAAATTGTTAGTAAAGGACTGGTTTGCCAAACTAATTTTACGGCTTTTTTGCTGTAGCGAAATACCCTGAGTGAGTTTTTTAAATTGCGCCAAATTTTTCTGAAGTTAATTTTTGAGCTTTTTTCCCTCATTAATTCTTAGTTACTAATTTTATCTAGTTATTCAATTTTAGCTTATTTATAGTTTGAGGTAATCAAGCTTAGTTAGAAAAATTAGCTTAAGCTATGGGTAAAGTAAACCAAAAACAAGCGCCTTTTCCTGGAGTGGTATGAATGCCAATTTGACCGCCGTGAGCAATAATAATTTGCCGACACATATACAAACCTAATCCTAGTCCAACTGAACGAGAATGTTGTGAACCACGAAAATAAAGTGCAAAAACTTTTTCACTTTGTGCTTTGTTCATCCCGATTCCGTTATCGGTTACTGTACAATAAATCCAGTTATTTTCTGGTTGACTATCTAAGGTGATTGTTAAGTTGGGAGGGTTATATTTGATGGCGTTAGCGATGAGATTTTGATAAACTCGTCCTAGTTGTAAAGAATCGGCTTTGACTAAAGGGAGGTTAGGGGAAATAAAATTAGTTAATTGGCTTTGCTCTTTTTCTAGTATAGGCAATAAATCGGCGATCGCTGATTCGACAACTAGATGAAGCTGAAGTGGTTGCACGTGCAATAATACTCCTTGGACTTCGGCGGAATGAGAGTCGATTAAGGAGTTGATTAAGTCTAGTTGTCGATGATTTCCGGCTAAAATTCGCTCGATAAGCTGACGCTCGATTTGGATTTTTTCTTGCTGCTTGTTGAGTAAGTTGTTGAGAATCATTGTGGTGCCTAAAACTGGGTTGCGTAAGTCGTGAGAAACTGCATGAAGAAAAAGTTGTAATTGTTTGCGTGATTCAAATTCACTTTGCTGTAAGCTTTCGTAAAGGTAAACTCCTAAGTCGCAGATTAGACAAAGCCAGAAGTTAATTAAAATCACGGAAATGTGAACTAAATCGACATATTCAAAAATGTCGGGGTCGTGAAAGTTGAGGATTAATAAAGAAATGAGAAAGTAATAACCAACGCTAATAATTTGGGAGATTAAATGAAGTCGCCAGCAAACAGGCATTAAGGCTGCTTGGGTGAGAAAAACTAGCATCCAAGTAAGATTATTTAGTTGGGCTTCGCCTCGGAAAGTAGCTAAGATTTGGGGCAGGAGGGTTAGCGACCAAGAAAAACCTAAAAATAAGCAAGTTGGATTAAGTCGTACCCAAGATATTTTTAAGATTAAAATACTCAGCAATAAATATAATTCAATGGTTGCATATTCAAATACCCACCATTGAATTTGTTCGGGACTAACTAAGCGATTAGGATCGCCTCCGGCGTTGAATACTTGGGCAGAAAATAAGTCTAAGGCGAAAAAAGTTGGTAAGGCGATCGCGGCAATCCAATAAACTAAATTAAGTCGTTTGAGGAGAAAATTACGCCGCCACTTGTGGTAATCTTCCGAAACTGAAGTAGTTGGAAGTTTTTGAATTTGTCTTCTCAGTGAAATCCACAGTGAAGTTAACTGCATTGTGATGAGCGAGTTAGCTAGTTTGCTTGTTTAGTGGTTATTTTGCTTCAGGCGATCGCATATAGGGGACTGGTGACTGGGGACTGGTGACTGGTGAGTGGGTACTTATAAATAAATACTAATACCTAATGCCTAATCCCTAATCTTCAATTCCCAGTCCCTAATCCTCTCGTGACAATTTAAAATCTGACCACTCAGTGATTATACGGTTCTAGATGAAGCGCATATAAAGAGACATGACCAAATTTGGATGAAACACTTGTGGGAACCAGGTAGTTGTACTCGCGTCACCAAGACTAGCCAAAGCTTTTCGCTTTTGTAAGCTATCTAGACGTAGGAATACGCTAGTTAGCGAGAAAAGTCAAGCTAGATACAACAGGTCAAGAGTACATTTTCATAAACTCCTGGTGACTTTAGTGGGGAGATTGTGCCAATGCAAAAATTAGAAGCTTTAATCACGGCGGCGATTTTGACAGCCACAGTTTATTTTGCCGCGCCGATGCAATCGAGACAAGCGGCACAGCCTCCCCAAAGTTCTTCGACTAGCGTGGCTGAAGAGGTAAATCGCAATGCTGACGAATTAATTGTCAAAATTTGGTTGATTGCAAAAAATAGCGATCGCTAGAATGGGGATTGGTGACTGGGGATTGGGGATTGGGGATTGGGGAATTGGGGAATTGGAAGAGTTGGAGGTATTGGGAGACAAGGAAGAGGTCTGTTGGTAATTTCTAATTCTGACCACTTCAGTAATTTCTCAGTCTCCGAGCAAAATTGGTTAAACTAAGCCCGATCGCAAGGCGATTACTGCGGCTTGGACGCGATCGTTTACGGCTAATTTATTCATAATCCCCCGCACGTGAGTTTTGATCGTATTGGGACTCAGATATAATTCGGCGGCAATTTCTATATTACTTTTTCCTTCGACAATTAACTTGAGAACCTCAGTTTCTCGCTCCGAGAGATTACCGATATTCGTGTTTGGTGTCGCAGGTTTGAGGTGATCGACGACTAAACGAGCAATTTGGGGATCGAGGTAAGTAGCACCATCCACAGCCGCCGCGATCGCTGCCAAAAGGCGATCGATACTCGCTCCTTTGATACAATAAGCATCGGCACCACTCGAAAGCGCTGCAATCACTTCTGTTTGAATCGTATGAGAAGTTAACATCACCACCCGTATTTCCGGAAGTTGCTCTTTAATCTGTTTCGTCGCTGCAATCCCATCCAGACGCGGCAAACCAATATCCATGACTACCAAGTCAGGTTTCTGTTTTAAGGCTGCTTGTACCCCCAAATAACCGTCTTCTGCTTGCTCGATAATTTCCAAGTGCGGGTAGTCAGTTAAAGCTTGCTCTAAACCCAACTGCATAAGCGGATCGTCTTCCACAATTAAAATCCGCAGTTTCGATAAGGAGGTAGGAGAATTCATCAACAAAAGAGTTTAGCGATTTATTTTCTGTATTTGGGGAGAGGTCGAACAGAGATATTTTTCTCTTCTAAATCTATGATACCCAACCAAGACTGGTTATCTCAGTAGATGCTGGAAAAAATTCCTGTCATTTGATGGCTAATTTTTATGACTTATCCTGATGAAAGTGGAAATCTTAAATTAGCTTTTTAAGGGTAATGATTGTAAATAACCAATTCGATTCACCCAGATAGGGGAAGCAAAAGCGATCGCGCTTCCGCCAACATTTGTAATGTAAGTAACTAAGATCGAGCGATTTGCCTGGAAGTGTTTTTGCTGAAAAAATATGAATCGTCTAAAGTAGGTATATGCGACCATTCAACCAACCACGGCGCAATGGCTTTTCGTAGCGTCGATTTTAAGCAATATTTAGCTATTGTCATCACAGTAGCGATCGCCTATATCTTAAGCGGTTATTTCGCCCTCAAACTCCTAGGATTGAGTGCAGTAGCTTCTCCTGTTTGGCTTCCCGCAGGAATTGCCCTCGCCGCTTTATTAATTTGGGGAAAACAAGTTTTACCCGCTATTTTTCTCGGTGACTTATTACTTTTACAAAGTTTCGGAGCATCCGGAGCTTCTATTTTGGCTTCTACTATCGGTAGCACTGCTTCCGCTTGGCTCGGATTTCTGCTTTTGCGTAAAAGTCGCTTTTCTCCCACTTTAGCACGAATTCAAGATGTAATTAAACTAATAATTTTCGCAGCATTTTTGTCACCAGTTGTTAAGGCTAGCTTGGATATTTTGATTCAGTTTTTAGCCGGAGAAATACCCAGTCATAATTTTTGGCAAAATTGGTGGATATTTTGGTTAGGAGACAGTACCGGAATTTTAGTCATCACTCCTGTTTTTTTAGTCTGGCAACAACAATTAAGTAAAGCCCAAAACGCTCAAAGTATTTCCCGAAATTTCCGGCAGTTGTATCGCCGTCACTCAAAAGCTATTTTTGAATTTATTGTTTGTTTTAGTTTACTTGTAATAGTTAGTTGGATTGTCTTTATTTCCCAAACTACGATCGCTCTTTCTGAATATCCTTTGGAATATTTACCTTTTCCTTTAGTAGTTTGGGCAGCTTTACGTTTTTGTACCCCTGGTGCAGTCTTTTCTAGTTTAATAGTTTCCGGTTTAGCAATTTGGGGAGCGTTACTTAAACAAGGACCTTTTATTGTTAATGTTAGCAGTATTAATCAAGCAATTTTACTATTACAAACTTTCACGATCGCTGTAACTATTACTGCCTTAATTTTAGCCGCGACAATGACCGAACGTCAACGAGTCGAAGCCAAACTGCGTGCTACACTAGAACGCGATCGCCTTTTAAGCGAAGTTTCTCAACGTATTCGGCAATCTCTCGACTTAGAAGCAATCTTAGACACCACAGTCGCCGAAATTCGTCATTTAATTCAAGCAGATCGAGTTTGTATTGCTTATGCTTGTGGTGATAAAAATGGTACATTCGTCGCTGAATCAGTTGCACCTTTTTATCCTTCGATGCAAGGAATTAATCCTGACGATCGCTTGTCACAAGCCGCCCAAGCCATGTATGGTAATGGTCAAGTACGAGTAATCGATGATACGCGGTTAATGGCAGTTAATCCTACAATCAAAGAATTTTATCAAAAATATCAAATTAAAGCCGCGATCGCTGTTCCTTTAATGTTAGAAAACCAGCTTTATGGGTTATTAGTAGCTCATCAATGTGAGGGTGTGCGTTATTGGCAAACTGACGAAGTTGATCTTCTCAAACAATTAGCAACTCAGGTAGTTATTGCCATGCAACAAGCGCAACTTTACCAACAAGTACAGAATCTCAATACTAATTTAGAACGTCAAGTAACCGAACGTACTCAACAGCTTCATCGGCAGATTAAAGAAGTACAAAAATTATCTCAACTTAAAGATATTTTCCTACAAGCAGTTTCTCACGATTTGCGTACCTCAATCATGGGAATGGCTTTGATTTTGAAGCAGATGCAGCAGCAAACAGGAGATAAAGTTACAATGTCTCGGCGGATTTTGGAAAAGACAATCCTAAGCTGCGATCGCCAGCTTACCTTAATTAATGCTTTATCGGAAGACCTTGAATCTGATGGTAGGGAAATGGCGCTTCATCCGCAACAGTTATTTTTCCCTGATTTAGTAACAGAAACTATTAGCGAAATGCAGTCTCTCTTTGAGCAAAATTCTGCAAGCTGGGAAAAATTTTTTCCTGATAATTTACCACCGATAGTTGCTGATGCAGCCAAGCTTAAGTGTGTGTTGACTAACTTAATTACTAATGCTTTAAAACATAATCCACCAGGAGTCAAAATCACTTGCAAAGCTACAGTAGAAAATCAATTTTTACGCTGTACAATATCCGATAATGGCGTAGGAATGAACAAATCTCAGCAACAATCTTTGTTTAAACTTTATGTGCGCAGTTTACATAATCGTCACTTAACTGGTATTGGTTTAGGTTCCTATCTTTGTCGGCAAATTATTACTGCTCATGGTGGTGAAATTGGGGTAGATAGTATTCCCGATGTTGGTACTTCTTTTTGGTTGATAATTCCGCTTGCAAGTTAATTATTTAGCAGCGTTTTTTGAGGAGCAAAAATGATTAAATTTCGGCAATTATTTCAAGCTTATCAGGCTTATCAAGTAGGTAAACTTGGTGATGCAGCTATCCTGAAAGCGGATGCTTTTGGTGCAACAATTAATCCTCAAGTCGCGGCAAAAATGCAAGCTGTAGTTGGTTATTATCCGTCAATTGATTTAGAAGCTTTGCTTAAATTACCAGAAAATACTTTTGGCTATCAATATGCTTTACACATGAAAGAAGCTAACCTCAAACCTTTCAATGTTAGCCCAGAAATGGACGAAATTGCCAAGCGAAATGTTTTTGCTTTGCGATACGCTGTCACTCATGATATTTTCCATACTTTACTCGGTTTTGACACCAGTTATGCGGGTGAAATCGGCGTGTTAGCGTTTGCAGTCGCCCAAAATTACAGTAAGTTTCTCGGAATTGGTTTGGCGATCGCCAAAATATTGTATCCCATTTTAGCTCCTCGACAAATTCAAGCTAGTTTTGCTAATATCCACAAAGGTACAACAATGGGTAAACAAGTTGACTTTCTCTTAGGCTATCCTTTTGAAGCATATTGGGAAAAACCTCTTGCAGAAGTAAAAGCTGAACTAGGTTTTTCTTGATCCGAAAGCAAGTTAAAAAAGTTTTTCCCAGATCAATAAACCAAAAATAAATATTTATTACTGGAATGATGAAGCCGAGATTAACCAAACTGAGATTACGAAAAACTCGTTTTCGGCGTAACCAGAGGGTGTAATTTGTAAAAATATTTAACTAGCTGAAGTAGAGACATTGCCAGTAAGGTTTCTACAAATTTAATATAGATAAACAGCAGAAGTTAAATCATAAATATTCACAATTTTTTCACAAATAATCCTTAAAATGGGAAAAATGGTAATGTTAGTTGCTAATTTTGTCTTCATTTGTTGGAAGTAACAAAAAGTCATAAAAAGCAGTGAAAATTTTGCATAATATAGCTGATGCAGATGCAAAGGCTAATTTTCCTTTAGTTAAAGTCATGTTATTTAATAAACGCTCTAATTCTATTTCTCGGCAAAAAAAAGCACCTTTAAGTCTGATTTTGGTTATCCCATTTCTGCTACAAATCTTTGCTGTTGGCGGAATTACAGCATATATTTCTTTACATCAAGGAAGAAAAGCCATCGACAAAATGATTATCCGTTTAGGAGAAGAAATTACCGATCGCATCAACCTACATACCCAGAACTACCTAAATAAACCTCATCTCGTTCATCAAAGTATTTTAGCTAATATTGAAAGTGGCAATCTCGACTTGAATAACTTTGAACAACTGCAATGTTACTTCTGGGAACAAGTCAAACAACCTGATTTAGTAGATTACCTAATTTTTGGTAATCCCCAAGGTGACGTTTTAGCAGTTCAGCGACAGAAAGATGGTCAAATAGTCGTAAAAATTCGCGATCGCACCACAAACTCGAAAAGAAATATCTACAAACTCAGCGATCGCTGTCGTCGTACCGAATTACTCAAAACTCAAGATTATGATGCAACCACCAGACCTTGGTATCAAAGCGCATTAAAAGCCGGAACTCATACCTGGAGTCCGGTTTTTCCCGAACCAGGAGAAGCAATTCTTCAAGCTAGTCCAGTTGTCCCCGTTTACAGTTCCGAAAAAGAACTCCTTGGAGTATTGGGGATGGAAATTTCTCTCAATCAAATTGCCGATTTTCTCCGCGAAACTCAAATTAGTGACTCTGGAGTCGCTTTTATTCTCGATAGTTCCGGAGAAATTGTCGCTAGTTCCACCTCAGAACTTCCTTTTAAAATTGTTGCCGGAAAAACCAAACGATTACGAGGAGAAGAAAGCAGTCAACCAATAATTCGATTGACAACCCAAAAATTACTAGAAAAAGTTAATAGCTTAGAACAAATCGATCGCCCACAACATTTTATTTTTGAGAATAACGGTTCACCAATTGTAGTTGAAGTTGAACCAATTAAGGATATTAATGGAATTAACTGGCTAACTGTTGTGGCAATACCGGAAGCAGATTTCATGGCAGAAATTAACGCCAACACCCGTCACGCGATCGCGCTTTGTATTTTCGCCTTAGTAATTGCTACCTTAACCGGAATTCTTACTTCTCGTTGGCTCAGTCAACCAATTTATCGCATCAGCGAAGCTAGTCAAAAATTAGCTCAAGGTAAACTCCACCGTAAAATTGCCAGCTTTCAGGTAAACGAACTCGATATTCTCTCTCAATCTTTTAATCAAATGGCAGCCCAGCTACAGCAGTCTTTTTCGGCATTAGAATCAGCTAACCAAGAACTAGAACAACGAGTCGAAGAGCGGACAAAAGAACTACAAAAAGCTAAATTAATTGCTGATAATTCTAATCGGGCAAAAAGCGATTTTCTAGCTAAAATGAGTCATGAATTGCGTACCCCACTCAATGCTATTTTGGGTTTTAGTCAATTAATCAATCGCGATCCTAATTTAGCTACCGAAAATAAAAAATATCTCAATATTATTATTGAAAGTGGTGAACATCTTTTAACGCTTATTAACGACATTTTAGAAATGTCTAAAATTGAAGCTGGACGACTTACTTTTAAAAAAAGTCAATTTGATCTTTATTTTTTACTAGATACTCTCGAAAATATGCTTTCTTTCAAAGCAGAATCTAAAAATTTAAAATTAATTTTTGAATATGGAGAAGAATTACCTCAGTATGTCGAAACTGACGAAAGCAAGCTGCGTCAAGTTTTAATTAATTTGGTCGGAAATGCCATTAAATTTACCGAACAAGGTAGCGTAACACTTCAGGTAAAAGTTCAGGAGCAAGTTGTAAATGACTCAGCAGATATTTTTAGCAAAAATCAAAGTAATTCTTTAACTAACTACCTAGAAACTATTGAGAACAAATCAAAAAAAAGTAATCAAAAAATAAAAGTTTTATTTTCAGTAATTGATACAGGGGCAGGTATTTCGCCAGAGGAAATGGATAAGTTATTTGAACCATTTACTCAAACTAAAACCGGATTAGACTCTGGTCAAGGAACTGGTTTAGGTTTACCAATTAGTCAAAAATTTGTGCAAATGCTGGGAGGAGAAATTGTGGTAGTTTCTCAGTCAAATCAAGGAAGCAAATTTAGCTTTGAAATTCCTTTAAAAGTGATTCAGAAAAAAATAAAAGAAAAAGCTCCGGCTATTAAACAAAACTTTATTTATTTGGCTCCTAATCAACCTCAATATCGTATTGTAGTAGCTGAAGATATTTTGACAAATCGGCTTTTAGTTACGGAAATTCTTGCTAATTTAGGTTTTGAAGTCCGCGAAGCAGAAAATGGTCGCGAAGCGATTAGTTTGTGGTCAAGTTGGCAGCCCCATCTCATTTTAATGGATATTAATATGCCTTTGATGGATGGAATAGAAGCTACTAAATATATTAAAGCGCAAGCAAAAGTTACCCAAAAACGTACAGTGATAATTGCTTTAACTGCTACAGCTTTTGTAGAGCAAAGAGAAGTTATTTTAGCAGCAGGATGTGACGATTTTTTGGCTAAACCTTTTTCTGAAGAGAAACTATTAACTACAATTGCTAAATATTTGGGAGTTAAGTATATTTTTGAGACGAGGGAACAAGGATTAGACAAAGCCCAAAATCAATCACAAAATAATGGTATAGTAAAATTAACAGGTAGATTAGAGCAACTCAATTCAGAAAGTTTGACTGTAATGTCTGAAGAATGGAGAGAAAATTTATATCAAACTGCTTGTATTTGTGATGACAAATTGATTTTAGAACTAATTGAAGAAATTCCTGCGAAAAATGCTTCTCTCGCTGCTGCTTTATCAGATTTAGTTGATGATTATCGTTTTGATACTGTGATGCAACTAGCTAAAAATAGTTTGCCAGAAACTCAACTTCAATAAGTTTTTTTGATTCCTAAGCTAGAAAAAAAAGTGATAACTAAAAACTAATTTTTTGATTCAGGAGGAAATTCTAAAGGAATATTACCCATCAAACCTTTACGAAAATCATTTAATAACAAAACTGCAACTCTTTCTAGATCACCTTTGTAGCGCAGATTAGCCAAATTATAAATATATTCTTCTCCGGTAAGTAAGTTTAATTCCTGACCGTAACGATATTTTAATACGTCAGCAAAATCTAAATCTCCGATTAAATCTACCAACGCTGCGGCAACTCTTTGATTATCATAAGCCGCTTCGCCGATATCGTCACAAATCGCTAACTTAATTGCATCTTGTTGATTATCCAACCTTCCGGGAATGACACCTGGTGCATCCAGTAGCTCAATTTCGTCCGAAATCCGCACCCATTGCAGTTGTCTAGTCACCCCCGCACGTCGGGCGCTTTTCACGGCTTTACGGCGCACTAAACGGTTGATGAGAGCCGATTTACCGACATTAGGAAAGCCAATAACCACGGCTCGAACTGGACGAGGACGCATTCCGCGATCGCGCCTTCTTTTATTCATCTCTATTCCCGCCCCTTGCGCCGCATTTTTCAACAGCTTGACACCTTGACCGCTTTGGGCATCAGTAAAGTAAAGTGTCTCACCCTGCGCCTTAAACCAATCTCGCCACTCCTGTTCCATCCCTTCCGGAATCATATCTAGCCGATTAATCACCAACAATCTTGTTTTACTCCCCACCCACTTCGCCACCTGGGGATGGTGTGAAGCAAGAGGAATTCGTGCATCTAGCACTTCGAGTACCACATCCACGCGCTTAATTTGTTCTTTGAGTTGTTTCTCGGCTTTGGCGATATGTCCGGGATACCATTGAATCGGAGGAGATGTCATTTCTATTGGGGATTAGGGATTAGGGATTGGGGATTGGGTATTGGGGGTATTGGAGGTATTGGGAGTATTGGGGGAATTGGAGGTATTGGGGGTATAGTCAGTGTAGTCAGTATTGGGAATAAAGAGCAATAGTCTTACCAACATTTACTC
>JAWQFW010000106.1:0-7521 GCA_035968095.1 Oscillatoria sp. PMC 1068.18
TTTTGTCCAAATTTTAAGAGTACCATCAGCAGAGCCAGAGACTATCTTGTTACCAATCCCGCGAAGAATTTCCACAGTAGCTTGTCCAGTTTTCGCCCAACTAAATTGACTAGCACGTTGTAAACTGAGGTGACTAAGCTGCGATCGCAAATTATCATCCTTCGCAATTTCCTGCATCGCTGCGGCAATTTCTCTGGTATCATAAGGATTAACTAGAATCCCAGCATCGACAGCTACTTCGGGTAAAGCCGACAAATTCGACGTAATTACCGGAGTACCACAAGCCATTGCTTCAAGTACCGGAAGACCAAAACCTTCCCAGAGACTAGGGAAAACTAGAGATATCGCTTGATTAATGATTATTGGTAACTGTTCTGAGCTAACATAATCAAGAAACTTAACGCGATCGCCAACTCCTAACTCTTCAGCTTGGATAATTAACTTCGGTGTATAGCGTTTATCTGTCGATCCAGCTAACCATAATTCGCACTCACAGTCAACACTAGCAAAAGCCTCGATAACTCGATGTAAATTTTTATAAGGATCGTGACGACCCAAATAAAGAAAATAACGTTTTTTTGAGTCAGAATCAACCTTATTTAAATCCAAAGGACGAAAGCGAGAAGCATCGTAAGCGAGAGGAATCGAAGTAATTTTGTCAAGAGAAATTCCCCAAAAATTAACAATATCTTTCGCAGTCGCTTCTGAGTTACAAATAATCTGTTCCGCTTGCTGCAACACTTGGGGAATATAGTAACGAAAATAAGTTGTCAGGGGCGAAAAACGCCGAGGAAAACGCAAAGGAATCAGATCGTGTACCATAACCACAAAGCGACAATTAGCGTACAAAGGGGCTTCTGGAATTGGAGAAAACAGCAAACGCGACTCCAGCTTTTTCGCAATTTGAGGTAGTTGTTGCTGCGTCCAAATCAAGCGACGCAAATGTCCCTTACTACCTTGTGCTGGAGTCATATTACCAGGTATCGAGTAGCAGGGATAGTTCTTCGCTGCTTGCCAAATCTCCGCCGCCGAGTTAGATATTAATAAAGTAGGTTCGATTGGTTTTAAATAAGGAAAGAGATTAGCCGCATAAGTAGCAATTCCAGTCGGTTTGGAAAAAAGAATTGCCAGATTGATTAAAGTCATTATTTCGATAGAGGTTAAGGCTTTCCAATTCTAGTTAGCTCAAAGATAGTTATATCATTTTTGAGTTAGAAATGGGTAAGTAATTAATTGGAGAGACGTAGTAATGCTATCTTTAATAGAAGAATAACCAAACTTGCAGTTAATTTCAATTTTGGACTAAAATGATACAGAATTTCCCAAAAAAATCTGTTAGCTCTGTATCTAGCTGAATCTATTCTCGACTTATTTAACGACGTTTTCTATGCCAGATTTATATATATCTTGGTCTGAGTACCACGAAAAAATCGAAAATTTAGCTGTAAAAATCTACCAGTCTGGTTGGGAATTTAATCAGATTGTTTGTATTGCGAAAGGAGGGTTGCGGGTTGGTGACATTCTTTGTCGGATTTATCGTCAACCATTAGCAATTATTTCTGCTTCTTCTTATCTTGGTGAAGAAAATCGCATTCGCGGGGAAATAACTTTTTCCGACCATCTTTCCATGACTACTAAAAGTTTAGGTAGCAAAGTTTTATTAGTAGATGATTTAGTGGATTCCGGAGTTAGTTTAAGAGAAACTATTAACTGGTTACAGCAACATTGCCGTGCAGAAATTGAGGAAATCCGAACGGCGGTAATTTGGTATAAAGATTGTTCGCAAATTGTTCCCGATTATTATGTCGATTATTTACCCAATAATCCTTGGATTCATCAACCTTTTGAGAGTTATGAATTGACAACTCCGGCTGAATTGGCTGCACGAAATCAATCCTTTGCTTTGAAAGATTAAACTGTAGAGACGTTGCATTTTAGTCTCGATAATCTACAACGTCTTTACATCAAAAGTTACTCAACTAATTTTACTAACTTGGTGAATTTGAGAACTTTTTCCGTTACGGGGATTATTGATTTGTACCCAAGTATTGTAGTTGAAGTTAATCAATACTTCTTGACCAACTTCAATTGCTAAAGGATAGTAATACCAAAGCAGATAGCGATTTCCGCTTTTTGCTTGTATAAGTACCTTATAGGAAACACTATCCCACCCGAAAGTTTGTAAGATTTTCAAAGATTCTGTAGTCATTTTTTTGATTTCCGAGTATTTCTAAATAGCAAATTCGCGGTTAACGAACTTCCTAACTTTTATTAAAAAGTATCGATGTTGCTGATAAGGTTGCTCGAAAAACTGACTTTTCTTACTTTTGTCTGACTTCTGCCTGAGTTATGACGAATTTGCCGATTTTGAGGAATTTTCGCTTATGATTGAAATAAGTTTTTTGAGCGAGGGAAGCTATGTCGTCAAGGTCGTTGCGAGTTGCTCCCGATAAAATTCACCAAGTCAAAACTGCTTTTAGTCGCAGTGTTTTTCCCACTCAACAAGCGTTTGCTACTGAGATGGGAATGTCTCGCGATACATTTTCTAAATTTCTCAACGGTAAACCAATTGACCGCCTGAACTTTATTGAACTCAGCGAACGTTTAGGATTAAATTGGGAAGAGATTATCCCCACACCCGAACAAGAAGCGCTAACTAAATTCGACCGTCAACAATTGTGTACTTTACCTAACCAAAATTTACCGCGTCAACCGAATGAATTTATTGGTCGCGAAAGAGAATTAGCGCAGCTTTTAGCTTATGTTTCCTTGGAATATCGCGCCCCTTACATTACGGTAAATGGAATTGGTGGGGTTGGGAAAACGGCTTTAGTTGTGGAAGCGGCTTATCGATGTTGGGAGTACAAACACGGGATATCTGCACAGGAAACGCCTTTATTTGACGCGATTGTCTTTACTACTGCGAAGGAAAATAAACTGCTACCAGGAGGAATTGTTTCTGGGTTACAAAGACAAAATACGCTGCGGGATATTTTTCGCGAAATTGCTCGTTGTTTGGATGCACCAAGTATTACTCACGCGACTCCTGACGAACAGTTGGAACGAGTTCGAGAAAGTTTATCTCAGCAGAAAACTTTACTAATTGTTGATAATTTAGAAACGATTGAAAATCAAAATGAAGTCTTAGCTTTTCTGGATAATTTGCCTTTTACAACCAAAGCAATTATTACAACTCGCGATGTAACTTCGCGGTATGCACCAGTTTATTTAGCTGAACTTCCGGAAGTAGATAGTATTCGTTTGATTGAACAACAAGCTACAGAAAAAGTAGTCGTTCTCGATGACGAACAATGTCAGCAACTTTATCAACGTTTCGGCGGCGTTCCTGTTGCTTTAATTTATGCTGTAGGACAACTTGCGAGTCAATATCCTTTTAATGCTTTAGTTAATGAAGCTGTAAAATTACCTGATGATGTGGCTCGTTTTTGCTTTGAAAGTTCTGTGGAACCTTTGCGCGGTGAAGCTGCTCATAAGCTATTAATGGCGTTGTCAATTTTTGCTTCTCCACCTGTACAAGAAGCTTGGGTGACAGTAGCAGGATTATGTGCAGATCCCATTGAGGTTGAAAAAGGTTTAGCTCAATTGTTGCAGCGATCGTTAGTGCGCGAAGAAAATGGACGTTATACGATGTTAGCTTTGACTCGTGAATATGCTTTAGTTGAGTTAGCAGCGCAGCAAGATTTTAAGCAAGAAGCTCAAGAAAGGTGGCTTGATTGGTATTTGAAATTCGTCCAAAAATATGGGGGGAAAGATTACGATGAATGGCATATTACTTTTGACTATATTGATGGCGAATGGCAAAATATTATGGCAGTTTTGTCTTGGTGTTTTACTCAAGAAAACTTTACCGAACTTAAAGAAATGTGGTATAAAGTTAATTCCTTCTCTCATATATATGGATATTGGGAATATGGTTTGTTTTATACCGATTTACTAATAGATGCCGCAAAACGACGAGGAGATTGGTCAACTGTAGTTGATGCACTTTCACTCAATGCTTGGATTTATCTACGTCGAATTTCGCCAAAAGATTTGGATAAAGCAGAACAATTACTTTCTGAAGGATGGAGTTTGAGAGAGAGTGTTGGTTTAGAACAACAAGGATATATTGCTCATCATTTTGTAGTCTTAGAAATTAATCTACAGCGATACCCAGAAGCAGAAAATTGGTTAGAAACTGCCAATAATTTGTTTAATCAATGTCAAGGATTAATGAATGAAGACTGGCGACTTTCTATTTTACATAGTCTTGACTTTTTGCAAGCTCAAATATTCTTTTGCTTAGGAGAAACTGGAAGAGCAAAAGAAGTCATTAAAAAATTTATGAATGTTTCATGCTATAAAGGAAGTCGTCAAAGAGGGAGGTTGTATGTGCAAAATCTTTGGGCAGATGTGGAAATAAGTATAGGTAATTTTGCCGAAGCTGAAAGGTTATTAACCACAGGATTACCTGTAGTTGAAAGGAATAAAGATAAGCGACGAACGGCACTTTATCAAAAGTCTTTTGCTCAATTAGAAAAAGCGCGAGGCAATCTCGAACAAGCAAAAGAATGGGGGATGAAAGCTTTAGAAGGTTGTAAGCGATTGGGGATGACGCGAGATGCAGAAGAAATCTTAGTTTTGTTAGCGGATATCAGTTAGAAATGTTCTGAAATAGAAAACAAAATGTGAAGAATTTTATGTAGAGACGTTGTAGGCAAAGTTTTTACAAGACTATGATGTATAGTTATTGAAAATACTGTTAAAGAAATAACTAACTACCTTTGTTGGTTGCGTCTTGCTAATAAGCGATCGCGTATTCCAATCGGATGAAAACGTTGCTCGACTTCCTGACGAATTTCTGTGTTAAGATTTTGACGCTTGAGAAGATAATCATCAACTTCTGCTTGATGTCGTAAGTAATAGCCAATTACAGAATAAAGATCGGAAAGTTGCAGCGAGGGATATTGTTCGCTGATTTCTTCTGCTGTAGCGCCTTCAAGAAAAGCTGTAACTACTGTATCTAAGGTGACGCGACTTTTGCTGATGCGAACAACATTATTTGCATCGATCGTAAGGGGAATTGGGTTAGTTTTTGGAACAACTAGCATAGGAATGAGTAAGGTAGTTTTAGTCTTTGTTTTCAAGTATAAGTTAGAAGCTTTGACAATACATCTGGCTCAAGTTATCTACATTGGAAACAAAAATAGACGTTCTTTAGACAAAAGTTGGCTTTAAGTCAGGCTAACTTGTACGGGAACTTGGTCAGGGCTGGATTTTAATAGGATTATCGAGTTCTAGGCAAGATTTAATGATTGAAGACTTTAATCAATTAAAAGAAGCTGTTTACCTAACGGCGGCGGTAATGACTATTTATCCGGTTTCTCCAGCATTAGCGATCGCGTCTGTCTTAGCTGTAGTTTACTACCTATTTGTCCAGAGGAAAAATAACAATTCTTAGTTTGATTTTGAGTAATTGGTTATGTAGAGACGTTTCATGCAGCGTCTCTACCAAGTGATGAGGTGTAGCAAATTACCGAGTTGAGATAAGTCAGTCAGAAGTCAGGCTTTTTTCGGCGCGATCGCAGACAGCTTCGTCTGAGAATAAAAGTGTCGAATTCAAAGATTAATTTATGCGGGTATTTTTTGCAGGTGAGGCAACTGTAACGGAAAATATTGAACCGGGGAAAAAGGGTAGAGTACGCTTTCGGGCTTCTTATTGGTATGCGGTTTGCGAAGAAAAAATTACTCTCTCTGCTGGTACTTTAGTCCAGGTGAGAGGAAACGAGAATATTACCTTGATTGTGGAACCAATTTAGCTCAAATCCCGATCCTGGATTTAAGACTGTCTACGGGTTATGTCTTTTCCAGCAACTCTAGGAGACTTGTAACAGCGATCGCAACTGCAAAACCTCGGTTGGTAAGCTTCTCAACCCGTTTGCTGCTGAACAACACTCAACTAGGAAAACTCCTGACTTCAGAGAACGGACGATTTTGTGCAAAAATAATTTAATTGCTCAAAAACGCTGAAGCAGCGATTTGGCAAGATAGTAGAAGATAGAAAACAAATTATATGAAAGTTGGCGATCGCGTCCGTGTCATTGAATCTGTTATCGTATACCACCATCCCGAAAACAAAAAAGAACCCTTCGATATCAAAGGTATGGAGGGAGAAATAACTGCAATTGTGCTTGAATGGCAAGGAAGACCAGTTAGCGCGAATCTTCCTCTTCAAGTCCAGTTCACGAAAAAATTCAAGGCTCATTTACGAGAAAATGAACTGGAGGTCATTTAAAAAAAAATAGAGGCGTTGTCTCCAACGTCTCTGTTTTCTCGCTGGTACTAACAAACTTTTCACCTCTTGCTTCCCAAAAACCAGCCCAAAATCGGCAAATCTTTACGCATCGATTTTAACTCTTGCTGA
This sequence comes from Oscillatoria sp. PMC 1068.18, assembly GCA_035968095.1. Taxonomy (GTDB): domain Bacteria; phylum Cyanobacteriota; class Cyanobacteriia; order Cyanobacteriales; family SIO1D9; genus IIICB1. Next base: position 6,425 of record JAWQFW010000106.1, read on the forward strand.
TGAATCTGGGCAGTATGGCGATACCACTCACAATATTCTGCAAATCTTTGCCGATATTCAGTTTCTCGGCGAAATTCGTAAGCGAGTTGGTGTGTAGCAAAAATTTCGGCTGCGGGAGGCGGACTAGGGAAAATTTGGCGTAATTCTTCGGGCATTATCAAAAGAAACTGTGATTCTACTTTCTTTATTTTATCGAGTCACAGCTTGAACTATTCGTAATTCGGACTTACAGCCAACCTCGGAGTCGATAAATTACCATCCCAATATATTCTTTGATCGCTCTGGTAGTTTGGGCAAGGCGATCGCTATCGGGAATTACATTGAGAATTGTTCCTTCGATAGTTTTTTGTCCGCTTGTTTTGGCGAAGAGAAAGTCACAAGGGGCGGGAATAACTTCAAAACCTTGGCGTTGAAAAATTAAAATACTTCTTGGCATATGAATCGCAGAAGTTACCAATAAGATTCGATTAATGCCTCGCTGTTCGAGAATTTTCCGGACGTTAACGGCATTTTCGTAAGTATTTAAGGAATCTGGTTCTTGGATAATCGCTTGAGAAGGAACACCCATCGCATTCAACAATTCTGCCAGATCTGCGGCTTCCGATCGCCCGCCATCACGCCAATCAATCCGACCTCCAGCAGCAACAATCAGTGGCGCTTTTTGGTCTTGGTATAGTTTAGCAGCATAAAGGACGCGATCGCCTTCTTCGCTCACATCTACCATTGGTCGTGGTGGAGTTTTTGGTTTGGTTGCACCTCCTAACAACACGATCGCTTCTGCGGTTGGTAAATCCTCACTGGGAAGATTTTGCCATTCCAGCGATCGCACTAAAGCTGAACTCATCCAGCCACTACTCGCTACCCAAAGAATCAATAATGCTAATGAGATCGGAATCGGTGTCCAACGCGATCGTCGCCACCACATCACTAAAGACATAATTAGCAACAAACAAGCTAATCCTAAAGGATAGACAAATAACGGTAGCAGCTTGGAAACAAATAAAAACATTTTCGGGACTGGTGATTGGGGATTGGGAGAATTGGAAGTATTGGGAGAATTGGAGGAATTGGAAGTATTGGAGGAATTGGAAGTATTG
>JAWQFW010000106.1:7621-16508 GCA_035968095.1 Oscillatoria sp. PMC 1068.18
GGAGTATTGGGAGAATTGGAAGTATTGGAGGAATTGGAAGTATTGGGAGTATTGGGAGAATTGGAAGTATTGGAGGAATTGGAAGTATTGGGAGTATTGGAGGAATTGGAAGTATGGTCAGTATTGGATGAATTGGAGGTGTCGTCAGTGTGGTCAGTCTTGGGAATAACTTTCGCTAGTTTTTCCCCTGATTATGTTTTCAGATCGCTACAATTACCACTGTTTCGCTAAAAATTCTTTTGTACTTCCGGTATGAAACACACTCAGATTACTTTCGCCAACAGTATCAGCTATAGTCTTACCAACATTTACTCTTCCAACTCCTTAAAGTCCCCCATTTTCTCAAAGTCCCCCATATCCTCCAAGTCCCCCATATCCCCCGTGTCCTCCAATTCTCCCAATTCTCCCAATCCCCAATCCCTAATCCCCAATCCCCAAAATTATCTGCTTCGGGGACGACCTAAAGTAGTAATATAAATCACCGCTTCATCAGTCGGAATTCCCAAAACTTCATTCACTTGGTCATCAAAAAAGCCACCAATACCACTAACACCTAAATCGAGATAAATAGCAGCCAGATTCAAACGCTGTCCTAAATGTCCCGCATCCAGATGTAAATAACGATAAACGCGATCGCCATATTTATCTACAGCTAATTTCAAATCTGCGGTATGAAAAATCACCGCCCCGGCATCTCTACCTAAATCTTGTCCTAAACACAAATAATGTAACTCCCGCCGAAAATTCTTAAAGCGAATTTGACGTAATTCTTGTGCTTTTGGTGCGTAATAATAACAGCCTGCGTCTAAATTATCTACTCCAGAAACAGCCACAAAAGTTTCTAATAATGACAAATCGAAATAATCTGGCGCAGCATCTAAGCCTTGGTTGAGATAATCTTGCGGTTGATAAGTAAAATTTAACAAAGCTTTTAATTCTGCTAAAGTTAAGTCGCCACCTGTATAATTACGAGTTGAACGGCGCTTCAGAATTGTCTTTTCTATTCCCGATAAATTATCTTGCCAGTTAATCGGGTTTGTTTTCATCGAGATTTTTGTACAAAAAGGAAAGTTATATTTATCTTCTAAAGATAAACTTTCTCTGTCTGCTTCTTGAACAGGTGACGCTAAAATTTGCTCAATCTGGGTTGTTTGGTGAAAATAACTCAACAACTCTCCATTGGGAACAACTTGATAATCTGTGGTCACTTGAGAGGGTAAAGCTGTAATTGCGTCCAATGAGTTTGGTTCATTTTCGTGTAAATCTAATAAAGGAATAACTGTCATTACTCCTTCTTCATTGGAGTTGAGATAAAGCAACTTATCCATTGCTGCGTCGTTAAAGCCACCAATCAGGTAAGGGCGATAGTTATTAATCGCACCAGCTAACTCTATATTGCCCAAGATATGCCCTGTATCCAGAAAAATGCGGCGATAGGCTCGATCTTCGTAACGCCAAGCAGAACGATAAAAAATTGCGGTTGTGGCGATCGCTAATTTACTCTTTGCCAAAGCTGGATGTGCAAAACAAGCGGCTTGCAATTCAGCCCAAATTTCGTTTTCCCAAAAATGAACCAAAGCATGAGTTTGGGGTTGGTAACTATACAGCCCAGCAGGTAACAAATCTGTCCCGCGAGAAAGCAGATAAATCTCCGCCGGATACAAACCCCCCGCCGAAGGTGCCGCCCGCAAATACAATGGCGGTCCGAACATCGTCGCCATTTTTGCTGTTAACCCATAGCTGCAAAAGAACAACTTCGATAACCTTCGCCACCCTAAATCTGATTCTTCGTCAGTTAAATAAGGCTTCAAATCGAAGGTTTGACCAATTTTATATTCCTTAAATGGTACTGGTTGGTTATCCCAGTCGAGGGTTTGGTTTTTTTGGGCGATCGTTTCTGGGTCATATTTGGTTCGTTCGTGGTAATGCTTTGCAATCGATTCAGAAAATTTTGCCATAGCTTTTTCAATAACTGACCCTTTGTTTTCATCTTGACATCCATTGCCGCTCTTGAGCGGACATTACACCTACGGTAATTTTGTCATCCCTCTCAAGGAAGAGAGCAACTCTGTCCCTAGTTAGCGTTTAATTAAGGTTCTCTTTACAAATCTTAAAAAAATCTTGAGAAGAAATTTTTCTGCTGGTTTAATCCCTTAACTTAAAAGTAGTTAAGTATAAATACTCAGGAATGTTTAATTGACCCAAGCATGAGAGTTAAGGAGGAAAACTCGTTAAAACAACAAAAATGCGAGAGCTAAGTGTACAAAATTTACTGGAGCGATATGCTAGCGGAGAACGAAATTTCAATCAAGTTAATCTCAGCAATGCCGATCTGTTTGAAGCCAAACTCCCAGAGATTAATTTCGCAGGTAGCAACTTAACACAAGCTTACTTACCCTATGCTAACTTGCAAAACGCTAATTTAGCGCGATCGCAACTTCAAGCTTCCGAATTAAGCGACGCTCAACTTTACCAAAGTAACTTATCCGAGGCTAATTTGAGTGGAGCAAACTTGTCTAGAACAAATCTTCGTTATGCTAACTTAACTGGAGCTAATCTAACAAGTGCTAACTTGCAGGGAGCCGATTTATTTGGAGCCGACCTCAGTAATGCTAACCTAACTGGAGCGAATTTAACCAAAGCCAATTTAGCTCAGGCAAATTTAACTTCCTCTAGATTAGTTGGAGCCAACTTATTCCGCGCTCGTAATGTTGAGTTATCCGACGCGGAAATAGACTCAAGCACAATTGGTACTGATGGCTATCCGAGCGATCGCGACTAATACATAGTCATTCTATCTTAATGATTCAGCTTTCTGCGTCAACTGGTTGACGTTTCCACTCACCGTGTCGTTGAGCATAATAAGCCAAAATTGCTTCCAAATTGCCTTGACCAGTAGCATCAAAAGCAACTGGATATTCTATCCAAATAGCTTCTACCTGACTTTGGGAATAATCAAAGTCTTGAGATTGCTGAGGAAGCAATTTTGTTTCCACACCCTCAACTTGTCGCAAATGAGCAGCAACTTCTCGATACACTGCCAAAGGCAACCCTGGACAACGCAGAAGCTCTCGTTTTTGTTCTTTAGTCTGATTCGTCATCTGATGTCAAGCCATGTGTTAGATAGCTAATCTTTGATCTTAAGCAAATTATTTAACTTCACGATTAAACTATTTGCGAGCCTCAACCAAACGCTCCCGTAGCCTTCTCGTTGATATCGCCCTTCTCAAACAGAGAGAGAAGGATCGCTTGAGATCCTTCACCTCAATCCTTAAGAACGATTTCCCCTCACCGATAAGCCACTAATCACAGAAGCTTTCGAGTCACCAGGTGGCGGCGGCGTATCAGAAGGTAAACCCCCGGTTGCAGGCGCTCCGACAGTTTTAGCTACTTCAATACCCTTTTCTTCAAGAATTACCACAGGTTCAGGACCATCATTCATATCAATCCGCTTCACTAAGACTTGTCCGTTAGACAAATACTGTCCTGCACGCACATAGCGACTAGATTTTTCATTAGGAGCTTTGACAATAGCTTGGGGTACACCTCCAACTTGAACCACTCCCGTAACTTCCACACCCTGTGCCAAATCTGGTTGCGGTGGTGGTGGTAGTTCTGGAATAAAACGAGGTTGACTGGGAGGAGCAACCGCGACTGGAGTATTTCCATTGCCACCCCCATTGGACGGCGGTTTTGGCGTTGTGTCGCTGGGAGTCGTCGCGGGCGGTTTTGGCTTTGTGTTGCTAGAATTTGAGGGAGTTTTTGGCGTATTGTTTCGAGTAGTCGAGGGAGTTTTTGGCGTATTGTTTCGAGTAGTTGAAGGAGTTCTTGGCGTATTGTTTCGAGAAGTCGAGGGAGTTTTTGGCGCTTGAGTATTACTAGATGGAGATTTAGTCTGTGGTGAAGAAACTTGTGTCCCAGGTGAAACAAGATTCCGGGCGCGATTGATTGTATTAATATTCGCACCCACACTACCATTGTTTCGAGGGGGAGTATTACTTGGAGCAGATGGTAGGGAAGAAACTGTTTGGTTATTTGTCTCAGGTTTGCTTGGCTCAACTTCAATAATCGGTGCGACAGGAATTGAAGCAAAAGGATCTTCTCGACCTTGACTAATTTCACCTACTCTTTGTTGAGCATTAGTTGATTTAATTAATCCTGGTGGTGTAACGATGATCGGAGGAGCAGGAACAGCCTCAGTTTCTTCGAGATTATCTGCACCACCGGGAGCATTATTCGGAACTGCTGCTGTTGGTGATTCCTCATCTACAGGTTCGATCACCTCAGCTTCTTGGTCATCACCTGGTAAAAATCCTTGTATAGTTTCGCAACCACCGACAAAAAGAGCGATCGCCGCCACGAATGCCATCAACGAAAATTTCCCCATAATCACCGTCCCCGAAACTAAAAATTTACACACAGAAAACACTGATAATCAAATACTAACTTTTTTTCCCAACCTAATTCTCCACAACTCTTAACATTTAGCCAAATCGCAAAATCAGTTTCAAAATACTTCTGTTTGCATCAGCTTTTTCAATGCACTCAAACCCTTTTTCACCCGACGGGACACAGTAACAACACTAATATCCAACATTTCGGCTGCTTCTTTATGAGTTAAATCATATAAAAACACAAATTCAAGAACTTCGCGAGTACGGTTTTCTAGTTGAACCAAAGCTTGTTCGAGGCGAATTTGGTCTTCTTGTGCCAACTGAAAACTACGATAATGATGATCGGGAACCAGTTCACCCAAACTAGCGCTACCTTCTTCTGCATCACCCACCGTAACATCCAAACTCAGAGGTTCACGATTTTGATAAGCTAGCTTAATTTCTTGCCACTCATCGAGAGAAATTGACAAAGCTTCAGCCACCTCTGCATCAGTCGGTTGGCGATGTAGCTGTTCTCGTAAATCGCGCGTCACCCCCGCCGCCGCATGACGAAGCTCTAACCAACGTCGAGGAATCCGCAGAGAGCTACTTTTATCACGTAAATAATGTTGAATTTCCCCTCGAACATAAGGAATCGCAAAAGAACTGAAAGCACTACCCTTACTCAAATCAAAGCGTTCGATCGCCCGCAGTAAACCAATACTACCCACTTGGACTAAATCTTCATAACTTTCACTACATTGATTTACCCAGTGATGAGCTTCTCTGCGAACCAAGCCGAAATTAAGTTTCAAAATTTGGTTACGGAGACGAGCATCACCAGAATTTTGATAGTCTCGCAAAAGTTCCAGGCTCTGAAGCTTGAGTTGTTTTTGTTGGGTAGTTTGAGTCAACATATCTTAAATTCTTTGGTAGATCGACTGGTGAAAGATAACTTTGTTTATTTTTAACCTGCTTAGGTCAACGATGCTGTGATTTGTAACAGCAGTTCCTCCCTTTCAAATCAATTAATTGTAAGCTTTTTGCCTATTTAACGACAACAGCATTTTCACTTGTATTTAGACAAAAATTTGTTTCCCGCTCCAAGAACAAAAAACAACAAAGCCGAGCTTCGGTTTAAAACCACAAAAAAAGCCCCACGAAGGGGCTGAGTCACAATCAATGCTGGCTAAGAGCAAGAAATTTAGGAAAAATCAGGCACAACGCGAGCGTAGAAAATGCCCCGAATTTTTACTTGTTCGGGTTCATCAGCACCTAAATCTGTATCAGAAGGCTGCTCACTCTCAAATGTTCCGGCAATTTCGCCAGTTACACGATCTACTTTTTCCACTTGCAGGGAAATTTCCCCTTGACCACCTTGTAGCCGTTTTACGTTGGAACGAGCCAATTCTTCGGCATCTGCTTGAGATGGCAAAGCAACCGCGTTGTCGTAACCACTGGCGACACCACGACCTTTAGGGTCGAGGAAAACGTTACCTCGGTAAGAAGGAACATAAAAATCGCCTTTAAAATCAGTTGCGGTACTAAGTGCTGACAGACCAGGTTGAGATGCAGCAACTAATCTTTTAATCGTAAACATGAAAGGTATTTGTTCGCCGCCGGGAAGTTGAACTGTCACTGGCTGGAAGTCAATACCACCTGTTTCGATAAAAATTAAACTGCCGTCTTCCTCGACTTTCAGTTGTGCGCTAATTTGCTCAAGGCTAGTCGTATACCTGGTTAACAATTTTCCTTGGACGAATTCAGCCTCTCTACGCTTGTTAGTAGGTTCTTCCTCGACGAAAAATTCTTTCGGCTCCAAACACACATCTACTAAACGGTAAGATTTATCAGGTTCAACGGCGATCGAACCGCGACTAATTTCTGTAAGTTGTGGACAGGCATTTGCTAGTCCTGTATTAACAATTTGATCGTAAGTTAGTTGCTCTCTACTAGTGGCTGTTGCTGGTCCTTCGCTACAAGCTGTTAGTACACCTAGGCATACAGCTAGGAAGGCAACAATGAGTACGCGATACCTTCTCATGGTCAACCTCGTTTCGTCAATCTCAAAAAACAAAATTTTTCTGTGGAAATTTGCTCGCTGCGGGCAAAGTGTAATTAGCTTGAAAATAATCTCGATCCTTAGATTGGTAGTCTTCATAGAGCGAGAGCTTTTTTTGGCTAGAAACATTTTTCCCTTTAGCTTGCGCTAGCTTAACTACAGGGTGCGGTTTCGCTGAAACTGCTCTTGTGTTAAGCGAAAATATTATCAGGATAGAGTTGAAAGGCTTATGTTAAGCTCTCATAAAGATTGTACACGGGTGTGGCTCTTTTCCACCGATGCTAGCCGCGTTTTCAGTGTTCGTCTAGATCAATTTTTGTCAATCTAGGATTGAAAAAGACATTCTTGGAAGGTTAATGAACTCGGATCAAGCTTTGGAATCAAATAAGCTGAAAATCACAGAGCAAGAGCTTTTTTCTCTGGTTTTACAAATGGCACAGGAGTGCCGGGGCGATAGTTTGGCTTTGCTGTCGATGTTACGAACTTTGGAGAGTTTACATCGTGAGATTCGAGAGGAGCTTTTTCTGGAATCTCTCCCAAATAATCGACGCGAGCTTGACAATTTACTGAAGGATATTGAAGAAAATGGCGGTTGGCCTTATATTCAGCGCATGAAACTACGGGCTTTTCTCGATCGCGAACGATTGGTTTCGACTAATTTGGATTTGGTTACTGAGGTTTCTGATTCTTCAGAGACGGAAAGTTGAGCCGATTGAGGTTAGCCGATCTCAGTTGATTGTGTTACAATCTCGCTGACCAAGCTATAATTCCTGTCTCATGCCAGTCACTGTAAACCCGATTAAATTTGGCACTGATGGCTGGCGAGGTTTAATCGCCGCCGATTTTACTTTTGAGCGTGTCATGAGGCTCGCTCCCCTAGCAGCAAAGGTTTTGGCTGATAATTATGGTGATTCTGCTGGCAATAATCAAATTATTGTTGGCTACGATCGCCGTTTTCTGGCTGAAGAGTTTGCTCTTGCTGTTGCTGAAGCAACTCAGGCTGCTGGTTTTGATGTTCTTTTGTCTGAAAGTTATGCTCCTACTCCGGCTTTTAGTTGGGCGGCTATGGCTCAACAGGCTTTGGGGGCTTTGGTGATTACTGCTAGTCATAATCCTCCTGGATATTTGGGGCTGAAGGTTAAAGGTGCTTTTGGTGGTTCGGTTGCTCCGGAAGTGACGAAGCAGATTGAAGCGCTTTTGTCAACCCCTCAGCCAGAAAGAAAATTGGCTGGTAGTTTACAAAAGTTTGAACCCTGGTCAAGTTATTGCGAGGGTTTGCGTCAGAAGGTAAAAATTGAGGCGATTCAAGAGGCGATCGCCTACGGTAAGTTACAAATCTTTGCTGATGTGATGCACGGTGCAGCCGCAACCGGGTTGAAACGTTTGTTGGGGAAGGAGATTGAAGAGATTAACGGCGATCGCGATCCGTTGTTTGGTGGTAGTGCGCCGGAACCTTTACCTCGCCATTTGTCAGCTTTATTTCGCAAAATTCGTGCCGCAGCCCGCCAGGACGGGAGTGGTTTGCGAGTAGGATTTGTTTTTGATGGTGATAGCGATCGCATTGCGGCGGTGGATGGACAAGGCAATTTTCTCAGTTCCCAAGTTCTGATCCCGATTTTGATCGAGCATTTGGCAAAACGCCGCAAAATGACGGGAGAAGTCGTGAAAACAGTCAGTGGTTCCGATATAATTCCTCGTCTGGCTGATTTATACGGTTTACCTTTGCATCAAACCCCAATTGGTTATAAATATATTGCCGATCGGATGCAAACTACTCAAGTGTTAGTAGGTGGTGAAGAGTCGGGTGGAATCGGTTATGGAAATCATATTCCCGAACGAGACGCTTTGATGTCAGCACTTTATTTGTTGGAAGCGATCGTTGAATCTGGGAAAGATTTAAGCGCACTTTACGCGCAGTTACAAGAAAAAACTAACTTTAATTTTGCTTACGATCGCATCGACTTACCTTTAGCCAGTATGGACGTACGCGGAAAGTTACTCACAAGGCTACAAAACGAACCGATGACTACAGTTGCGGGGAAGCAAGTTATTGACTGTCTCGATATCGACGGCTACAAGTTTCGTTTAGTAGACAACAGTTGGTTATTAATTCGTTTTAGCGGTACTGAACCAGTTTTACGCTTGTATTGCGAAGCGCCAAATTTAACTGAAGTGCGGAAAACTCTAACTTGGGCAAAAAATTGGGCAAATTCTTGATTCAGTGAACAGTGAACAGTGAACAGTTTATCTGTTAGTCACCAATCCCCAGTCACCAAAAGAAGAGTGTTGGGGGTGTTGGGAGTATGACGAATTAGCGATGACTACGCCGACAAGAGTGGTACATTTGAGCAACATCTACTCTCTCAATTCCGACCATTCCGACCATACCTCCAATTCCCCCAATCCCCACAAGAGGAGTGTTGGGAGTGTGGGAGGTGTTGGGAGTGTTGGG
>JAWQFW010000107.1:0-16489 GCA_035968095.1 Oscillatoria sp. PMC 1068.18
ATATAAATTAAATAATATTAAAGTAGTGACACTTTTCCTTCCGATTCGTAGATAGAGATAGCTTCATGTCCGCAACGATTGCTCCGGAACAGGTAAACCTAATTGTCTGGAATCAGCACCACGATCCCTTTGCCGTGCTGGGTCCCCATCCCATTGAGGAAAACGGCAAAATCAAAAGTTGGGTAGTACGAGCTTATTTACCCAAAGCAGAAGCAGCCTGGGTAGTTCGCCCCACAGATCGGGAAGAACACCAAATGGAAAGCTTGCACAATCCAAATTTCTTTGTTTGTGAGATCGCCACCCAAGAACTAGCAAACTACCAGCTACGCCTGAAAGAAGGAGAACACGAGCGAGTTATTTACGACCCCTACGCCTTTCGATCGCCAAAACTAACCGACTTTGACCTCCACCTGTTTACAGAAGGCAATCATCATCGGATTTACGAAAAACTAGGCGCTCATCCGACAGAATTTCAGGTAGATAACACCACAGTCAAAGGAGTATATTTTGCAGTTTGGGCTCCCAGTGCTAGAAACGTCTCAGTCTTAGGAGATTTTAATCAATGGGATGGCAGACAATACCAAATGCAGAAAAGAAACGACAGCGTTTGGGAGTTGTTTATTCCCGAAGTAACAATTGGCGATCGCTACAAATACGAAATCAAAAACTGGGACGGACACATCTACGAAAAATCTGACCCCTACGGCTTCCAGCAAGAAGTACGCCCTAAAACAAGCTCCATCGTCGCCAACCTCGACAGCTATGAGTGGAACGACCAAAACTGGCTCGAACAACGACGACACACTGAACCCCTAACTCAGCCAGTCTCAATTTACGAACTCCATCTCGGTTCCTGGCTAAACGGCTCCAGCGAAGAAGTTCCCCGCGTCTTAAACGGCGAAACCGACCCCGTACCCGTCGCGGACTTGAAGCCTGGGGCGCGTTTCCTCACCTACTACGAACTAGCCGAAAAACTCATTCCTTACGTCAAAGAACTCGGCTTTACCCACATCGAAGTCTTACCCATCGCCGAACATCCCTTTGACGGTTCCTGGGGCTACCAAGTCACAGGTTACTACGCCTGTACCTCTCGTTACGGTAGCCCAGAAGACTTAATGTACTTCATCGACCAATGCCACCAAAACGACATTGGTGTAATTGTCGATTGGGTTCCCGGTCACTTTCCCAAAGACGGTCACGGTTTAGCCTTCTTCGACGGAACTCACCTCTACGAACACGCAGACCCTCGCCAAGGCGAACACAAAGAATGGGGAACCTTAGTTTTTAACTACGGTCGCAACGAAGTCCGTAACTTCCTCGTCGCCAACGCCTTATTCTGGTTCGATAAATATCATATCGACGGCATTCGTGTAGACGCAGTAGCTTCGATGCTCTATCTCGACTATCTCCGTCCCCCCGGACAATGGGTAGCTAACCAATATGGCGGTCGCGAAAACCTCGAAGCTGCCGATTTTCTGCGCCAAGTTAATCATGCACTGTTCAGCTATTATCCTGGTGTCCTTTCCATCGCCGAAGAATCCACCACTTGGCCAATGGTATCTTGGCCCACCTACCTCGGTGGACTCGGCTTCAACCTCAAGTGGAACATGGGGTGGATGCACGATATGCTCGATTATTTTGCGATGGACCCGTGGTTCCGTCAGTTCCACCAAAACAATATTACTTTCAGCATTTGGTACGCCTACAGCGAAAACTATATGCTGGCACTTTCCCACGATGAAGTTGTTCACGAAAAGAGCAATATGTTAGGGAAAGTACCGGGGGATGAGTGGCAGAAATTTGCTAACTTACGCTGTTTGTATACCTATATGTTCGCTCACCCAGGCAAGAAAACTTTGTTTATGAGCATGGAGTTTGGACAGTGGAAAGAGTGGAATGTTTGGGGCGATTTAGAGTGGTATTTGCTGCAATACGAATCACACCAAAAGATGAAACGCTTTACCAGCGATTTGAATGCTATCTATAAGCAAGAATCGGCTTTATTTACCCAAGATTTTGCTCCCGAAGGGTTTGAGTGGATTGATTGTAGCGACAACCGCCATAGCGTCGTTTCGTTTATTCGGCGCTGTAAGGATAGTGACGAGTTTGTGGTGACGGTTTGTAATTTTACTCCTCAGCCACACAGCCATTATCGCGTCGGTGTACCGGAACCCGGTTTTTATACGGAGTTGTTTAATAGCGATGCTCGTGAGTACGGTGGGAGTAATATGGGTAATTTAGGTGGTAAGTGGGCGGATGAGTGGTCTTTCCACAACCGACCTTATTCTTTGGATTTGTGTTTGCCGCCTCTGGGGGTGTTGATTTTGAAGTTGGATGTTGAAAAAACTGCGGCAGCAATGAAGTAAGGCAACCACCGCTAAATTCCGGGGCAACCACCGCTAAATTCCGGGGCAACCATCGCCCAATTTAGGGGCAACCACTAATAACAATATTTTTTGCTACCATTGGCTTTGGGATGGTTTTTACCATTCCGGAGGTTGCCAATTAATGTGGAAACGTAAACGCAACGCTGAAGTTTGCTAGAATTTTTGTTAGTTAAGGTTATTTGTCCTATTTGTCCGTTAGGATTTCCTTTATAGTTAAATTGAACTCGCCAGGGTCCGATTGTGGGACAACTTCGGGTTGGTTGAGCTAAAGTGGTTTCGCAAACTCCTTTATTATTTTTGTCTTTATAAATTTCTAAGTCTTGATTGAGGTTATTCCACTGTAAATCGTCTGGAATAAAGATTTGTGATTCTGCCGGATGAACTGACCACTGGACAATGCTGTTTTCTTCTCGAAAACTCACTTGCCAAGTGATTTTATCGCGCTTGGCGTTGCTTTGCGCCGATCGCATCGCCCAATAGATTCGGTCAACTCCTGCGTTGAGTTTCTGACGGTTCAAAAACTCTAGCCAACTTGGAGCGGCGATCGCCGATAATATTCCTACAATCACGACAACAACTAAAATTTCTAACAGTGTGTAGCCCTGTATCGAGCGAAACTTACCCATCTTTATCCTCGCTCAAATTGTAAATGCACCGAAACTGAAAATTTGAGTTAATTTTTGTGGTTTTTTCTTTGTTTTATTACCGAAATATGCTATCAGGTATCGCAATTTTCATCGCGATCTTTGTGCAATCCTCCTAAAAGAGTTTCTACAGTAACACAGCTTTTTCTGGTGTCATTACCATTGTCGATTTTGACAGAAATTCTTCCAGTAGCTTCTCCAGCATAATTTCCACTTTCTCCGATTCCTCGATCTACGTCAATTGGTAAACCTTGATAATCAAACTGCGATCGCCAGCAACTCTCCGCAGTTTCTCCGGGTAAAGTAGTATTATCCTCATCAACCTGCACATCTTTACCGACAACTTCCCAAACAGCTTCATTATTGGCTGGATTGCAAGTGGGATCGTCATTGTTATCTAAAATAACTGGATGCACTGCATACAATAAAACACCATTTTCGTTTTTAAAGCTAGCTTGCCAAGTTTCCTTATCTCGTTTAGCATTACTTTGTGCATCTTGCATCGCCCAAAAAACGCGATCGCTAGCTGTATTCATTTTTTGTCTATTCGTTAAAGCAATCCAGCTAGGACCCGCGATCGCGCTTAAAATGGCAATAATAATTACTACAGCCATCAACTCTAGCAAAGTGAAACCAGCATCAGCTTGACTATTCTTGGCGCTTTTTTTCGCTAAACTTTTTAGATAAGTTTCTAAATATTTTTGGCTTAAACTCTTATTATTCATTAGGTATTTTCCCTATTATTTTGTGAAAAGAAAACCGTTTCCTTTGATTTCCGCACCCACCGTTGGGAAGAAACTTTTTTGACTTTCCTTGTACTCAACATTATTATTTTGAATTCTCGCTAAAGCATTTCCCCGCAGGAAAACTCTCGCTGAAGTATTAGCACTATCTACACAGACAAAAAAGCCATTACCCGTGCTAGGTATTCTTTGCTCTAATTGAGTTCCATTGTCATCAACTTTGCTTGTATTGCACTGAAGTTCGATTGTTTGACCTGTGGCACTATTGTCAATATAATCAACTAAAACAGCACCCAAATTAGTACCATAATCCTGATTTGATTTTTCCCAGCTATTCATCTTCGTTTCTAGACTTCCTGAACTGCTTGTGTCAAAGAGTTGAAAACCCGCATCAGCAGCGAACTCTTTGTCGTCTGGATCGTTATCAAGGTTTAGACCATCTCGAAGTTCAAAACGAGTAATTCGCGCCGCATCCTCAGCCCAAATATCGTTATCAGCGCCCTCGACTAAGTAATAACCTACTAACGAATAAACAAAGGCATCATTTTCATTATTTACAGCACCTAAACGCTGATCTTTGCTATCAGTATCGTCCTTAGATAAATGGGTTCTTTTCCAGAACACAAGTACCGGAGTACAAGTAGCACCACTGGGGCAAATTTGTCCGTTACCAGCAACAGGAAGTTGATCGGCAATTCCAGTATTATTATCCAACCCTTCTCGATCGTAGATATAAACTGCTTGTTGTAAATCTCTACTCATATAATCCAAAGCCGAGTCAATTTCTTGTTCTGACTGAACTTTTGCTTGTTCTTTGCGGTCTGTATCCAGGATATCAACAGCAAAAGCTAATAAAGGAGTCAGAATAATGAAAGCAATAATCATCGCAATCAGCAATTCAATCAAAGTGTAGCCTGCGGTCGATTGCTGCCCGAAAGATTTGCGCTTTTTTGAGGAATTTAAAAAGTATTTAATTAGCTGAAACATAGCCTTTTTCCTAATTCTTAAAACTAGCTAAAATTATTCTTCGTCTTCAGTGGAGTTAGATTCGCAACCGAGGCGATCGCAGTAATCGCTAAATTTTGGTTCTGCGGAAGCCATTTCCGTGGATATTTCCACCAAAGGCAAATTCGGGTTAAACGAAATCGTCGTAGCTTTAGCGTTCTCCTCTTTAGTGCTTCTTTCCAGGTCGCTAGCGTTTTTGAAGCCATAAGCGCTATAAACTCGCAAACCCAAATAATAATCTAAATCTGCATCTGCGGCTAAATCT
This sequence comes from Oscillatoria sp. PMC 1068.18, assembly GCA_035968095.1. GTDB lineage: Bacteria > Cyanobacteriota > Cyanobacteriia > Cyanobacteriales > SIO1D9 > IIICB1. Next base: position 5,045 of record JAWQFW010000107.1, read on the forward strand.
TGGTCGCTCCGGTAAGCTTGCACAATCACATCCTTGCTACTGTCAGCGCTACAACCACCTTGATCAAGATCGAAGCAATATAAACTTAGATTATTGGCATTAGTACAATAGCCATTGGCAGTTTTCGCAGGATCTTGGGTAGCCGGACAACCCGATAAATCGCCGCTAGTAGGAGCATTGGCCACAAAAGCAGCGCGATTTGCAGCAACCTGAGCAGCACGTTCTTCAGCATCGCCACTAGGAGTATCAAGCTCGATAGTATGGGCTGGTGGCTCGATTGAGCCGGAGCGAATCCCATTGATATAACTTTTCGCTGCTTGAGTAGCTAATTCGACTCGTCGCGCTTGTACCCGGTTAGCCACAGCCACAGCAATCATTGGGTAAATACCCACGAGCAAAATCCCCACGACCAAAACCGCCATTAAAGACTCGATAATTGTCAAACCAGCCTCGCTATTGTCTGGCGACAGTTTCGCTTGTTTTAGTATCCTTTTCATTTTTCCTCCTTTTAGCGATTCAGTGAGATTTTAGTTTTTTTTGTTTCCGGGGGGTTCGGGTGCATCTTTAAGCGGAACATAACTAAATAAGTTTTTTGCTTTTGGGACTTTCCCTTAGCCCCCCCAAAAAGCGGCTCTCAAACAACCAAAATCTTGAGACTTGGTTGCTTGAGTTTGATGCTGTTTAATAATTGACGCAGTTATTGGGACGTTGGTTACTGTTAATCGCTGATTGATTCGTGGGTTCATTGTTATTGTCTAATAACACACCACACAGTAAAGTTTCTACCCAATCATCATTCCGCCCTACCTCGCGGTAAAACTCATTCGGTCGGTCATCGGAAGAAACTACAAACTGCTGCGAGAACAAGTCAGGAATTTGGGAAAGCAAACCAACATCAAAACCCCAATTTCTTGCTGGTGGTTCGTAGTAGGACGCTTTACCGTTGTTACCACTGGCGTAAATTTGTGTATCTTTGAACAAATCGCTGGGGTCCGCAGATGCAGCCGATTCTGGTAGCTGCCAAAATGGTGCATCACCATAAGCACTGCGCTTGGTTTGAATGAACGAACCACTAATTTGTACTGTCGAACCGTCCCAGTTTTCGATAAAGCGAGGCAAAACCGAAAGCGCACCACCAATGTCACCTTCATGATTGGTGGTAGGTGGACGGGATGGTGTATCTCCCGTTGCCATGACTAGGTTGTAGATTACGTTATCATCATCATCCTCAACTCTCGGCAACCAATTTACTACACCTAAGTTGCCGCCTTTTCCTACATCATTAATTCTCTGAACTGTAGCTTCATGGATGTTCAGCACTGGAATCAGTAAGGGCTGTTGAGTGGTTTCGCTCACTGATGCTTTAAGCAACAAAGGCTTGGTATTGCTTTTACTTGTTGACTTTGCTGTTGGACCTTCACTTGCAGTTGACTCAGTAGTTTTGAACCAGAGTGCGTTATTTACTAATCTTGGAACTCCCTTATTAAATGTTGTATTTGTACCACTTGCATCGTAGTGATTGTCTGTTATCGGCAAAGACTGGTTACTGTAATAGGGATAGTATGTAACTTTTCCCGTACTATCTATACCTAATGGTATTGGAGCCTTGTTACTACTTAAGACTAATTTGTTAGTAGTAGAGTCGCGTAGGAAAGCTACTCGACGAGGAAAGCGTTCGTCTCCGGCATTTTCTGGGGCTTTAGCTGTTGTTCCCGTGTCAAGGTCTGCCAGAGTAGTACCTACAAGAACTTGACCTACAGAAGTATCAGTACCGTTTAATCTTACCTTCCAATCACTAGGGGTACAAGCTGAGATAGGCAACTTACGGCAGATTTCCATGACGTATTCTGGGAATTTGTTGCTATTTTCATTACCTTCCAGTCGGCGCTGCACTGGGGTAACACCATTGTTAAAGTAGGTGCTGTAAGTTACATCATCCGGGTCGTCGCTAACTGAGTAATCAGCATCCGTATAGTCATCCTCAAAAGCAGCATCATTTTCGCTGGAAAGACCGTTAACAGCAAAGTCGTTGTTATAGAAGCCGTTTAACAAGCGCTTGTACCGAACAAAGATTGCTTGATCGTCATCACTGGTGAAAGTATCTGTTTTGTCTCCATCTCGATTAAAGTCAAAACCCACAGTTGCTTCTTTCAAGGTATCTTCATCGTCATTGAGTCCATCCCCGTCAATGTCAATACCCCAGACAGTTTCATCGAAAGTAAAGGCTAACTCATCAGCACCAGCACCATCAGGGTTGCCAATAAGATCAACATCATTATTTCTCAGGTCGTAGTCACCTTCGTTGCGGAAACCTGCCCGCCAGTTGTCAGAAAGCAAAATTGTTGCATCAGAGAGAACTGTAGCAGGTCGCCATTGGTCTGCACTTCCTGATTGACAAGAACCTGATGGTAGTCGAGGGTCGTTTACCCGACAAGCAAAGTCTGTATTCAAATCCTCAGCGAGGCGAGCGTAGAAGTTGTCATCCGTTACCGCAGTATCAAACTCTTCTTGAGCAGTTCCGGAACTATCTTCGTGAGGGTTAAACTCACCTTGGATATAGACAGGTAAATTACTCGCCAAAATCAGACCTTTTTCGATATAGCCTCGATATTCTCCATTATCTTCGTTGTCGAAGTCACGCCAAAGCTTTCGACCGTTAATCAGCATGATCCCATCAGGACGACGAGTAGGATCGAGTTTAAAGTCTGTAGAAGCCAGTCGCGAGTTAGAACTACCATCGTCTGCGGCAACCTGACCGCCAGCTACGTCGCTAGCGTCTGGTAGCGCATCTTCGCGAGTAGCGTAAAGAATTCCACTATTGGGAATCATATACTCTTGGGGTGCGGTACTGCCATCGGCGGTGCTGGTACGCAGCCTTTCTAAATCCAACACGGTAGCACGAACTTCCAGAGGATAACGCTGTTCGAGGTCGAGGTCATAGTTTGTTGTCAGCGAATCATCACCATAGCTAGTTGTACCGTCGCCTGGATTGTAACCTGCATCGATTACTTTGACTTCCCGACCATCAAGAAAAGCGATTTCGGTAATTGTGCCGTGAGGGAGGTCGTAACCTGAAGTTGGTTCGTCGTCGGGATTTATGTTGCCTTCAAAAATGCTCAAAGCACACATAGACGAGTCAAGTGCTGCTTGTTCTGCCAAGCTGAAGTCGCTACCAGCAGCTACAGCTTGCGCCAACATGGGATTTACCAAACGTCCATTGGGATAGCGTAGTTCCGCTTGATTTTCCAAAGTCGTTTTCGTATTGCCGGAGTAGCTAAGTCCGTGGGGTGGATAGGTAATCCCGTTGAGAGAACCACCATTTGCGTCTGAGGGAATATTTGGAATTAGATGATCGTTTGTCGGAGGATCGATATCGGAAATATTCTTGTTCCCAAAGTCTTTATTTCGGTTTTGAGCCGTGGTTGCATTTGTGGGATCGTAGTAGTTCGCCACGCAAGCAATTAGTTGATCTGTACCCTCTGCATCTCTGCGGAAGTGATAAACTGCTGAAGCCCGCATCCTTAAATATGGACGTTGATCGCCTTGTGCGTCTTGGGGCCAATCAGAGTTTGGTAGCCAGGTTGGGGCAGTTGTCTCGAAAGTATTAATTACAGGTAGCGAGTCGGGCCAAACTACCTTAGAAAAACCGCTAGTAATATTAGTTGAGGTACTATCTCCAGGTAAATATAATCCTGCGCCAGTGATTACCCGCAAACCACCAACTCCGTCGAGAACTTGTGCAGGTTGTTCGGCGGCTTTACTTTCCCAGAAGCCATCTCGTGTGGTATCGCCTGCTTCAGCAAGAGTTTCAACGCGAGTTTTGCGGCTACGTTCTTTGTCTGTATTTGCTGGTGCATCCCATTTGCTTCCAGAAATCTCTTGAGTTTCTTCGGTGCTAACAAATCCATTACCATCCCACCAAAGTTCAGGGAGATTGTTACCGACGAGAACGCGATCGCCTACTAAGTTTTCTAGTCCTAATTTTTCTTGTTCGTCAAATTCTGTGGCTGGAGGTTCTAGTTTATTATTATCGCTACCAGCTAAATTTAAAATCTTTGCTGCTGCTAATGAACCTGGAGCGCTCTTACCATCGCTAGGATCGTAAGGAAACATCCATTGTATAGGTGGGCGTAGTGAATCACCGCTACCTAAAACCGCAATCCCATTGAAGTTGGTTTCCGGATCTTCAAAGGCAACTTCTTGGTAGGGGACACGACGGGTACGCTTCCGGAAATAACTGTCCATTGCGTCTTCTCGGGCTTTTTCTGGGTCGAGTCCCGGATTGAGATTCAGCCTACTTTCTACTTCTTCTCGAACTTCGGTCGGGTCGCCTGATGATACGGTGATGTTTGGTTCTGTACCGGAAACTGTTTGATTGCCGCCCTTAGCTATGCCCAATTCTATTAATTTCTCAATTCTGCGCTCGAAGGCGTTATTGTTGTAACCCATAGCGGCTGGAAGAGCTGTAACCGACTGACTAGCTTGACCCAAGGTTACGTCATCACCAATGCCGATAGTTGGGTTATTACCTTTTCCTTGGAATAAATGGACAGGTGCTTTACCCCTGCTGGAGTTAATTTCACTTGTTGGTCTAGCTACGTTACCGTAGCCGACGTTTCCACCAACTACAATCTTGCTGTTATCAGCACTGTAGAAACAAGAGTTGACGCTACTGACTTGACGGAAGGTTACAGGCGCACTTGATTTAATTTCGTAGACAAATAAATTACTGTTGGTGACTATTCTTCCGTTTAAGGTGAAAGGAGTACCTGCAAAGATTTCGACATCATCTTCATAGACGACGGCGTTATTCGCTAGAGGGATTCTGGCGATATCTTGCTGATATTCTAATGCCGAAAAACCTCTCACCCCTGAGTAAGGTTCGTAGGCGTTTTGATTATCAATTGTGTTGCTAATTTCATCTACATCGGTGATTGGTACGGTGGCGGTGTAGACAAACATTGCTTTTTTCAATTGACCTTCCACTGCATACCAACCAGTAGTACCAACTAAGCTGGCGCTGGTTCCTGCTGCGTCTGCACAAGCATCTTCACCCTGACTATCCATTGGTAAGGATCTCGCTTCTACAGGCGCTCTTTCTTCATCCTCACCAGGATCGCGGAAGAAAATGCCGTAGAGAGTGAAGCTATCAAAATTACCGTCGTTATTGGTATCTACAGGAAAGCGCCAGACGTTACGATTAATCTCACTTCTAGTCTCGGTGGTATTTCTGTCAATATCACCATCGCCGTCGATGTCGTTACCTACGACTAAGCGGGTTTCGTCCCCGAAGTTGTATTTGGTGTCTTCAAGGACGTTGTTAATCGAAATTTCTGAGGGGGTTCCTCTGGGTAAAAGCGGATCTTGAAACAGTGCTTCTATTTTAGCTTTGGCGCGGTCTATTGCTGGAGCAGAGGCGCTGAGGACTGCTTGATTTATTCTGACATTAGAAGCGTTTTTCGCGCGATCGAACGATCGCAGCACTATTGCTGTTGTCAGTAATACTACTACCACAATTACCATTGCGACTGTGGGTAAAACAAAACCTGCTGTTGTGGTTCTGTTTCGCCGTCGCGAAGATGGGAATAAACCGCCTAACAAGCGGTTTTTGAGGAAATTAATACTTTTTTGTAATTTTCGCCAAAACTGTTTAATTGGATTTTGATAACGCTTTTTCGGCTTTTTACGAGTAGACATGGCTGCCTTCCTGTCAGTTTTTTCTCAATAACGATTGCGAATTTGCAATAGTTTGCTCTAAAATAACGACCAGCTTATAAAAGTTTCACAAGCTGTTAACTTTCTTCTTTGGTAGCAATTAAGTGGTTATAGTTCAACCGTAGGTTTACGGCGAAATGGCGATTTTTCTAGTTGCTATTTTCAGTATTTGTCCGGAGCAGAGCAAATTTGATGTGAATCAAGCAACAATCTGGTTAAGGATAATTCCAGATTTTCTCTTCATTTTTTTACGGAAATAGAAATTAACTTGGTAGCTACCTACAGATGTATATTCAATTGCTCAAATAAAGATTAGTTGGTGAGCTAATCTCTGTTAGTCAGATTTAGCTTACCCAGATCGAGCGGAAAAGCGATCGCGTAGAGAAAAAAACTTCTCACTCAATTTTCTCTGCTCAGATATTATTTGCCAATAAATTAGGGTGCTTTGACACACCCTAATTTCCAGTTTAGTATTTGTTGAGGTTGATTCCGGCTTCGTCTGCCATTGCTTGCAAACCTTTCTTTTGCAAGGTTTTCAGGGCTTTGGTGGAAATTTTCAGTTTGACAAAACGGTTGCCTTGGGGCCACCAAATGCGCTTTTCTTGGAGATTAGCGTGTTGTAATCTTTTGGTGCGACGGTGGGAGTGAGAGATGGAGAAGCCGTTGTTGGCTTTTTTCCCGGTGAGCATACATTTACGAGACATAATTTTTGCTTTGAATTAAGGGTCGAATTCTATTGTAAGTGGCGTGGCGATTGTGGTGAAACTTTTGGTGTGGTGCTTGACAAATAATTATTTTTGTGTTTTGAAGTCATTCTGAGCGGAGGCGAGATTGGGCGGTTGGCGATCGGGCTGAAAATTTTAGCGTTGGGACTTGACAAATAATTGTTTTCGTGTATTCAAATAATACTGAGCGAAGCGAAGGGTTTGGGGAGATCCTTCGCTTCGCTCAGGATGACAATTTAGTAGTGCGACCATCTTGGTCGTTAGTGATAACTAATGTCAATGTCTGACAGCTTACGAAGTTAAACAAATTGCGGGCAAGATGCCCGCACGACAAAGATTTATTGTTTTGTCAGGTTAGTAAGCATTTTATTCGATCGCTCGACAAAACCTTTCATTCCTTCAGCATTGAGTCCTTTTTGCGCCATCAACGCTAAATCATAAACGTGCTGACACATCAAGTTAACCATATCGCTATTGCTAGACTCTCCCGAACCCTGAATAATAGTTCCCTTACTCATCTCGACAATATTATTAATCAGTGGATGAGCAGTATTAATCACTAAAACGTGTTCGTCAGGAAATTCCATTGCTTGTTGCTGCATTAATGCAGTCATTTCCCGCAAGCGACGCATTGCTTCTGGAAGTAAAACCATTGCTGGGGGCGCACCTTGAGGATCTTCGGATTTGAGTGCCTGAGTTTTGATGTTAACTTGGGGTTTGTTGAGGGCTTTTTCAAACAACTCTTTGATTGACTCGCTGCGAGTTTTGTTGGTGTTGGGGTCAACTATTTCGCTAGCTTTGTCTTCTTCTACCAAAGTATTATCGAGTTCGGAGTCTACACGAGAAAACTTGACTTCAGAGTATTCTCGTTCCAGGAAAGGAATGAAGTAGTTGGTGTCGATAAAGGAGTCCATAAAGAGGACTTCTAAACCCTGATTTTTGTAGAGTTCGATGTAGGTTGCTTGGGTGCTGGGGTCGTTGCAATAAAAAACGCGATTTTCGTGACCTTCTTTATTGCGCTCTAGGTATTCTTGGAGAGTGGTATAGTAGTTTCCTTGAGCGTCGGTTGGTGGCTGATCTGAGGCATCTTGCCATGCGTCTTGGTCATCGGTTTGAACTTCGATTTTGGGGGTGTCTGCGCCGAGTTTAGCGGTAGTTTGGAAGATAATTAAATCTTCGACTTGCTTTTTGAATTTATCGTTTTTGAGGGAGCCAAATTTGACGAATGTACCGACATCTTGCCAACAGCGAATGTATTCGGAGCGATTTTCGTTGTAAAGTGATTTGAGGCGATCGGCGATTTTTTTCGCGATAAAGTCGGCGATGCGGCGGACGGTGCGATCGCTGGTTAGGGCGCTACGGGAGACGTTGAGGGGAATGTCAGGACTGTCGATAACTCCTCGTAACGGCATCAAAAAGTCGGGGATGATTTCTTCACAATGGTCGCTGACAAAGACTTGATTGCAGAAGAGTTTGATTTGTCCGGTGCTTACGTCTACGTCAGGCTTGATTTTGGGGAAATAAAGGATGCCGTTGAGGAGGAAGGGATAGTCGGTTTTGAGGTGAACCCAGAGGAGGGGATCTTCTTGGAAGGGGTAGAGATAGCGGTAAAATTCTAAATAATCTTCGTCTTTAAGGTCTTGTGGCGATCGCTTCCAAAGTGCTTGTTGCTTGTTAATTTGCTCTCCATCTAGTTTGATGGTAACAGGCATGAAGTCGCAATATTTTTTGACGAGTTGCTTAATTCTGGCTGGTTCGAGGTATTCGGTTTCCTCGTCCATGAGGGTGAGAGTTATAGTTGTACCTGGTTGAGTGCGATCGCTTTGGGATAATTCAAACGCCGGGGAACCATCACAACTCCAGTGTACGGCTTCGGCTCCATCTCGGTGCGAAAGGGTGTCAATTTCGACTTGTTTGGCGACCATGAAGGAAGAGTAGAAACCAAGTCCAAAATGTCCGATTAGTTGTTCGCCTGTTTTCTGGTATTTTTGGAGAAATTCTTCAGCGCTGGAGAAAGCAACTTGGTTAATATATTTTTTCACTTCCTCGGCTGTCATCCCAATTCCGTTATCGGTGACAGAAAGGGTTTTGTTTTCTTTGTCGATGGCGATCGTAATTTCTGGTTCGGGTATCTCACCGCTAACTTCCCCTGCGTATGATACCATTTTCAGCTTCTCGCTGGCATCGACGCTATTCGAGATTAGTTCCCGCAAGAAAATTTCGTGGTCGGTGTAGAGAGACTTCTTAATTATGGGAAAAATATTCTCAGTATGAATAGTAATGTTGCCTTGTTCGAGTACAGTCATAGTTGTTCTGTGGAAGTATTTAAAGTTTTCTATGATAGATAATGCAGCGAAAGTAGTTAATTTTGAGTCTGGAATTCCACACCAAGGTAGATGCGGATCTCCTCACTTGCTTGGCGACAACTGATTTTCAGCAAAAAACTTTTAACCTAGAGGTAAATAGCTTGTGCTGTTCAACTCTTACGTTTTCCTCTTCGCCTTTTTGCCAATTACAGCGATCGTCTTCTTTAGCTTAAGCCATTTCCGGCTGGTGCGAGCGGCGCTGGTGTGGTTGGCGATCGCCTCGTTGTTTTTCTACGCTTATTGGAAGATTAGTTATCTGCCTTTATTGTTACTTTCAATTGGCGTTAATTATTATTTAGGCAGGCAAATAGAGCGCAATCAACCGGGTAGCCAACCAGCTAAGTTAATTTTGTGGCTGGGAATTGTCTTCAATTTAGCATTTTTAGGCTATTACAAATACGCTCATTTTTTTGCAGCTACTTTCAGCCGAATTTGGGATCAAAATTTTGCTCTCCCGGAAATTCTGCTACCTTTAGCGATTTCTTTCTACAGTTTCACGCAAATTGCCTATCTTGTCGATGCCTATCGAGGAGAGACAAAAAACTACAAATATAATTTTCTTGACTACAGTTTATTTGTTTCCTTCTTTCCTCAATTGATTGCTGGTCCAATTCTCCGTTACGATGAACTGATTCCGCAATTTCGCCAGTTACGAAGTTTTATCTTGTCACCCAAAAATTTAGCAATCGGACTAACTTGGTTTATTTTAGGCTTGTCGAAGAAAGTCGCGATCGCGGATAATCTTTCGCCTTGGGTAGCAACTGTTTTCAATAACGCTAGCGATGTAACTATTTTAGAAGCTTGGATTGGCGCATTAAGCTATACTTTCCAACTTTATTTCGATTTTTCCGGCTATTCAGATATGGCAATTGGTTTAGGTTTGATGCTGAATATTCAGTTACCAATTAATTTTAATTCTCCTTACAAAGCCATTTCAATTAGCGATTTTTGGCGACGCTGGCATATTACTTTATCAAACTTTCTCCGAGATTATCTTTACATCCCTTTAGGAGGTAATCGTTCTGGGAAACTCTTCCAATACCGGAATTTGTTAATTACAATGCTTTTAGGAGGACTTTGGCATGGGGCTGGCTGGACTTTTGTGATTTGGGGAGGTTTACACGGAATCTTCCTCGTAATCAATCATCTCTGGCGACAGTTACAGCTTAAACTACCTCTGATTTTCGGTTGGGCGGTAACTTTTTTGGCGGTAGTCGGTAGTTGGGTATTGTTTCGCGCCAAAAGCTTGTCAGACGCGATCGCTATTTTGCAAACTATGGTTGGAATTAAACCAATGGTGTTACCAACTGCTTATCAACCTTTTTTAGGTTGGTTATCTGACTGGGGAGTACAATTTAAGACTTGGCAAGAATTGACTTATTTACCTACTCTGGGCGCACACAAAAGCTTTTTTCTCCTTGGTTTAATTTTGTTAGGCATTGTCTTTTTACCTAATACTCAACAGCTAATGACACGCTTTAAGCCGACTTTGTGGATAGCTACATTAATTAGTCTTTTGGGAACTTATTGTTTGCTTTCCCTCAATCAAGTTTCTGAGTTTCTTTACTTCCAGTTTTGAGATAGTTACTAATGAAACGGTATCTTCGTTATTTGATCTGGCTAATAGCATTTTTCTGTCTAGAATTTGTGGTGGTGGCGTTATTTAATCTCGCGATCGATCCTTTTGCTGCTTTCGGTAGTCCGATGATTTCGGGTGTCAATCAGTTAAAATTAGAACAGCAAGCTCATGTCCGTTTGTTTAAGGCGATCGCGATTACTCGTTTGCAACCAAAAACTATTTTATTAGGTTCTTCTCGCACCGATTTAGGATTAAACCCCGATCATCAAGTTTTTGCTAATAAATCACCTGTTTATAATCTTGGGGTTCCTGGTGTAAATATGTATGAAGTAAGGCGCTATTTTGAACACGCTTTGCAGAATCAACCGGAAATTAAACAAGTAGTTCTGGGAATTGATTTTTTAATGTTTAATCAGTTTCGCCCAGAAAAACCTGATTTTAGTGAAAGAAGGTTAAATCTTAAGCGAATTGGTTTAGCTGATGCTTTAGCTACTACTTTTTCTCTCGATGCTGTTACCTCTAGTTGGGAAACTATTCAAGCTAGCAAAAAAGACCGCAAAAATCAGGCTTATAGTTCTTTAGGAATGCGAAATGAAAAATATTTTCTTCGCTATGGCTTACCTAAAAAATCTATAGTCGAAGGTTTCAAATTTAATTTAGGAAGGTCTATAATTGACCCGGAAATTTACTATAATTATGCTTTATCTGAAGAACAAATTAATGATTTTAAAACTGTAGTCAACACCTGCAAAAAGAATAATCTTCCTTTAAAAGTATTTATTTCTCCTTCTCATGCAACTCAATGGAAAGCTATCGAACTTTCGGGGTTATGGGATGAATTTGAACAGTGGAAGCAAGAAATAGTAAAAATTACTTCAGTATGGGATTTTTCTGGCTATAATAGCGTTACTACTGAACCAATTAGCGACAAAATGAAAAATTATTTAGATAACTCTCACTATAGTAAAGCGGTGGGAAATTTGGTTCTTAATCGTATTTTTCAGGTACAGGAAGAACTTATCCCGGCAGATTTCGGGGTTTTAATTAATTCCCAAAATGT
>JAWQFW010000108.1:0-16199 GCA_035968095.1 Oscillatoria sp. PMC 1068.18
TGCGTGCTTGGATGGCACCGCAAGACCAACCCCACGAACACTTTGAATTCCCTGAGGAGGTATTACCACGTGGTAACGCTCTCTAATAGCACAATGGTCGCTGGCGCAGGTCGCGACCAAGAATCATCCGGTTTTGCTTGGTGGGCAGGTAATGCCCGTTTAATCAACCTTTCTGGTAAGCTTTTAGGCGCTCACGTCGCTCACGCTGGCTTGATTGTCTTCTGGGCTGGTGCGATGACTTTGTTTGAAGTCGCTCACTTTGTCCCAGAAAAAGCCATGTACGAACAAGGCTTAATTTTGATTCCTCACCTCGCTACCCTCGGTTGGGGTGTAGGTCCTGGTGGTGAAGTAATTGATACATTCCCTTATTTTGTCGTTGGTGTACTGCACTTAATTTCTTCCGCCGTCCTCGGTTTAGGAGGTATTTATCACGCAGTACGCGGACCAGAGGTATTAGAAGAATATTCTTCTTTCTTCGGTTACGACTGGAAAGATAAGGACAAAATGACCAGTATCATTGGTTTCCACTTAATTATTTTGGGAGTGGGTGCATTGCTACTGGTGTTCAAAGCTACTTTCTTTGGTGGCGTATACGACACTTGGGCACCAGGTGGCGGTGATGTGCGTGTCATCAGCAATCCGACGTTAAATCCGGCGGTAATCTTTGGTTACTTGCTGAAGTCTCCTTTCGGTGGCGACGGCTGGATTGTCAGTGTTGACAACATGGAAGATATTATCGGCGGTCACATCTGGGTTGGTCTGTTGTGCATTGCTGGCGGTATTTTCCACATTCTGACCAAACCTTTTGGTTGGGCGCGTCGCGCTTTCATCTGGTCTGGTGAAGCTTATCTTTCCTATAGCTTGGCGGCTATTTCCTTAATGGGCTTCGTTGCTTCTTGCTATGTTTGGTTCAATAACACCGCTTATCCAAGTGAGTTTTATGGTCCGACTAATGCAGAAGCTTCTCAAGCTCAGTCTTTTGTGTTCTTAGCACGTGACCAAGCGTTGGGTGCGAATATTGCTTCTACCCAAGGTCCGACTGGTTTGGGTAAGTATCTGATGCGCTCTCCTACTGGAGAAATTATCTTCGGTGGTGAAACGATGCGTTTCTGGGACTTCCGTGGTCCTTGGCTAGAACCTTTACGCGGTCCAAATGGTTTGGATATTGAAAAGCTGAGAAATGATATTCAGCCTTGGCAATTACGCCGCGCTGCTGAGTACATGACTCATGCTCCTAATGGTTCGCTCAACTCTGTGGGTGGAATTATTACTGAGCCGAATTCGTTTAACTATGTTAATCCTCGTGCTTGGTTAGCTACTTCTCACTTTGTGTTGGCGTTCTTCTTCTTAATCGGTCACTTCTGGCACGCAGGTCGCGCCCGCGCTGCTGCGGCTGGTTTTGAGCGAGGTATTAATCGCACGAGTGAACCTGTTATGTCTATGCCTAATCTTGACTAGGTTTTTGTCTGGATAGAATAGCGAAAGTTTAATGAATCTGGCTTCTGTCTTTTGACAGGAGCTTTTTTTTGGGGTGGAAAGATGAAATCTGGAGAGGTTTTGCTTAGGTTTGGCGAGGTGTAAGTAAGCCCATTTTTTCTAGACTACTTTGTAAGCGTTTAGCTTCAGGTGGGTTTTGTGAGGAAAATAGCGCGATCGCCTTTTTGAATGCTTTTAAGCTAGTTTCTATTTGACCAGTTTTGAGCAGGGCGACTCCTAAGTTTTGGTATGCTTCGGCGTAGTTAGGTTCGAGTTCGATCGCTTTTTGGTAACAGGCGATCGCGTCATTCATCTGTCCTGCGGTTTTTAGGGTTATGCCTAGGTTATAATAACCAACGCTAAAGTTGGGGTCAATTTTTAGGGCTGTTTGATAAGCTTTTTTGGCGAGTTCTAATTGTCCGGCGCTTTTCAATAGGCTACCAAGGTTGTTATATGCACCGAGTTTTAGTTGAGCTAAGATTGGTTGCGCGATCGCCTTTTGGTAATGTAATGCGGCTTGGTCAAAGTTTTGTTGTTTGATTGAAGCGTTACCTAGGTGATAATGGAGTTCGTATTTTACTGCTGGCTCGATTTCTGGAGATTTTAGCCCTCGTTCGAGTAATTCAATTCCTGATTCTATGCGACCGATTTGGAGATATAAGGCTCCTAATTTATTACAAACATAAGGGTCATCAGGATGATCGTGGAAGTAGCTTTCCATGATTGTTTTCGCGCGACTGTATTTATCTTGTGACGCGATCGCTGTTTGTTGATAACCGTAATGTAAAATGGCTACTTCTGGAAAAGAAATTATCTGCCAATGATTCTCTCTTTGTAATAATTGGTCTACGCTGTCGTCAATTATTGCATGATAAGGACGAGTGAATTTTATGGCTGGATGACGACGAAATAAGCGAGAAACGAGGGAATAAGGAGACTGAGTTGCCCCTACTTCTTGTCGCAATAAATTAATAACTAAATAATCTGGATTGACGATCGCTTTTCGGATTTGAGGAATTATTTCTGGTTGGAGAACTTCGTCTGCATCTAATACTAATACCCACTCTGTTTCCACATAGTTTAGTGCTTCGTTACGAGCTACAGCGAAGTCGTTACACCATTGGAAATGAAATAATTTCGCACCGAAACTTTTCGCTATTTCTGCCGTGCGATCGCTGGAACCTGTGTCTAAAATTACTATTTCATCTACGAGTTCTTTAACACTAATTAAGCATTTAGGCAAGTTTTTTTCTTCGTTCTTAACAATTGCACATAAACTTAGTTTCATGGAAAACTTAATTTACCAGAAATTTTAATTTAATTACCTAAATTTCGTCATTAAGGTTTAATTTTACCAGATATTCTGAGAGCAAAAATTAAAATTGCTTTTGATTCAAGGATTAGCTTGACAAAAGCGTCAATTAGCTTAAAGTCAAATTGAATTTTTTCATTTACCTGTATATTTGGCTACCTCAAAACAAATAACTAAATTTGCTTTCCAATCAACTCAGCTTAACTTATCTTAATGTTTACTTGAATTTAACCTGTCTACTTTAGACATACATCTCCAAAAGACTGAGAAATAGGCAAAAAATAATTACCTCTCTATCTAAAGAAGTGCGAACCATAGCCAAAGAAACTAATTTATCTATCTTTTGGTTACTTCGTTTGATAGAGGTGAGTAGAGAAAGATAACTGATAGATTTAGATTAACAAAAACACAGATAAGAAAAAAAGAAAAGGAGATAAATCAAATGATTGTTAACATTATTGCTTGGGCTATTTTAGGTTTGATTGCAGGTGCAATCGCGAAGGCAATTTACCCCGGACACCAAGGTGGCGGTATCCTCGCTACAATCGGATTAGGTATTCTTGGTGCTTTCGTTGGTGGATATTTAGGTCAACTCCTCTTCGGGGTAGGTACAGCAGGTGCGTTATCTATAGGAGGAATAATCACCGCGATTATTGGGGCAATTATAGTAATTTTCATCTGGGGCTTAGTAACTAGAAACGCATAAACAAAAATTGACTTAAATCAACTCAGAAAGAAGAATATTTCTGGCAATTACCAACAGCTTTAAGAAAAGATTGAACAATAAAACGCCAGTATAACTAACCCGGTTTATCTGAGAAGCCGGGTTTTGCTTATTTAATTACGGAGGAGATTTTCGCTTAAGAAATTAGCAATTCTGACAGCCGCACCCGGTTCTCCCAGACGCTGTTGTCCATTTTCAGCAATTAATTGAATGCGATCGGGGTCGGTCAAAATTGCTTGAATTGAATTAGCAACTCGTTCGGGATTTTTGACTAAAGTCAGCGAAGGTCCGAGTAAACGAGTTTGCGCTTCTGCGAAAGCGTAAGTATATTGAGGACCCTTACCAGGAATCGCGATCGCGGGTTTACCCAAACCGACAAACTGTTCAGTAGCAGTACCCGACATGGCGATCGCCACATCCGCAGCTAGCAAACTCTCACTATAAGCATTTTGAGTCAACAGTAAAGTAGCATTTTTTTGGCTGAAACCCAACGCTTCCGGATCGGAAAGAGGATTTTCCAGCAAACTCAGAGGTTTCGAGATCCACCCCGAAGCCAGTAAAATCTGCTGTAACTGAGTTAAATCCAAATTAGGTGCGATCGCCGCCAAAAAAACTGGCGATCGCTCCCGAAAAGTCACCATCACTCCCGAAATCGCTTGTAAAATCAACTCCCAATTTTGATAAGCTTCCGGATCGCGAGATCCAGGAAGAAGCAGAACTTTCAGCGATCGCCCCAACTCTCTTTCTTCAGAATTACGCTCATAAAAAACAGGTGCAGAATTTCCCGGCAAAATTTCATCCATCATCGGATTACCCAAAGCAAACGCCTGCACCTGAAAACTTTGCAAAGTTTCAGTCGTCAAAAAATCTCTAGGAAAAACACCTTGACAGCGTTTTCGCTTCATCAACCACCGTTCCCAAGGATAATAAACCGACCCCGAAAAACGTTCCCATCTAGAAGTTTTCGGATACCATCCCGCCTCATCGCGTAAATAATATTCCGATTTCGCCGTACCCACAAAAGCATAATCAGCACCACTCAACCAAGCCAATAATAAAGGGACAATATCGCCAACCGCCAAAATTTTGCCACCGCTTTTATTCCACCTCCGTACCACCTTATATTGCGCCAAAAGTAACTTTAACAAACCTCCCTTGACATCGCGCAATAACTGACGATTATCCATATAAACAAAACCACCAGAAGGCATTTTCTGGACTTTACCAATAATCGGAATAGCTAATTTTGTGTAAGCATAACCTTCCCCAACTAACGGCAGCGCCGCTAGTTCTATAGCTGGATTTTGTTGTTGTAATTGCTCTAAAATTCTGACAGCAATTACATCTTCTCCGTGACCATTACTTAAACACAATAGTTTCATAGTTGTTTATCAGGGATTTGGTACTGGGGATTGGGGATTAGGGATTGGGAGAATTAGGAAACAAGGAAGAGGGAGTTTTCAGTTACGAATTATCACTTTATCAAGAGAAATTGGCGAAAAGAAGTAATTAGCAAATAAACTGTTAATTGTTGACTGTGAACTGATAACTGTCTCCTAAATTCCCAGTCCCCAGTCGCCAATCCTCAGTCCCTAATCCCCAAAAGGGAACTCCGACAATATAGCCCAAGTCGAGTAACAAAAAGCACAAATTGTTGTTTCTGGAGTTGAGGTTATATGCAAGTCTATAAATTAGCTATTTTTACTTTCGCGGGATTAATAATTGGAGAATGTACTCAACAAGTATACGCTGTAGCTGAAGTTCAACCTGCAAATGTGACATCAGCTAAGGATTATATCGTGCCAGTGGAGTCTTCATCACCATCAGCAGCAGTATCCTCCTCGACAGCAAAACCAAACACCGTAGTTGAGACAACTCCAGAATTTTCTCAACCGAAGCCGAAACCAAGTCAAGGAGTGGGTGGAGAAGCGCCAAGATCGACAATTGATGATTTAGTAGTAAGAGCGACTAATATTCGGGTGGTGGGTGGAAGTAAAGAGTTACAAGAGATTGTGATGAAGGAAATTAGGACAAAAATTGGTGATTCCACCAGTCAAAGTCAGTTGGAAAGCGATGTTGCGGCGATTTTGAAGACAGGTTTGTTCGCTGATGCGAGAGTAAGTAGTAACAGTAATCAAAACGGTTGGGATATTGTCTTTGCAGTAGAACCGATTGTAGTGCGATCGCTAAAATTAACTAATGCGAAGGTTCTTCCTCAAGATGTCGCAGAATCTCTCTTTAAAAATCAACTGGGTAAAGAAGTTAGTCCGACTACCCTCAATCAAGGTGTTAAAGCTTTGACTCAATGGTACAAAGATAATGGTTATATTCTCGCCCAAGTTTCCCTCGTCCAACCTCAGCCCAATGGCATTCTCAACATCGAAGTCGCTGAAGGGATGATTGGTGAGATCCAAATTCGGTTTCTTGATGAAGAAGGAGAAATTACCGAGGGAAGAACCCGCGAATCCTTTGTCAGAGAACAATTACAAATTGAACCAGGAGAAGTTTTTCGCTTAGAAAGCGTCCAAGACGACCTAGGTAACTTATATCGTACTGGCTTATTTCAACAAGCAGACATCAACCTCAACGGCGACGCAAACAAAGTCGATATTACTTACAATTTAATCGAAGCACCAGCCCGTGCGATTAATGCTGGAGGCGGTTACAATCAAACCACCGGACTTTTTGGAACTCTCAATTATAACGATCGCAACTTTGGGGGGATTAATCAAAATATTTCCCTCGATTTAAAAGTTGGGACTCGTGACTTTCAATTTGAAACCAGTTACGGTAGCCCTTATCGTACCAGCAATCCCGACAAACCAGGTTATGAAATCAGTGCCTTTCGTCGGCGTAACGCTTCCTCGACATTCGATGAAGAAGTCAACTTACCAAATGGCGATCGCGTCCGAGAAGGTAAATTTGGTGGTAGTGTAACTTTTGAGCAACCAGTCGGCGAATGGGACGGCTCTTTAGGACTCAATTACACTCGTACCAGCATCCGTGACAGCGAAGGAAATCTTTCCCCCCTAGACGAGCAAGGAAACCGCCTCTCCTACAGCGAAAACGGCATTGACGACCTCGTAACCATTCGCGCAGGTTTATCTCAAGACGAACGAGACAACCCCATCAACCCCACCTCTGGTTCTCGCTTCCAAATCAGCAGCGAACAA
Organism: Oscillatoria sp. PMC 1068.18; assembly: GCA_035968095.1. Lineage (GTDB taxonomy): Bacteria > Cyanobacteriota > Cyanobacteriia > Cyanobacteriales > SIO1D9 > IIICB1. Next base: position 6,686 of record JAWQFW010000108.1, read on the forward strand.
TCAATTCCCATCGGTAGCGGTAGCATCTTGATGAACCGCCTCCAAGCTAGTTACAGCAATTACACCGAAGTTAATTTACTCGGTCAAGATAACCCCGAAGTTTTAGCCTTCAACATCCAAGGTGGGACAACTATCGGTGATTTACCTCCCTATCAAGCCTTTAACCTCGGTGGTTTAAACTCAGTTCGTGGTTATGGTAGCGGCGAAGTTGCTAGCGGTCGCAGTTACGTCCTCGCCTCTGCTGAATATCGCTTCCCGATTTTCGACTTACCTTTAGGGGGTGTAGTTTTCGCTGATTTTGCTAGCGATTTAGGTTCTGGAGACACCGTACCTGGAGAACCCGGAACAGCCAGAGATAAACCCGGTAGCGGCTTTGGTTATGGGGCTGGGGTACGAGTAAATTCACCTATTGGTATACTTCGCGCCGATTTTGGGATTAATGACCAAGGTAGCAGCAAATTACAATTTGGGATCGGTCATCGCTTCTAATTCCTTTCTCGTTTTCTCGTTCCCTGCCTCCGCCGGGGAATGCCACTTGGAGGCTCCGCCTCCACTCCAGACTTTTCTCGTTGGCTGGAGCCGGGGAATGCTCTCTGGAATGAGCTTTTTCTCGTTCCCTGGCTCCGCCTGGGAATGAAATTAGGAGGCTCCTGCCTCCATCCTAAGTAGAAATTGAATCAAGGCAGAGCCTTGAGTGTGCGTCCCCAGGCGGAGCCTAGGGACGAGGGTAAAGTAGGTAGACTGCATGGCGTTGTTATACATCAAACTTATTGGGGAGCGATCGCGAATTCTGTCGCATCAATCACCAAATTCAGAACTATCGCAGCAATAAAATTAATCTCCTCAAGAAAAAGAATTATAAACTCCCTTCACCGACGAAAACTGTACTTGAGAATGAACCGGAATATCAATTACAAATTTTGTTCCTTGATTTTCAACCGATTGACATTCTAACGTCCCGTTATGTCTTTCAGTAATAACTTGATAGCTAATGGCTAATCCCAAACCTGTTCCTTTCCCCATCGGCTTTGTTGTATAAAAGGGGTCAAATAATTTGGGAATAATCTCATCAGGAATACCAGTACCATTATCTTCAACTGTAATTGTCACTCGATGGGGCGGATGATGTTCCGTTTTAATAATAATCTGATAACAATCCCTTGCTAATCTTTTTTGATAAGCTGCTTCACAAGCATCGATTGCATTAGTTAGTAAGTTCATAAAAACTTGGTTGATTTGCCCCGGACAGCAATCAATTTGTGGTAAATTTCCATAATCTTTAATAATTTTAATAGCAGGAATATTTTCTGGTTTGAGACGATAACTCAAAATCAATAAACTATTCTCGATTCCCTTGTGGATATCTGCTTGTTTAAACTCGGCTTCATCCAAACGCGAAAAATCACGGAGAGAGCGGACAATTTCGCTGATTCTCGATGTGCCAACCGTCATAGATTGAATTACTTTAGGTAAGTCTTCAATCATAAAATCAATATCGGCTTCGTCAATAATTTCTGTTAGATCAAAGGATTTCTGACGACAAAAATCAAAAATTTTTAATAAATCATTTAAGTAACTATCGATATAGTTAAGGTTGCCATGAATAAAGTTAACGGGATTATTAATTTCGTGGGCAATTCCAGCAACTAACTGTCCTAAACTGGACATTTTTTCGGTTTGAACGAGTTTAGCTTGAGTATTTTTCAGACTTTTAATAATTTGTTGGCGTTCTTCTAAAGATTTTTGAGATTGCTGTAACTCTTGGATAATCGTTTGCAGCAAAGCTTCTTTTTTTTCATTAGTTTCTTCTAAAAAAACTCGCTGTTCTTGAGAACGTTTAAGCTTACGTTTGAGAAATTGATTTTCTTTTTCTAAGGCTTTTATCTTGGCTTCGTATTGAGTTTGTTCGGCTGACTTTAACTGTTGCATTTAATCTTCACCTAACAACAAAGTAACAAAAGTTTCGTTATGAAAACAAGGAATATTTTGATGCTGAAGTGGGGCAATTTCTCCATTTGTATAAAAACCACAACTCATCAAGTCTTGCTTCAAACACTTTTGCGCGAGTTGGTATTCTTCTTGGGTGCGTGTTCCCAAAAGTTGCCGCCGACTGGTACAAGAGAAGAATAAAGCGGCGAGGGGATTTTGACCGGGATAATGTTCTAAGGCTTGCTGCATGGAGTCTTGAGAAGCGCTGAGAATGCGATCGCGATTTGTTTCCGAGATTTGTACGCAAGCATGAAGCGGGATGTCTCCGAAAAAAGAAACACTACCAATCTCGGAATCGTAAGCACTGCTAGGGGCGCGTAGATAATAACTTTTGTTACCTTCTTCAAATACGGCGAGGGGATACTCGGAAGAAGGAGGTCGCGATCCGGTGTAGTAGTGATAAAATTCGAGAGCGGGGCGATGGTTGATTTCGTAGATAATATTGTGTTCGACTTTCGTGACGACACCGGGCTTGCCAATGGGTTGCCAACCACTGGCGACACCGTGGGAAAAGCGAATCGGTCCGGAAAACACTAAGATCGGCAAAGCATCGCTGCATACCTCGGTTTTGTAGAATTGATAAGTTTGCTGAAATTGCCAGCCGTCGGCGGTCAAACCCCCAAAAACGGGAATTTTGTTATCCAGGGCTTGTTTGAGGCTGTCTAGGACAATTACCGCGCTGGTGGTTAGACTTTCTGGTAGGGCTATACATAGGGCAATTTCGTCGGGATGAAAGTTAGTAGCGGCGATCGCGCTTTTAGCAGCCGTAGTCGGATTTTGCGAGATTTTGTCGCCAATTCCGGCTCGAATCTGAATGCGATCGCTACAAAACAACATCAACACTAAAGAATCTTGTTCAAACCCCAATACTGAGGAAATTTCCCCGTCTGTTGTTCCTCCGATCAATTCGAGATCCGGAAAAGCTTGGTTAACTTTTTGTAGAAGTACCTGGCGATCGAACTCAATCCCTGCTAACAGAATACCTGCTTGGGGCTTCATTTCCCCTAAAGTTTCTTGACATTGGGCGATCGCCGACGCGATCGCCTCCTCGGAGCTAAAATCATTACTATGACCAACTGCTACTTTAAACATTCTCAAAAATCATGATTGTCTAATTAAACTTATCCCTAAAATCACCCGATTTCGATGATCTCAACCTTAAATCGAAGTTGCTCCTTCTTACTCTTAAATTAATCTCGCCAGAATTAATCGCTTTTCTGGATTAAAAAGAAAAAGGAAACTATTTCGCCCCTAATTTAGCAATCTGAGCGTACTTTTGGCGTTAATTTCCTAGTATAAATTTCTTACCTTGATTGTATGAACTTTTTCTGTGAACCAGCAAGTCTGAAGACAAATCTCCAAACCAAAAATCCCTCTACATTTGCCAACCCTAACACACAATGTAGAGGGATTTGGTAATCTAAAGGGCGATCGCCGAGAGTCTCCTACTCGACGCTGCGACCATTGTACAAACTCATCGCCTTTTCCACCCCTTGTTTCAAACTTAATTCTGTAGCATCCACTACCAAATTCAGAACTTCTGCAATTATTTTCTTTTCCCCAGGTGCAAACTTACCCAAAACATGAGCAACTGTATCCTTTTCTCCAGTAGCTTCACCGATACCAATTCGCAACCGAGGAAAATCTTGACTCCCTAAATGAGAAATAATTGATTTCATCCCATTATGTCCCCCAGCCGAACCGGAAAGTCGCAAACGTAACTTTCCTACAGGTAAAGCTAAATCATCGTAAATAACGAACACTGACTCTGGGGACAACTTATACCAATCATATACAGCCCGCACCGACTTTCCCGAACGATTCATATAAGTAAGCGGTTTGAGCAAATAAACTTTTTCTTGGCGAAATCTAGCTTCGGCAAATAATCCTTGAAAGCGCTTATTTTCGCTCCAAGAAACCTGCCATAATTTCGCTAGAGCATCAACAGCTTCAAAGCCAATATTATGTCTCGTTTGGTCGTATTTTTGTTCGGGGTTGCCTAAGCCAACAATTAGTTGAGGAATAACTAAGTTAGGAGTTTGTGTTTCTTCAGTCATTAGCCGTAATCGATACTTTTACAAATACATTTTTTGCAATTGCTTTATAAATAGTAACAAAAGATTGTTAGTGCTTTGATGTTTGTTCGAGCGACTCTTCGACATTTATTTAATGCAGCCTTATAATCAGAAAAAAGATTAATATCATAGTTAAACTTTAAAATATATTGAGCCTTTTTTGTAGTAAGGATCTTAATTGTTAGCTACTGGTAATTTATTGGTAATGAAGTAATTATGCCATCCTGAGCGACCGCAAAGGAACTGGGGAGATTCTGATGCTCCGAATGTCGCTATTGGTTCACGTCAAGCTTCGTCCAGATATAATTAGGAGTTTAGAGATTCTTCGCTTCGCTCAGAATGACAAATTATAGTTACTTCAGAATGACAAGCAAAAATTAGCTCAATTAATTGCTAAATAATCCTCTACTTTAATAGCATTTTCTCTACCGCGACGCACGCAGTCGCCTAAAGATACGCCATCTAAATAATTACCAGATAAAAATAATCCGGGCAATTCTTCTAATCCCGCAAAAATTGTCGCTAAACGCTGCTGATGTCCTAAATTATATTGGGGAATTGCTCGTTTCCATAAATGCACAGCCAACACTTTTGGTGACACTTCTGGGTTAACTAAAATCTTACTTAAATCTTTTTGGACTGCTTGCGCGATCGCCTCTTCCTCCAATTCCCCAATTCCTAAATCCGTAGCACCACCGATGAAATTTGTCAAGATTTGCCACCCTTCAGCAGTGCGCCCTGGAAAGAGCGTAGACGACCAAATTGTGCCGAGAGTACGAATTCCCTCTCCGCGCGGAATCAAGTTACCAAAGCCATCTAAGGGGCGTTTGAGCGCATTTTTCGGATAGGCTAGCACCACACAAGCAACGGGCGGATAAAAAATTTCTCTTAAAGCATCACTAACTTTTGCGTGCAGAGGTTGTAACAAGTTAGCGGCAACGTAAGCTGGTACAGTAAGGACAATTGAGCGAGTGGCAATTTCCTGGTGTCCTTCGGGAGTGTCAAACGTAGCGAGGTAATTTTGCTCAGGAGTACGACGTAATTCCTTTAATTTCCAATTCAGTTTCACTGCATCTCCTAAACGAGACGCGATCGCTTCAGGTAACATTTGCAAACCTTTGCGAAAAGAACCTAATTCGCCCGGTTTGGTTTGAGGAAGGTTAGGATCTGGTTTAGCTTGGGATTTCGGTTGTTTTTTTCGAGAAAGAATCGCCCCTGCGAGTAAACCGCCACCGACATTGCTTAAATTTACCACACGCGCAAAGGCAGATTGGGCGCTGAGTTGATTCACGTCACCTGCGTAAACCCCAGAAACAAAAGGAGATACCAGCCTATTAGTGACTTCTGCGCCTAAATTACGACAGAAATATTCAGCAACGGTTTCTTCTTCTGTTTTTCCGACGAGTGGGGGAACAAAACCTAATGCACCGAATAAAGCCCTAGCTTTACCAGACGTACTGAGTAAATCTGTTGTGAGTGCGGCTGGAGGACTCATCGGTACAGGAATTAGTTTACCTTGCCAGTAGACATAACGAGGTAATTTGCGATCGGCTAAAACCAATTCATCTTTTAGCCCCACATCCACTGCTAGTTTTAACAGCGCGGGGTTGGGTGCAAAGCTGTTGGGACCTTCTTCCCAGAGAAATTCACCTGCTTGATTGCTAATGATATTTCCACCAACTCGCCCTTGGCTTTCGGTTACTAAAATCTGTTTTTGGTTTTGTTTTAAGTTGTGAGCGAGGCTTAAACCGCTAATTCCTGCTCCGATAATTAAAGTATCTAGCACTTTGCTTCAGTTAAGGTGACGATTTCCAATTTTACGATTAGCGGGTGGTTCGTTGCTAGTAGTCAGGGGAGATCCCTCTTATTTCCCCTGAAAAAGCTGTCTTTACTGCTGAAAGAGGGTTTCTAAATAAATGCGGGCGCAGGTTTCATAGTTTGGCGATGAGTTCGAGGGTTGATGGTTGCCGTTTTGCATTAAAAATAGTGAGAGGGCGGCAGCAAACACTCGGTCTTGATCCCAGCTAGGATGTTTGTCAAGGTAGTTTTTTAAGGATTTGTGTAAATCTTCGGGTATTTCCGCCAAAATGCTGATGTTCGCGTTCATATTTACCTCTGGTGAAGTTTTTCTCTAGGAGTTAGTTGCTGAGTAGATAGATGCTGACGAAATAAGGACATTGAACCTCGTTACTGGCTTGGTTTAGAGTTTGGCTTTGAGCCAGCTTTGGGGAAAATATTTAGCTGTTGGTCGCACTATTTTCAACCAAGAGGGGGTGGGGTTGTCAATGCTGCGAAATGTTACAGAACTCTTCAGCAAAAATAAAGATTTACGCAACAATAAGGTTTTGAAGGCAATTTTTGTTACAAAAGTTGACAATAACTGGGTGTCCAAGGGGGTTTATGAAGCATCTAACCTTTATCCCCCAGTTTTTAATGAAGCATCGATCTTACCGTATTTGTCTGTGGAAAAGCTGGGGAAAATTGTGGAAAATGTGAAAATCGTTTGTGGAAACGTTGGGGAATCTATGGGGGAAAAGTAGTTAGAAAAATAAGAATTGCAAAGTTGGTTGTTATGGGGTTGTTTGTCGGTAATTAGTTGTCATTTGTCTGAGTTGGGGGAAATTAGTGTCCGAGAATTTGGTAAACTTGTCGTTGCTCGAACAGTTGTACTAAGTCAAGGTTGATTTTGTTTTTGCTAGCTTCTTCGTATAAAATTTTGAGGACGATATCTAGGGCTAAGGGACGTTTGTAGGGGCGATCGGAGGCGGTGAGAGCGTCGTAAATGTCGGCGATGGTCAGAATTTGACTTTGTAAGGGAATTTCTGAAGCTGCTAAACCGAGAGGATAGCCGCTACCATCGAGTTTTTCGTGGTGTCCGTAGGCGATAATAGGAATATTTTGCAGTTGTTTTGTCCAAGGAATACGATTGAGAAATTCGTAGGAGTAGGTGACGTGAGCTTCGATAACTGCACGCTCAGAGATGGTTAAGTTACCAAAAGGAACTAAAAGTTGTTCCATTTCTGCGGGTGTAACTAGAGGTTTGGTTTTACCGTCAATATCTTGATAGGTGTATTGGGAAAGGGTGGTTAGGGAAGCGAATACTTCTTCGCTTAAAGTGCTGAGTTCTTGGTTTTTTAAGGCTTGTGGTTCGTTGAGTTGAATTAATAAGTCCCAGAAATAATTTAATTTGGCGATCGCGTCTGCTAATTCGGTATCTAGTTGGGTTATTTGTTGGCAGTAAGGACAATTATCTCCTAAATTATGTGGCTGAGAAAATTGGTTATTTAAGAGATACTGAAATTTTTTTTCGGTACATTCTTTTTCTAAGGTACGCTGGACAAGAGCAAAACGCTGCTGAATTACTTGCAGTTCTTCTGGATAGAGTTTTTGGCGTTTGTTAAGAATTTTTTCCGGGACGCAAACTTTACCAAAATCGTGTAGTAGTGCTGCATAGCGAATTTCTTGAATTTGGCGATCGCTGAATTTGATCGATCCCAAATTCCCGTTGACAACAGCATTTACTTCTTCGGTTAAGGCTACAGTTAATTTGGCGACTCTTTCCGAATGTCCAGAAGTCGTAGGATCGCGACGTTCGATTATTTCTACCGAAGCGCGCACAAAACTTTCAAAGAGATTTTCGATGCTTTGTTGCAGTAAGTTTCTTTCGATGGAAATAGCCGTGAGAGAAGCTAGCGATCGCACAACTCTTTCTTCCCATTCTGAATAAGGCTGGGTTACTTCTAAGGCATTTTCGGGAGTAATGAGAATATCTCCTTTGATTTTCCGGTTAATCAGTTGCAAGACTCCAATAATTTCCCCTTCTGCATCTTGCATCGGTAAGACTAACACTGAACGAGTGCGATAAGAAAAACTGAGATCGAAACTACGGTCTAGTTGATAAGGTAGATTAGGTAACAAGTTTTGAGCATCAGGAATATTTAAAGTTTTTCCTGTCAGCGCCACATATCCAGCTAAACTTTTTGGTGTGAGAGGAACGGCAAATTCTCGGAAAGAAGCATTACAGAGTGAATCGTTTTGGGAGGCTTTAAATAATAATTTGGGAATTGCATCAGTTTTATCAAGTAAATAAACGCTACCTGCATCGCTTGAAGTTATTTCTCTACTTTTAGATAAAATTAGCTGAAGAATTTTGTCTAAATCTTGAGTTCCCGAAAGTGCTGTCCCAATTGCTAAAAGTTGCTCGATGAGTTCTGCTTGTGCGTCAGATGTAGAACTAAATTCCTCACCTTCAATTTCGATAACAGGAAAGTTAGATGCAGCCATAATCATATATTTAAAATCGCAGTCATTAGTAAACAACAAGACGATCGATACCACTTAATAGTTTATAATTAGCTTATTTTCGCATCAGAAGCTATTGTTCCAAAATCAGTAAATTTCACTTCACGTTTTGTTACGTTTTCACTGATGCTCAATCAGCGATCGCTCTTTAATTTTTTAGTATATTCTTTCTCAAAAGCTTTTGTCTCAAGTTTCTCTGTCTGCAAGTTACAGTTGAGACTTTTGATCCGGTGTTTTTCTGCCATAGTAGCTTTCACTCCTTTAGTTGTAAAGATCTAAGACAGTTGCTTGACGAGATTTAAAAGATTTTGTAACTTTGAATACAGACAAACATTTCTGTAGCGATTGTTACAGAAAATCAATCAATTTTAGCTTTTGGCAGTAGTTTCCTAGCTTAAAGATGCAAGGAAATAGTTTTTAGAGAATTGAGAGATCGCAATCATGAAAAATCTCAAACTTGTTCCCAAAAAATCTCAGAACTCATCGGTGCAATCGATCGCAACCTGGCTACCGAAACCAGAAACCCAAACATCTACTTGGGTAAAACTGCGCGAACTTCCCACTCCTTACAGTCACGACGAAGCCTTAATCTTGTGTCAAATTTCCGTAGATGAATGGGTAGCTTGGATACCTAACTGCGGTGAAAGAATCTTAAACCGCAGTCAATTCGTTTAATTTTGTTCATTATTTATCTGCTGTTGGTTTTCGTGACTCTTGGATAAATAACTGAATCGCCAATGCAACCAAACCAACAGCAACCAAAGCAAAGACACCAGTACCTAAAGTTGCTACACCCACAACCAAAGTCCGAACCGCTACCGAAATACTAATCGCAGTCGGATTGTGAGAAGCAATCGGTTTATCGGCAAAAGTTTGCGCGATCGCCGAGGTTAAGGAATATAAAGCAAAGCCGAAACCGCCGGAAATCAACGCACCGAGCAAACAACTTCCCGGACTAACCTTGGCAGTTACGGTTTCTAAAGATTTCGTTTTTGTTTGTTCTTCAGGATTAGACATAATTTTGGGGATTGGGGATTGGGGATTGGGGATTGGTGACTGGGAAGGGGGGAATTGGAGGAATTGGGGGAATTGGGGGAATTGGAGGTATTGGAGGAATTGGAGGAATTGAGGGAGTTGATGTTGCTCAA
>JAWQFW010000109.1:0-16184 GCA_035968095.1 Oscillatoria sp. PMC 1068.18
CTTCTTTTGCAAAGAAAAAATAAAATTTAACGCTATCTTCGCAGCTAAATCTAGCTCTGTCTGAAAAATCAGCAAATTTATCTGGAGTTCGTTCGTGGTATGATTAATTTCGATCGCCGTAGTTACTCGTTGTGGATCAAGAGGAGAAAGCTTTCTTCCCGAAGCAAAAGACAATCCCAAACACAGAGGCTTCCTCGCTTCACCTTACCAAGAAGATTAGATAAGGGGTAAGTTAATCCTGAATGACTAATGACTAATATTTTTACTTTATTTTTTAGTTTGTTATTTGAGGCAATTCCTTTTTTGTTATTGGGAATTATTGTCTCTAGTTTGCTGTTGGTATTTGCTAGTAATCGTTTAATTTCTGCGCGTTTACCAAATCATCCGCTTTTGGGTGCAATTGTTGGTAGTTGCTTAGGATTAATTTTACCAGTGTGTGAGTATGGAAACATACCCGTAGCAAGGCGAATGTTGTTACAAAAAGTGCCGACACCGATCGTAATTGGTTTTTTAATTGGCGCTCCGACAATTAATCCGCTTACAATTTGGGTAACGTGGATCGCATTTAGCGATCGCCTTGAAATCGTAATTTTGCGCGTCGTCTTAGTTTTGATCGTAGCAGCGATCGTTGGTTGGGTTTTTCACGCGCAACCCGATCCCGATTCTCTACTCCGACGCTGGCTAAAGTTACCTCAACATCAACCAAATGTAGCTTCTTCAACCGCTATTTGGCAACAGCAGCGACGAGATTTACTTCATTCGGGAACTTTTTTAGTTTCACCTCACCAAACCCACCAGCCGAATGTGGCGATCTCCACAACTAAATATACCCTTTTCGGGCGATTAAGTTTAGTCTTAGATAATATTGTCCTGGAATTACGTCAGTTAGGAATTTTCTTAGTTTGCGGTTGCGCGATCGCCGCTATTTTACAAGTTATTATCCCTCGCGCTCAACTCCTAAATCTCGGAGTCGGTTCGATTTCGGCAGTGGTGGTGATGATGTTGTTAGGAATGCTAGTTTCTACCTCTTCAATTCTCGATGCTTTCTTCATCCGCGCTTTCACTTCTAGTTTTTCTAGCGGTGCTTTACTAGCTTATCTTGTCTTTGGCGCAATTGCTGACTGGAAAAGCATCAGCTTGATTTTCTCAATTTTTCGTCCTCGCGTTGCCCTTTATTTACTACTTTTAGTCGCTCAGTTGACCTTTTTGTTAACTTCCTTTATTAATCTTAAAATTAGTTATTAAATTCAACTCTGGCTAGCGATCGCTAATGAGCATATTTACTTTCCCCATCAGCGTAAATCGCTGATTAATTCAGCTAATTTAACTTAAATTTTCAGAAAATATAGTAAATACCCAAGCAATCGTAAAGTTTATTTGCAAAGAAAACGTTAAAGAAAAAAGCGTGCTAAATTAAGAATTGAAGCGAGTAAAGCTTCCCTGGCAGATCAAAATCGCAAGGGTAAACACTTTAGTTAGCGAGGTAACAAAAAAAGCTGTTTAACCGAACGTCTGTCTCGATGAACAAGTCTCAATTGAAAGAGACAAAAATAACCGATAACAACCAACTAGAAAGCGAAAATTTTCTCCAATAAATTTGCGGGAGTTAAAAGCAACTGAGTTTAAATCAGAGCAACTCCAAATAGCATTAACCAAAAAGAGGAAATCACTTCGTAAAGCTAGTTGGTTGTTGTTATCTTAAATAGCAATTAAATAGCCAAAAATCTTTCTGACGAAGCAAAAAATTAGCTCAAAGTAATTAAATGTAAAGTTTATTTGCGAAGTCAATTTTTCAGAAAAAAGCGTGCTAAATTAAGAATTGAAGCGAACAAAGCTTCCCTGGCAGATCAAAATCGCAAGGGTAAACACTTTAGTTAGCGAGGTAACAAAAAAAGCTGTTTAACCGAACGTCTGTCTCGATGAACAAGTCTCAATTGAAAGAGACAAAAATAACCGATAACAACCAACTAGAAAACGAAAATTTCCTCCAATAAATTCGCGGGAGTTAAAAGCAACTGAAATTGCATCAGAGCAACTCCAAATAGCATTAACCAAAAAGAGGAAATCAATTCGTAAATCTAGTTGGTTGTTGTCATCTTTATAAATTAACTAAAATCTTTCCTTCCCCAGAATGAGAAATCAGGCTGATTGTCTTGCAGGTAACTGAATCAAGCCATAAAAATAGGCAAGAGGAGCTAGATCCCGTCCTGAAGCGGCAAAAGCTTTTCGAGAAATTTTCGCTCCCCCTTAAGTAGCTCGGTAGCAATACAGCCATCTACAAGTTATCCTGAAATTAAGGAGTAGAAAGGCAGTCGGCGATCTTCTTACTTCCAGGACAGCCAATCGAGAGGCTAACACTTAGCCCACTAGAGGTCAAATTCCGGAGAAAACTGAAAGTAAGATACGTCACTCAAATCAGCAACGATCTTGTATTGCTTTACTAGGAGTTAAAGGTAATGAAGGTTGGTATACAGCCACTTTTAAATGATTCTCATCTCGATGCCAATCAAGTTAATAGTCAGCGTCAGTTATCAGTGTCCATTTCGGCAGTTTCCAGTGGTGCAGAAAGAAATTTACCACTGAATCTGTGTTTAATCCTCGACCAAAGCGGCTCGATGCACGGAAGACCGATGGATACCGTTAAACAAGCAGCAATGCGCCTAGTAGAGCGATTATCCCCAGACGATCGCCTCTCAGTCATTGTCTTTAACCATCGCGCCAAAGTTCTGATTGAAAATCAATCAGTGGAAGACATCGAAAAAGTAAGAAGAAAGATTAATCGACTGAGCGCCGACGGAGGTACAGCCATCGACGAAGGAATGAAACTCGGCATCGAAGAAGTAGCCAAAGGAAAAACCGATACCGTTTCGCAAATTTTTCTTCTCACAGACGGCGAAAACGAACATGGCAATAATAAAAAATGCCTAAAATATGCCGAAATCGCCTCAGAATATAACATCACCCTCAACGCCCTCGGCTTCGGAGCAAACTGGAACCAAGATGTCTTAGAGAAAATTTCCGATGCCGCAGGAGGCACTTTATCCTATATTGAACGACCAGAACAAGCGATCGACGAATTTGGGAGATTATTCACTCGGATTCAGTCAGTAGGCTTAACCAACAGTTACTTATTGCTGGAATTAATGTCAGGAGTCCGCTTGGCAGATTTGAAGCCCGTCGCCCAAGTAGCCCCAGAAACGATAGAACTACCGTTACAACAAGAAGGATCGCGCTTCATGGTGCGTTTAGGCGACTTAATGACCGATGCCGAACGAGTCGTACTCGCTAACTTATACATTACTCAGCAACCTGCGGGGAGACAAACAATTGCCAAGGTTCAAATCCGTTATGATGACCCTGCATTAGGTCAAGAAAAATTACTTTCCGAAAAAATACCTGTAGAAGCAGAATTCCAGCAAGTATATCAACCTGCACCGAACCAAGAAGTACAGAAATCGATTTTGGCACTAGGCAAATATCGCCAAACCCAACTTGCCGAACAAAAACTGCAACAAGGCGATCGCGCGGGGGCAGCCACTATGTTACAAACCGCAGCCAAAACCGCCCTGCAACTAGGAGATTCCAGTGGTGCAACTGTGTTGCAAACCAGTGCCACTAGATTACAAGAAGGAGAAGAACTTTCTGAGAGCGATCGCAAGAAAACTCGGATCGCCTCCAAAACAATGTTGCAAGATTCTTGAAGGACTGGGGACTGGGGACTGGTGATTGGGAATTGGGAATTGGGAAGGAGGATAAACTGGTAACTAATAACTGATAACTGCCTACTGCCTAAACCACCATTGAAGCTTGAGGCTTGGCAAAAATCATCCTTCCCGCCGAAGTTTGTAAAGCTGAAGTAACAATCACCCGAACTTCTGAACCCAAATAATCCCGTCCGTCATCAACCACAACCATTGTACCGTCCTCTAAATAGCCAACTCCTTGAGCAGCTTCCTTACCTTCCTTAAGAATTTTGACCTCTAAAGGATCTCCTGGAAGATAGATCGGGCGTACCGCTTGCGCTAAATCATTAACATTCAGCGCCGCGACTTTCTGCAAACTCGCAACTTTGTTGAGATTATAGTCATTAGTTAGAAGCGTCCCGTTAATTTCTTGAGCCAAATGCACCAACTTCGCATCTACTGTAGTAATCTCATCAAAATCTGCCGGATGAATATTAATTTGTCCCGGATAATTTTGCTGCATTCGGTTGAGAATATCTAATCCCCTACGTCCTCTGGTGCGCTTTTGATCGTTAGCCGAGTCAGCCAACATTTGTAACTCCTGTAAAACAAAATGAGGAATCAAAATTTGACCTTCGACAAATCCAGTTTTGAGCAACTCTTCAATGCGACCGTCGATAATCGAGCTAGTGTCCAAAATTTTTGTACAGGCAGGTTTGAGCGTTCCTTCTGCCAATAAAATCGTTTCCAGACTATTCGGATTAATCAGGCGCAAAAAAGTGCGACCATGAGTGTCAGCCAAACTCACACCCAAAAAAGCAAACATCACACTTCCTAAAATAGCCAGCATCGGCTTGACGAAAGTAAATTCACCCGGAATTGGGAGCAAGAAAATCGGTGCTAGCATCAAATTAGCTAGTAACAGTCCGATCACCAAACCCACTGCTCGTGTCAAAATAACTTCAATCGGCGTATTGCGGACTCGCCCTTCAATCCGACGATAAGCAGTTTGTGCTGTTAACCCGATCGCTAAACCAACGATCGCCGTAAAACTTGCTGCAATCCACCGCACCGCCCCTACATTGGAGACTTGGGTGAGTACATCGTCAGGAAGTAACTCTACAGCGTCATAGCCGATTCCGGCTGCTGCTACGATGAATATAATTATGATCAGTGCATCTATCATGATTCGATTCCCATAAAATTAAAATTTGTCTTTGACCGGGTTGAGAAATTTCCTCCATCCAGATCGGTATATTTTCCTACACTTATTTATTATATCTTCGAGAGATTTTCTGTTTCCCGTGGCTTTCCTTGTCCAAACGACGGTGACAAAGCTTCTATCTAAATTAATTTAGCTAGATTACAATTTTCTGACTTTTTTTGTCACTTGCTAGTTTTCTTCAAGATTATTTAAGTTAATTTTTTCAACTTTTTGGTTCTTGATTGCTCAATTCGCCACAATTGTTAAGAATTTTCATTAACAACAATTAACTGTTTCTCAAACCAATCTTTTTATGACTGCTACTTTACCAACTCCGGGAGATTGCAATTTTACCAAAACCTTACCCCAATTTCCTAATTCTGTCTATCTTCACATTCCCTTCTGTCGTCGGCGCTGTTATTACTGTGATTTTCCTATTTCTGTGTTAGGTGACAAAGCTAGGGGTGAAAATTCTGGTTCAATTGAACAGTATGTGAAAGTTCTTTGTGCGGAAATTAGTCAAACCACAGCACCGAGAAATCAACTGGAAACCGTATTTTTTGGTGGGGGAACACCTTCGCTGCTTTCAGTGCCACAGTTAGAATGGATTTTAGCAACTTTAGAGCGATATTTGGGGATCTCTGCTGATGCGGAAATTTCCTTAGAAATTGACCCCGGAACCTTTAGTAAAAAGCAACTCCAAGGTTACTATCACGCAGGAGTAAATCGAGTTAGTTTGGGTGTACAAGCCTTTCAAGACGAAATCTTGCAACTCTGCGGGCGATCGCATACCACTACTGATATTTTTGCAGCTATTGAGCTTATCGAGCAAGTAGGGATATCCAACTTTAGTCTGGACTTAATTTCTGGTTTACCGCATCAAACTTTAGCCACCTGGGAAGAATCTTTAGAAAATGCTGGTCAGATTTCGCCAGCCCATATTTCTTGCTATGATTTAGTTTTAGAGCCTGTTACTGCTTTTGGACGCAAATACCAACCAGGTGCGAAACCTTTACCAACTGACGAAATAACTGCCCAAATGTATCGCCAAGCACAGCAAATTTTGAGCAGTTATGGTTACGAGCATTATGAAATTTCTAATTATGCGCGATCGGGGTTTCAATGTCGTCACAACCGCGTCTATTGGAAGAATCGCCCTTATTATGGCTTTGGTATGGGTGCAGCTAGTTATGTCAATCAACAGAGATTTACTCGTCCCCGTACCAGAAAAGAATATTCTGCTTGGGTAGAGGCTGGATGTCAAATTGATGTACCTAAATCTGATAATAATGACATCTTACTAGAAACATTAATGTTAGGATTGCGTCTAGCAGAGGGAATCAGTTTAGCTTGGATTAATCAATACTACGGTCAAGAAATCTTAAACCAAATTTGGGATTGTTTGCAACCCTACTATCAACAAGGTTTAGTAGAAATTACTAACACAAAAATTGAGGTAGAAAAAAGACAAACTTTACCGATTACTGGAAAATTAAGATTAAGCGATCCCGATGGTTTTTTATTTTCTAATACAATTTTAGCAGCTTTATTTAGCCAATTAGGACAAGACTGAAAACTAATTTATTTATACCCTCAACTCATCCACCTCAGCAAACCATGCTGTCCATTTTTCGCAGAGAGGATCAATTGACTGTCCCTTCACCTCTTGACGGTGCTGTTGAGCAATCAAAGCATCGAGTAACTCATTAACTGTTTTTAAAGCAGTAGGTGAGAGTTTTTGTAACTTGGCAATGGCAGCGTCACGGGAATTCATCGCAAATCCTTTACTAAAGAGTATCTGAGTGGTTTTGGGGCTTAATTTGAAAAAATTCTTCACTAAAACCTAACTTCATATTCGATTGTAGCCCTAGTATTCCCTTCAAGATTAGTTGAACCACGGACAATAGTTTGTTCATTGAGACGATAGCGAACACTGTAAAGAAAAGGATCGTCAGTAGTTAAGACTTTAATTACGGTAAAAGAAAAGCGATCGCCAAATTCTACCCCAACTTCTGCACCTAATCCTAAAGTCGAGTCTCTTCCTTCTTCATTCGTAATCGAAGTTGGGAACAAGCGAAACTCGCTTAAACCTAAAGCATTAGCAATATCATTCTGAAAACTGCCAAAAACCGCCGTTCCCGCGAGGTTTGCTAAACCTAACGTCGTATCTCCTCTACCTAAAGTATTGACAAAACCGCCACCTAATAAAGCGACAATTTCGGTTTCGCTGCGGGTAGGATTACTGGTTAACTCTAAATTATCACGCAGTCGGCTCGCCGGACCTTCAACTCTGGCTTGAACGCGAAGAGTTTCCGCGCTACCAAAATCAATCGGGTTGTCGATAACTTCGGCAGAATTAGCACTTGTGGGAATCAAATTCCGAGTAGTTTCGGTGACAGAAGCGACTAAACGAATATCAAGCAGAGGATCTAATCCTTCACTGGGGGTAAAACGGGCAGTTTGTTCGTAACCATCAGCCAAGCGAAACTGAGTGGTAAATAAGTTCAGTTGACCTCGTTCTAATTCGATTGTACCTTCTGGACGTAAGTCAGCTAAAGTACCGTTCACAGTGAGACTACCATCAGCGTAGAAACTGAGAATTGGTGGTTGAGAAATTTCCACATCTTCGGTGAGAGCGATCGCTAAATTGTTAAACTCGACGTTACTAATATAGCCGCCATTGTCAGCGTTAACTACATTCGTTACGCCACCATTATTACCACCACCACCACCACCCGCCCCAGCCGCTTCTCCTAAGAAAATACGACCATCAAATAAGTCTAAGTTACCACCAATTTGCGGATAGAGGGCGCTACCACTAATTTGTACTGCCCCACTAACACCACCGCTATAAAGTCCTTTATAGTTAAGGGCGAGTTGATTAAGACAAAGGGTAAGAGGATCTTGGGAATTGGGTACTGTTTCGCAGAGTTGGGGTGGTGGAGAAATTGTGACACCTGTTCCAGAAATAGGTATATTTCCGGCGACAAATAATTCACCTCCACCAAATTTACCAGTGATATTTTCGACTTGAATGCGATCGAAATTGAAGGCAATATTTCCTTGAACATCGGTAAGCGGTTGGTTATCTAAAGCTTGAGCAGCAATGGTAGCATTGGCGAAAGAGGCTGTACCTTGGGCGACGATTAGATTGGGGCGATTTGTTTCGGTGTCAAAAGTGCCGGAAATGTCGAGATTTACTTCACCAGTACCTTCTCTCCAGGCGATCGCATTACTGGTTAAAACGTTAAGCAATGCTAGTCCTTCGTCTTGGACGTTAATATTTAAGTTTAATTCGTTACTGGCTGGTTCTGCTGCGGCGAAGGGTAACGTAATTGGAATGCTACCACTAATTTGTAAAGGTTGTTCGGCTGGGGCGATAATTGCTTCTGTCGCTGTGGGTTCAACCAAGGGCATTGCTGAGTTAGCGGCGAATTCTAAACGAGCATTGTTATAGCTAAAACTACCTCGAATTGCTTCAATTTCGTTATTATTAATTGAGGCATCGGCGATCGCAATTTCTCCTTTGGCTTGGGGATTTGCTTGACTACCAGCAAGGGCGGCGGTAGCGTTAATTTTGCCGTCGGAAATTGCCACTGGTAAATTAATTTCGTTAGCTAATAAGTTGATCGGAACATTAACTAATCTTAATTGTCCTGATTGATTATCACCGAAAATTGTCCCTGAAAAGGCGATAAAACTATTTTCTGGTTCGAGTGTAATTCTAACTGGAGAAAGAGTAATCACCCCATTATTATATTCGCCTCTAGCAACCACTGTGTCGGCTTGGTACTGTTCTAATTGCCAATTTTCTCCTCGGAAGTCAAAATTAGCTTTAATACCTTTTGTGAGGGAACTATTCAGCGTTGCTTCTCCGGAAAAGTTACCTGTTAATTGAGCTATATCGGGGATGGGAGATTCGTTTTTGATTGCTTCGATTTCGGCGAGAAATGCTTCTACTTCAGAAAGTAATCGTAGTTGAGAAAGCAATTTTGTTTCTTGGGAACCTAGAGAAATTGTCCCTAGTTGAGCGGCATTTCCGTAAGCTGGAGCATTAATCCCGCGACGTAATTCTTGCAAGTCAAAGACTTGGGCTGCGAGGAGTACGTCTTGAATTTTACCTTGTTCTACGTTGAGGTTGGCGACAATTTCGGGACCTGAGATCGAAGGATTTACTTCCGCATTAACTTGATATCTACTTTCGTCTTTTGTCAAGATTGCGTTGTTAATCTTAATATTTTCTTGATTATAAACAATATTCGCTTCTAAATTATCTCCGGTAAAAGCACCAATACTGGGTTGCGCGATCGCAATATCTCCGATAATACCAAAAGTATTGAGATCCACAGCAAGATTTCCACTAAAATCACCAGAAATAGGTTTAGCGGCGATCGCGGGTGGTAATCTAGAGTTAATAACTTGTTTCGCAAGACTAATCGGAAAGTTAGCTGCTTCTACTTGCAAATTGTTTCCTTCTATTCCACCACTAGCAGTCACTTCGTCGAGTTTAATTTGGAAAGATTCAGGTAAATAATTTGTCCCCAAAGCTACTTGAATTACATCATTTGTTCCGGTCAAATTTAAATCAATTCCCGTTTCAGGTGTAGAACTAATTGTTCCCGTTAATAAAGGATCGAAATCAAGTAAAGGCGCAAGTTTTTCGTTGAAATTTTCATTTTCCGGAATAATTCTGGCTAAAGTTCTTTGCGGGTCAACTGTTAAATCACGCAAAGCAATTTCACCATTAATATTCGGTTCGCTAACTGTACCAACAACGCTACCATCAAAATCTAAACTCCCTGCAACTTGAATTCCTGTTGCTTGTCGAGGCAAAAATTTATCTATCGGTAAAGCAGCGAGATTTAAGCCATCAATATCCAAATTTAAATTAACATCTTGAATCGATTCTAAACCAGTTCTCGCTAAGTTTAAATCAATATAACCATCAACATCGATATTTTCGCCAGTAACATCATTAATACTTAAACGACTCCCATTCCAAGCAAAATCCGCACTAACTGCACCAGGAATAAAATTCAAGCCTGCGCTAAAATTCAATTTTCCTTCAGCTTGAATTGTCTGAGGATTAAGACTAGCTAAATTTCCTGCTACTTGTAAACTTCCAGTTACCTCATCCCTTAACTGTGGGGAAAGAAAAGCTAAATTAATATTTTCGGGAATTAAAGTTGCTTGAAAGTTCCCATTATTAACATTCAAATTAGTTGCCGTGACGCTTCCTCCAGCAACTTCTACAGCCAAATCACCTTCTAAATCTAGAGAAGCAGTTTCAAGCTGATTAATATTTCCCGCAATCTCAAGATTAGCTGTAGCAGTTCCCAAACTATCAGCAATACCTTGTAATTCTAAAGGAAAAAGATTTGCAAAACGTTGAGCATTAATTTCCGTTGTCTTAATGCTAGCTTGAAAATTGCCATTATTCAAATTAACATTTCTTGCTGTTAAATTTCCCCCAGCAATTTCTAAAGCCAAATTTCCTTGAAAATTCAAAGCTGAAGGTTGAAGATTATTTATATTACCCGCAACGAAAAAATCTCCCGTCGCAGTTCCCAAACTATCAGCCAAACCTTGCACTTTCGGTGGTAAAATTGCCGTAAAACGAGCAGCATCAACCGAATTTGCATTAATATTCCCTTGAAAATTACCATTATTGAGACTAAAATTAGTTGCAGTTAAATTCCCCCCAGCGACATCAACATTCGCGCTACCTTGTAACAACAAAGCTGAAGGTTGAAGATTATTCAAATTACCCGCAATAAAAAAATTTCCAGTTGCAGCCCCCAAACTTTCAGCTAAGTCTTGAGACTGAGGGGGAAAAAAAGGCGCAAAACGCCCCCCATCGACATTATTGACATTAAGATTAGCTTGAAAAGTTCCATTGCGCGATCGCCCGACCCGCAAATTCGTCGCTGTCACCCTCCCCCCAGCCACTTCCACCGTCGCGCTACCTGCTACATTAATCGCAGCAGGCTCTAAATTAGCTAAATTAGCCGCAATTTGCAAATTAGCGTTAGCATCACCCAGCGTCGGCGCTATTTCTTGAGCATTAGCAGGTAAAATATCCGTAAAACGCCCAGTATCAACATCTCGCGCAATTACCGTCGCATTCAAATTACCATTATTGATTCCTAGCGAGGGAACTGTCAGACTACCACCTGCTACATTAGTTAATTGTGCCGAACCTGAACCTTGAATAGTTTCAGGGGTAAAATTCAAACCACCCGCAACCTCAAAGTTACCCGTTAAATTTGCTGATTCCAACGGACTAGGCAGATTCGGCACTGTTAACTTTCCCAATTGTACGTCAGATGCTTGCACATCTGCCTCCCAACGTCTACCGCCCAACTCAATATTCCGGGCTACCACTACTCCACCCGCAGTATTAATTGTTGCAGCGCCCGTTCCCGTAACTGCTTCCGGAGACAACTCAGTTAAACTCCCCGCCAAATCAAAGCTAGCGCCCAAAATCCCAGCCACGCGGGGATCTAAACGCGATAACTCAACTCCCGTAGCTTCTATATTCCCTCGCCAGCGCCCTTTGTCAACCGTAATTCTCCTCGCCGTCACTGTGCCGCCTGCTACATTAACTTCTCCTGTACCACTAGCCCGAATACTTTCCAGAGCAAAAGAATCCAAGCTGCCTGTAGCATTAAACACACCATTAACTCTACCTGGACGTAATTGTACGGGCAAAGAACCAAGCTGAGATAACTGCACTCCATTCGCTCTAACTTGAGTTTGCCAGCGTCCCTCATTCACCGTAAGATTACTAGCCGTAATTGTGCCGCCCGCTACATTCACCTGCGCTGCACCCGTAGCTTCAATAGTTTTCGGTTCAAAGGAATCTAGAATCCCAGTAACATTAACAACACCATTAATTCGCCCTTGTTCTAATTGCGGCGGGACATTTGCTAAACCAGATAACTGCAAACTGTTGGCTTGTACCCTCCCTCGCCAGCGTCCGTTGTCAACCGTAATATTACTGACATTTACTGTGCCACCCGCTACATTTGTTTGGGCATTACCGATCGCCCGAATTGTATCTAAATCGAAAGAATCGAGAGTCCCAGAAACCTGAAAAAGCCCATTCACCCGTCCGCGTTGTAATTGCGGGGGAACCGCACCCAAAGCCGACAGTTGCACACCATTAGCTCTAATCTTACTTTCCCAACGCCCCGCTTTTACCTGAAGATCCGTAGCCGTAATCGTACCACCTGCGACATTAACTTGCGCCCCACCTGTAGCATTTAGTGTTGACGGTGCAAAGTCAGCCAGACTCCCAGAAACATTAACAATACCGTTGAGATTACCTTTTTGTAATTCCGGGGGTAACTGTTCAAAAGCTGCTAAACTCACCTTATCGGCTTGCACCTTTGCTTGCCAAACCCCATTATTAGCAGTAATATTATTCGCAACCACATTCCCACCAGCAATATTTAAGTTTGCTGCACCTTTAAGGTCGATGGTATCGGGGCGAAAAGAATCGATACTTCCTTCAACATTAAACACCCCATTGAGTCTACCAGAAGGCACGCTCGTCGGGACTTTGGGCAAACGATTAAGCTGAATTCCTTCGGTACGCACAATCCCCTTCCAGCGACCATCAGCCACTTGAATGTCATTGACAGCGACGTTACCACCCGCAGCTTGGAAATTCGCCGTACCCTTAGCTTGGATATTTTTCGGTTGATCTAGAGGACCAAAAATTTGTAATTGTCCCGAAACCGGACTAATCGGAAGTGGGAGAGGTTGATCGTAGAGACGCGCAATTTCGGTAGCGGGAATGGTATTCGCTTGGACATCGAAAACTAAACCGCTTTTCTCACCGAGATTGATTTGTCCCTTACCCGTAATTTTACCGCCGAGTGTGGGGATCGCTTGAAAATCGGTAATCGCTAAAGTTGTCTCTTCCAGCGTCGCTGTTGCTTTCACGACGTTAAACTTTAACTTATCTATTTGGATAGGTTCAGTAGCGGCGACTTCAACATTAACTTTAGGTTCGGCGATCGCACCCGTGATTGCAAAAGCTGCTTGTAATTGTCCTGCAACTGGAGGTAAATCTTGTAGCGTTAATTGATTTTCTGGTGTTTTCGTGACTTCAGTTTTGGGAGTTTGGGTTACTTTTTCCTCCGTCGCTGAGTCGGTTTCCTCACGGGGAGTCACTGATTTGATCGTTCGTTCCCCAATTGCAGTTTCTTCGCGGGGAGTCACTGATTTGATCGTTCGTTCCCCAGTCGCAGTTTCTTCACGAGGTGTCACTGATTTGATCGTTCGTTCCCCAGTCGCAGTTTCCCCACGAGGTGTTATGGATTGAATAACTCGTTCCCCAGTCGCAGTTTCCTCACGAGGTGTCACTGATTGAATAACTCGTTCCTCTGTGGGTAACTCAGTTGCAGGAGTTTCTGTTTCTGGTTGAGTTTCCGTTGCAGCAGGAGGTTGGGGTTTTGCTGTCGCAGCGTTTTTATCCTTAATTCCCGCAGTCACCAGCACTTGCTTAACCGAAACTGGTGCTGTTTTCGCCGTGACATTGTAACCTGATTCCAGGTCTACCACACCCTCAGCTACAAGAGGAATTTCACCAAAAATAGTTGCCACCTTATCGATGACAATTTCCTCTCCTTGAAAGCGAACTTGACCGTTAGTTTGGCGAAAAGCTTGAGGAAGTTGTGCAACTTGAGCGCGAAGATCTTGTAAACTAGCAGTTCCCTTAATCTGGGGAGCTTGATCGTCTGGTCCCAACTCTAAATCTAAATTAGCGTTAACCTGACCACCTTGGATACTGACCACCGGAATCACCACTAAACGAGAAGCTTCAGGAGCGCTAATATTTTGAGCAGAAATATTTAATTTCAGTTGTTCGGGGAGTTTTTCACCTTGAATTTGGAAATTTCCCTTAACCATTTCCCCGCGTGCATCAAAGACAATCCGAGTATTATTTTCCGAAAAACTTACCATACCCGAAGGAAGCGCGATCGCCACAGGTGCTTGTAAATTTCCTCCTGCGGTTCTTCCCACCAACAACACATCCGCATCTTGCAAGCGTAGCGTCTGAAGATCCACAGTAATCGGTCCTGGTTCTTGTTCGATAATTTCGGTTTCAATCCAGACACCCTCTCGATTTTGCTCTACATAAATCTCTGGATTGACCAAAGTTACATCCAGTTCCAGAGTCCGATTCAAAATCAACTTCAGTGGGTCAAAACTCGCTCTTAAAGCCTCCATTACCACCCGATCCGTATCCGTAGGCGTTGCCGGAATTACCGTTTCTCCAAAGCGAATTCCCCGCACAGAGAAGCCCTCAACCTCACCCACTTCAACCGGACGATCTAAAATAGCTTCCAAACTTTGCTCAACCCTCGGCGCTAACTGTCGCTGGATAAAAATCCAGCCATAAGTCAATCCTCCACCAACCCCCAAAAGCAAAAGCGTACCCAACCACAGCCAAATCCGTCGCTTTTTGCGGGGCGGCGGAGCAGTTGCTTCGGAATCAGGCTCTTGAATGGTAGTATTTGGTTGTAGTTCGTCTCCAGGCTCAGGGGCGCGATCGCGAACATTTGGTTCTGGCTCTTGATTCGGATTAGAAGGATTCGTCATTTTTTCACAAACACCTGTCGTGAGCGATCCGCTTATAGTTAACTAAAAAGTGCGGACAGGAAAACATTGTCCATCATAGATTGTAGCTAGCAAACCACCATCAATTTCGATCATCATACTCAGATCGCACCACTAAAAGCTAGTTGAAAAGATTGGCGCGATCGCTACTTCCAGCCTTGACGCTACCACCTCAATCACCTCTAGCTCAATTTTCTCTTTCTGCTGACTCATCGACACCTCACCCATCAACTTTACCAGCAACACTTCCTCAGACTCGCTTCAATTAGACCTCCCCAGAGAAAAATAGTTCCTTCAGGGAATTATTGCTCGGAACAAGGAAGACTTGGGAGAATTGGGAGAATTGGAAGACAAGGAAGACTTGGGGAAGTAAATCTTGGTTGTGAAAATCGCTCTTTATTCCTAACACTGACAACACTGATAACGCTCCCAAAACCCCCAATTCTCCCAAAAACCCCAATCACCAATCACCAATCCCCAATCCCTAATAAAATAGATCCCAGATTTTATTACGAGGAACAATCGTGGTCAGAATTTTAGTAACAGGTGCGGCTGGTTTCGTAGGTTTTCACCTCTCTCAGAGATTAATCTCCAGAGGAGACACCGTTATCGGACTCGATAATCTTAATTCCTACTACGATGTTTCCCTCAAAAAAGACCGACTCAGCGAACTCGAAAAACTACCTAGATTTAGTTTCTACAAGCTCGATTTAGCCGACCGGGAAAATATGGCAAAATTATTTACGCAAGAGCAATTCGATGTTGTTGCTCACATGGCAGCCCAAGCAGGTGTTCGCTACTCCCTCGAAAACCCTTATGCTTATTTAGATAGCAACCTCGTCGGTTTCATGAACATCATTGAAGGTTGCCGTCACGCAAAAATTAAACACCTCGTCTTCGCTTCTTCTAGTTCTGTTTACGGCAAAAACAAAAAAATTCCCTTCGCTGTCGAGGATAACGTCGATTATCCCATTAGTTTATACGCCGCCACCAAAAAAGCCAACGAACTCATGGCACACAGCTACAGTCATCTTTACAACATTCCCACCACAGGCTTACGCTTTTTTACAGTTTACGGACCTTGGGGTCGTCCCGACATGGCAGTTTTTCTCTTCACCAAAGCCATCTTAGAAAACAAACCAATTAAAGTCTTTAATCACGGTCAAATGCAGCGCGATTTCACCTATGTTGACGACATCGTTGAAGGTGTTGTCCGCGTAATTGATCAAATTCCCACACCCCAAAACGAAAAAACTTCTGCACCCTACAAAGTTTATAATATCGGCAATAATCAACCCATCGAATTAATGGAAATGATTGAAACTATCGAAGCGTGTTTAGGTAAAAAAGCCATTAAAAATATGCTTCCCATGCAACCCGGAGACGTACCCATAACTTACGCTGACGTTGACGACTTGATGCAAGATGTTGGCTTTCGACCCAATACACCATTAAAAGTTGGGATTGAGAAGTTTATTGACTGGTATCGCGCTTACTACCAAGTTTGATTTTAGTCGCGATCGCTCTTCTAATACCATTTTCCTAAATGAATACTACAGATACAAACTCTGTAGAGACGTTGTCTGCAACGTCTTAATGTAGCGTAGATCAAGTAAATTGGTATTACTTATACTAAGTTGCACTTAAAATATAATATGAGTTTAGAG
>JAWQFW010000110.1:0-16045 GCA_035968095.1 Oscillatoria sp. PMC 1068.18
ATTATTAGGAGTACGCGGCAGCTTTATTTTAGGCATCTTACAAAATCGTCAATACAGATATATTTATTTAATTGAAAACCTACCTCAAGTAGTCAAAATTCCCCCCGGAGTACCTCACAGCGCCATTAATCTTAACCCAGAAAATTGTTTCCTAGTAAATGCCGTTTTACGTCACGGAAACCCTCACCCAAAAGATTATCAGGCGATCGCGCCACCTTTTCCTTACAATTTAGTTTTAGCCGAAAAACTCTTTGCTACTCAGGAAAATGCGACCATAGCTCAACCCGCTTGCTCGTCTCAGCAATTATCTTAATTGAACAACAGCTTTGTGACAAAAAAAAGTCTTAATTGACAACCTAGGCTTAACATAGTGTAAGAGTAGCTGTCTAATGCAGACCAACTTACTATCTATGCCCCTATTAATCCTGGTTGCCGATGATGACGCAGGAATTCGTTTAGCCATCAGCGATTATCTCGAAATGTCTGGCTACTCGGCTATTGCTGCTGAGGATGGAGAAGAAGCACTCGCTTTGCTAGAAACTTATCATCCTCATTTACTTGTTGCCGACATTAATATGCCACGTCTGGATGGCTATGAATTAGTGCGACAAGTTCGCCAACGCCTAGAATTCCGGCTTTTACCCGTCATCTTTTTAACTGAAAAAGGAAGTACCGAAGAGAGAATTCGTGGTTATCAAGTAGGCTGCGATTTATATTTACCCAAGCCTTTTGAAATGAAAGAATTGGGTGTAGTGGTGCGATCGCTTTTAGAGCGATCGCAGGTGATTCAATCTGAGCTACGCTTCTCAAAAATGAACACTGACCAGAAAAAAGAGTCTCCCTCACCATCAAAAACGTCATCCCACACGACAATTGCTTTAAATTCTTTCGATTTTACAAATCGAGAGCAAGAAGTTCTCCATTTACTTACTAATGGTCTTTCTAATATTGAAATTGGTGCGGAATTACACCTTAGCCCTCGGACTATTGAAAAGTATGTTAGCAGTTTATTAAGAAAAACAGACACGAATAATCGGGCGGAGTTAGTACGCTTTGCCCTCGAAAATAACTTAGTAGATTGACCGGGATTTATTGAAGTAATCCCCGAAAGATCAATCTTCCTTTTTCGAGGTAATTACTTCTACCGGGCGTAAAACTTTGTCACCCAAACTAAATCCTTTGCGAACGATTGTGGTAATGTTATCTTCTTCGATCTCGTTATTAATTTCGCAATCTACTACTCGACAAAGAGTGAAATCTGGTTTTTTTCCAGAAAAATCTATTGCTTTTACATCTCGACGTTCGAGAATAAGTAACAATTTTTTTTTGACAATTTCGATAGTTTTTGGTAAACGTTTTAGAAACTGATCGTTAGGTTCAGTATTTTCTGTTAAGTAATCAAGTAAAAATTCTAAAGCATCAAATAAATCGAGCAATTCGAGAAAAAGTTCTTCATTTGCTGCGATGGTTTGTTCTTGTTCTTTTTGTAAGGTTTGTTGGAGGGAAACTTTATCTTTTAAAAGATTCCCTAATTCTTGCAATAGTTCGTCTCGTTGAGAACTATTTAAGTAAAAAAGTTGTTCGTTTTGCATTGGGAATTGGGGATTGGGAATTGGTGATTGGTGACTGGGGATTGGGGATTGGTATCTGCGGCTACGTGCTTAACGGCTTGGTGGTAATCTTTTAATTGGGTTAGCGGAAAACAAAGTTACACCCAATTTTCGATCTGCGTCAGATACTTTTTGCATTTGTGCAAGAGTCGCATCTAAACCGTCAAATTCGGGTAAAAATTCGATAGTTGGTGCAGGTTTTGACAACTCGGAAAAATCTTTGCGTTTGAAACGAACGATCGCTGGTAAAATCGGACGTAAATAATCCGCTAATAAGCGCGATCGCGCATTCATCAAACTTTTTCTAGCTTTCGCGATCGCCTCTGGAGGATATTCACGGCGTTTCATCGCCATCATAAAAGCTTTCGCAATTTCTGCTTTTGATGCTGCTGGTGTGACACCTAAAATGTCATAAGGATTTTGTACTGAGCGATTTTGCTTCATCTTTAACAATAAAGTCCAAATTGACGATAAACTGGTTGAAAAGCTGGTTCGTGAGGACAAAGTTGGTAAGCCCAATTTGCTAATTGCTGCACTGCTTCTTCTGATAAATGATTATTTTGCGAGCCATTAACTAAAATTGAAATGCAAATTTCAGCAACAAGATAAGGAATTTGCTCATAACGAGATCCGGAAGCTAATTTGACAGCTTCCTCAAATTTATTGACTTTCATGAGTTGATGTAATTGTTCGGCTTCTTGAGTAAATTCGACTTTCGCGATCGCGTCGCTGACGGTAGGATGATCGGAAACTAATTTTCCTAATCCTGCTAATTCGTTAAGAGCTTGAGCAGGTGTAATCATTTGATTATTTAGTTTTTGCTGAATTTGTTCTACTCTTAATTGAGCTAAATAATTTCTTGCAGTTTCGCTTCCTGTCAAGTTACACCAAAACTGAGCAAAGTCTAAATGTTCGTAAAAATGCGCAATAATTTGACGTTGATTTTGACAAAGTTTTTCTATTTCCGCATACCAGGTAGGAGTAGCTTTGATTTCTTTTTCTGCTTGTTGTAACGGAGTTACTGCTAAACGCCAATGTTGATTACTAAGATGATAATATCCTTCGTAATAAGCAACTAATGATTTAGCAAATAAACTAGCGCTATGAAAGTCAATTTCCGCAAGATTATTGGTTTGGGTTAGCACCGAAGTGAAATTTTCTTGAGCTAAATTATTGTCTGGTTTAATTTGGATTGCGCGGAGAGGATCACCTGCTAAACAAGCGGCAACTGCTAAACCCCACGGAGTAGATAATGATTTTTGAATTTGGCTCTCGCTAGCGGGAATAAAGACAACATTTTTGAGTTGATCGCGGTAATTTTGGTAAAAACTGGGGGTTATCAACAGTTCGTTTAATTTTAAGCCAAATTGAGGTGGTTTGCCGCTTATTTCTAAGGAAGCTAATTCTAAGCGGTAGCGATCGCGTAATTGATAATATGCTTCTAAGTCACGATCCTTAACTGCATCGATGATTGTTTCTAATAGTTCCAGTAATTCTGAGTATAAACTATCTCGGTCTACTTTGACTGTTCCTAGCCAAGGGATATCATCTAGAAGTGGATTAAGATGAAGATTCGCTAAACTAGAACACCAAATTGGAATTAATTTTTCCAAATATTGAGGATTAATTTGTGAATAATAATAAGCCGCAACCATCAAATTATGCAAAGAAATTATATCTTGTTGTTTTAACCAATTCTTCTCTGCTAATTTAACTAATTCTTGCCAATCTAAACTATGCCATAAATTGGCTTCAAAGGCAGGTCGAATATGTTGATCTAAATTTCTTTGCACAATCGCACAAGTTCCGAATTGCTGCATAAAGGAAAGACTAGCTGATTTGGCTGCTACTAATTTCCTTTTTTCAACAAATTCCTGAATGGATTTCATTGCTTGCAAGCGTTTGCGTCTGGCTAGCATTTTAATGGCTTTACGCTCTGATTTTACCTGATTATCGTTAACAGTTTGCCATTCTAAATCGGCTTGCTGTAAGTTATTTAATTTAGCAAAAGCAAAGCCACGAATGTAAGCTGCTCTTTCGCTATTAATTCCTTGTAAATAGTCAATTACTTGCTCCCAATTATTTGTTTTTATCGCAAGAATTGCGAGTCGTAAATAAGCTTCTTGATATTCTGGGACAAGATTAATTGCTTCTTGATAATTGATTTCGGCTCGTTCTAAATTACCTACTTTTTCAGCTAAAATTGCGGCACGAAAATATTTTTTCGCCTTGACAGTTTGGCGAAGTTGTGTATACAAAGCTTTGCCATCAGTGCGAGGGAATTTTGCTAAAGCAGGTTCGAGTAACGCGATCGCCTGAGCGAATTTACCCGCCATTGCTATTTTACGCGCTGTGGTGAGTATCGCCTCGAAATTTTCCTCTGGCTGAATTTTTGCGGAGCAAGTGGCGATCGCCAAATCCAATTTTTTCGTTGCAAATAAAGTCTTAGCTTGTAAAAAATTACTTAAAGCTTGTTTAAAAAAGCCTTGTTTCGCCTCTTGTTTGCCTTGATTAATTAATAACTCAAATTGTTGGCGACGATAAATTTCTTCTGACAAACGATTAATCGCTTCTAAATAAAGATGATCGTTAATTTGATAAGCACAATGTTGATAAAATTTTAGCGCGCTTGTTAAAGGTTGAATCGCAAAAGGATTTTTCTCAGCTTGTTGTTCTAAAGAAGCAGCGTAAGTCGCTAAACGCTCAATTTCCTCAAGTTTTTGTTGCCATTCAGCTAACTGATTATTTAGAGATTGTAACGTCTTTCCTGTCGTCCAAAAATAAACTTGTTGCTGAAAGAAGGAACTAGCAGGAGACACCCAAGCTTTAATTTCCGAACCCACTTGTAAAGCTTCGCGTAACTGTTTATTTCTTGCTAATTCTGTCATTTCCAAAGTCTTTCTTTTTGATTCAGAAGCTTGAGAAAGCCAGAGAAACAAGCTAGTTGAGCCAAGAAAATACTTCAATTTATTCCACCCATCAACAAGAATTTTCATCACTTTTTTTGCTCCCAGTTAAGCACTTATCACCCCAAAAGTTTGCTTGACCTTTGGGATCATCTTAACTTGGCTACTAACGAACCCAACTAACAGCCGAAGAGAAACTGAAGACGTTTGGGGTAAAAGTGGCATTTGTCGAGAGAAAAAAAAATTTGCAGTAACTCCTAATAAACCAATTCCAATCGTAATTAAAATAATAGTTAAACCAACTGCCAACCAATTGAAATTAGTAATTTTTTCTAAATAAGAACGCCAAAAATTGCCAGGAAAAGAGAAACTCTTTTGCGCTTCTGTCGGCAATTCAATTAACATCCGGACGAAAGATAAATTAGTTTCGCAGTTCGGACAAACATCACCTTCAATATTCGGGCGATCGCAGACAGGACAGGTAATTTTTTCTTGATTCATTTTCGATGATCTCAGCGAGTTAACCCTGTAGAAATATTAACCGTAGGCAACTCCTGAGACAAATAAGGGCGAAGAGTAGGTAATAACTCGCGCAACAGTTTTTCTGCTTGATCGCGATTATTTTGTGACCAGGAAGCCAAAATTGTTTCTAGTTTACCAGCCATAACTCTAGCTTCATCGGGAGCAGTAATTTGCACCCGCGCGATCGCGTCTTTACAGAATAAAATAGTTCTCACTTGCTCAGGAAGATTATCCGCCTCCGTTTTAGCATTTGCCGACAATTTTTGCATAGCTACGAGATTATCAGTAGCGATCGCCTCACGCAATGCTTGTGCAGAATTTTGCAACCTCGTCTTTTGCGCGTGAGGAAGCAAAAAATCACAACGAGAATTAACAAACTCAAACTCACTGACGAAAAACTCAGCTAAATCATAATCCTCCGAAGCAAAAGCTTGTAATTTTCTCAGCTTTTCCTCAGCCCGCTTCAGTTGCTCTGGCTGTACTTTACCATCAAGACCGAGAATTTGATTCGCCGAGCCAATCACCTCACTCGCCAGTTTATTAGCTTCGGTAACTCCTTTATCAGTCAAATTACCAGCTTGATTCAACTGTTGAATAATTTGCTCAACTTGCTTACAAATTTTCTCATCCAAGCCCCCACGGGAAAACAAACAACTAACTCGAATTGCCGGGTCATTTTTCAAAGTCGCCGTTGCTTGGAGATAGCCCATTTTCTCATCCAATTCCAGCGTAACCAATACCTCCGTTCCTTGAGGATAATATCGATCCAAAGGCAACCACATCTCGCCAATTAATTCATCATGAGCAACAAAATCAAGAACTTCCTTAACACGATCCGGACTAAAAAACTTAAAATGAATTAGCCTTTGTCCATTAGCTTGAGTTCTAAAAGTACGCAATTGCTTAACCGGAAGAATTGCTCCCTGTTCAATTAACTTGTATCTCGGTTCATCAACCAACTCGATACAATAATCGCGAGAAACCGTTTCCACCTTTGCTGTCAGCCCAGCCGCCACAATTGCCGCACCTTCAGCAACAGCATACATCGGACGCGGATGCACAACCACCTTATCCGCCCCAAAAGTTTCGCGCATTTTCCGTTGTACCAAAGGAATTTGTGACGAACCACCAACCAATAAAAAAACATCGATCATATCTTCAGGATATTCCGAATATTTAATCGCATCTTGACAAATCGCGATCGCCCGTTCCACAAAAGGCGCAATCAACTGCTCGAACTCTTCTCGTCTTAACTCGACAGACCCATAAACGGTCGCCCCAAACTCATCTAACAACGGCGTAGAAGGCATAATTTGAGCCACAGGAGCGCTACTAAGTTGAATTTTGGCTTTTTCCACAGCCAACTTCAAATCCCCCTGAAAACGGACTCGTTGGTAATAAGGCATTTTGGCGATCGCGCGATCGATATCCTCCAACCCTTCCTCAATCGCCACTTGCTCCTTGACAAAATCAATAATCCGATTATCCAAATCATCGCCACCCAACCACAAATCCCCCGACTTCCCCGACTCAATAAATTGATTTCCACTGGTGGTAATAATCGAAGAATCAAACGTTCCCCCACCAAAATCAAACACCAGAATCGTTTTCACCTCATCATCATCCGGCTTAAAGCCATAGGAAATTGCCGCCGCAGTCGGTTCAGGTAAAAGTTCTGGTAACGCCAATCCTGCCCTCGTCGCGGCGGTTTGAGTTGCGTGTCTTTGTTTATCGTTAAAATAAGCCGGAATCGTAATTACCGCTTGCGTAATCGTACTTTTCTGCCCTCTTTGCACTTGAAAATTCTGAGCATTTGCCACAACTTGCTTAATAATTGCCGCCGAAATATCCTCCGGTTGATACTCCTTACCTCCCAACCAAACCGAAATACTGTTATCTGTTCCCTGCGTCGCTTTCGTCACCTTGTACAAATAACGCCCATGATGTTCTTGCACCACCGGATCGCTAAAACCCCTACCCATCAAACGTTTAATCGAAATAATCACATTTTCCGGATCGTGTTTGAGTTGATTATAAGCTTCTTGCCCGACAACTTGGCGATCGCTATTTTCGCCCATAGCACTCAGACTTGTATGTCCCACCACCGAACGAGTTAACTTTCTTTCTGGTGGAGTATTCTCATCAGCCGTCACCACCTCAACTTCAGCAAACTTAAACGCCGCCACCGAATTAGTAGTTCCCAAATCAATTCCGACTACATTTCCCATCAGCTATCATCCCCTTGAACTTTTTTTCTCCCAAAATCTCTAGTTTATTTATTGAGACTCGATTTTTTCTGCCACTACATAGTCCAAAAGCCCTTGACAAGCATCCAAAAGTAAATCAATAACGCGATCGAAGCCTTGAGAACCGCCATAATAAGGATCGGGAACATCGCACTCCTGATGCTTAGAAGCAAAATCACACATCAGTCGTACCCGATCTTGATATTTTCCTAAACGATCCAATTCCAGAATATCCGCATAATTTTCGCGATCCATAGCCAAAATTAAATCAAACTCCTCAAAATCCGACACATCAAACTGTCGCGCACGACCTCGTAGCTCAATTCCCCGCTTCTGCGCCGCCGCTCTCATCCGTGCATCCGGAGGCGAACCCAAGTGATAACTCGAAGTTCCGGCAGAATCACAAACAATTCTCTCACTCAAATCAGCTTGCGTTATGAGGTAATTCATAATATTCTCTGCTGATGGAGAGCGACAAATGTTACCTAAGCAGACAAAAAGTAATTTGTAAGGCATCGATTTTCGGTCTAGTTTGTACTTAGTTCCAACGAACAAACCCTTTACTTAAGGGTGAATAGTTTTTTACGCTCCTACTGTACCGCGATCGCCCTTCTCGGCGCTGACACTACCGTGTCAATCGCTGCACCGCTCTGTGGTCAGCCGGATTGGATGCTGGGCTGATCCTAGCGCAGAGGCTAGGCGTAGCTCGGTTTTCCAGAAAAAAGCAAGTCTGCTCAATGGCAATCCGGGTACTGAGGATTCGGTTAATCTTGAAGGTCGGTTCTACCGATAATCTAGGTACAGTTCACTATGGATCAGTTTCGCTCCTTAATTTACCTTTTAGTTGGCTCTTGTGGAAAAAAATCTGGTTGAGTTACAAGGAAAATTTGGCGAGATTTCGTGAGGGCGCACTGAACTAAGTTTGCTGACTGCTTAGGGCGCAGGGTGCGAAATTCAGGTGCAATCTACCCTGAATATAGAAATATGAGGAAAATACTTGATGTTTAAATCTCGGCGGAGTCCTTATTACAAAAAACGAAGGAGACAAAGTGTTTCACCTCTTTGGATAATCCTTTCAATTCCTTTGTCATTACTGATTTTGGAGCTATTGACGCGGATTTTTGTCGGGATTGCGGGCAAAGGTCAACAGTTGGCAACATATCAAGGAGTGCCACCGATTGTGAGTGCTTATCGCTTGCAGTTTCTCTCGGAAAATAATCAACCTTACGATGGTTTAGCTAACGAAGGAAGTTTAATCGCGCATCAGAATTTAGCTGGAGGTTATCAATTAGCGGGAGAGCAAAAAAGCAATTTTTGGACAATCAACGCCCAAGGTTTCCGAGACGAAGAACCTGTTCCTGTGGCGAAACCACAAGGTGAAAAGCGCATTTTTCTTTTGGGTGGTTCCACGGCTTTTGGTCAATGGAATCAAAGTAATCAAGCAACGATCGCCCACAAGCTTGAAGCTCGACTTAATGAAAGAGTGGGACAACAAAAGCGATCGCCAGAAAAATACCGTCCGAATGCACTTCCTTTCTACAAACCAGAACGAGTCAAAGCCCTAGCCAAACCCCCGAAAATTCGTGAAGGTCAATATCGGGTGATTAATGCGGCGATTCCTGGTTATACTTCCGGTAACGAATTGGCTCAGTTAGCACTACAAATTTTGCCTTATCAGCCGGATCTAATTATTGTGTTGAATGGCTACGGCGATTTGATGTTACCGAGTAGTCAAGAAGAAACAGAAATTCCTCAGTTAGAAGGTTTTCTGAATAATGCTCCTCGCCATTTCTGGGCTTATTTAACTCAACCGCTTCAAAACTGGCTACGAAATACCTACTTGGTCAAATCGGTACAACATTGGGTGTTAAATCCCGAACCTTCGCTTGCACAAATGAGTTTAGTGGTGACGGAAGCAAACAAACCCCTGGCTGAATATTTACCAACCGATGCAACTGAACTAGAGCGTCGCATCGCCCGTTATTCCAATCATCAAAAACAAATGGTACGTCTCTCAGCCGGAGCCGGAATTCCTTTGGTTGTCGCAGTGCAACCAGAAATTACTGGTCGTGCTAGTGACCAGCTTTTGCCCTCGGAACAGAAGATTATGGCGGATTTAAGCCCAGATTACCTGGAGAGAGTTAAACAAGGTTATAGTGAGTTAATTCAGGCGAACGAAACCCTGGAAAAAGCTTTTCCCCGTAACGTCAAAACCATGAATTTTTACAATCTCTATGAAAAATTTCCCCAGATTGCTTTTACCGACACAGTTCACCTGAGCGAGGAAGCAAATCAAGAAATGGCGCAAAGTCTTTATTATACGGTGACAGGTTTGCCCAAAATGCAGATCATTCCGGATAATCTTTAACTAAAAAAATCCCCGCTTATCGAGCGGGGACTTATATTTACTGGTATTTTCTGGTAGGTAGGATTTACATCCCCGGAATATTTAAACCACTGGTAAGTTCTTCCATACGGCTACGCATGGTTTCTGTGGATTTATCGTAAGCGTCTTTCATCGCCGCAGTCACCAATTCTGAAACCGCTTCTGCTCCTTGAGCGATCGCGTCAGGAGCGATTTCCACCCGACGCGGTTCTTGGTTGCCGCTAACGACCACTTTTACCAGTCCATCAGGGCTTTGTCCTTCAATTTCCATTTGCTCCAATTCTTGTTGGAGTTTTTGCGCCCCTTGTTGAACTTGTTGCGCTTTTTTAAATGCTTCGGTAAGTTCTTTCATTTTCCCCAAACCGAAACCGAATCCTTTTCCTTTGTCTTCAGTCATATCTAAAAATTAATTAACTGTGTTTAAGCTGAATGCTCGTTGAGGTGTTGATGTTTAAGCGAAAGTATGGCTTAGTTGTTGCCAATGGGTAGTATACTCCCAAACGGAAAATCTCAACTCAGAGCCAAATCAGTTATTTAAAACTCACCTATTAGTCTAACCTCTGGCTTCAAAGTTAAAGACCAATGATGTTCAACTTGCTCTTGGACATGGCGAATTACCTGAAAAATATCGTCAGCTTTGGCATGATCGCAGTTGAGGATAAAGTTAGCATGACGCTGAGAAACTTGAGCGCCTCCGATTTGATAGCCTTTTAACCCAGTTTGTTCGATTAACCACCCGGCGGTTCGCTCTTGGGGGTTACGGAAGACACTACCGCAACTGGGGAGGTGATAAGGTTGAGAAGTTTTACGCTGCATCAAGTTTTGGTTAGTAGTTGCCATAACTTCAGCTTTGGTTGACCCTGGAGTTAGTTGAAACGTTGCCTGAGTTACTAAACGTTGGGATTTCTGCAAAATCGAAGTGCGATAACTATACTGCAAATCTGCTTTAGTTAAGTGTTCGATTCTACCGTCAGGAGAAATCGCCGCCGCATTTACCAAAATATCAGCGATACAACTCGAATGCGCCCCGGCATTCATTGCCACTGCACCACCAACTGTACCCGGAATACCTACTGCCCATTCTAGTCCTCGCCAACCACGTTTGGCTGCTTGCCAAGCGAGACGGGCGATCGGTTCGCCAGCACCAGCAGTAACTTGACCTGTTTCGGGGTCAAAATCGTAATGGCGATAATGACGAGTACCAATTACTAAACCAGGGATGCCGCGATCGCTGACTAATAAGTTTGAACCTGCTCCTAGCAATGTTAAGGGTAAAGATTGCCTTTGCGCCCACTCAAAACTGGCT
Source organism: Oscillatoria sp. PMC 1068.18 (assembly GCA_035968095.1). Taxonomy (GTDB): domain Bacteria; phylum Cyanobacteriota; class Cyanobacteriia; order Cyanobacteriales; family SIO1D9; genus IIICB1. The sequence continues at coordinate 10,977 of JAWQFW010000110.1, forward strand.
TGGAGTTGTTCGCTATTGCGAGGAGCTACATACCACTCGGCTGGTCCACCAACACGAAATGAGGTCAGATTTGCCAACGAAATATTCGGTTGTATTTGGCAGTCACCCCCAGGCAAATAAATTGGTTTCTGCTGGATTTTCGTCGGCATCGAGAAAAGATTTTTGGTTATGCTAGGAGGGTCCAAGGAAAGTGTCATAGGAAGTCTGAGGTTTTAAGTTTTTAGTCTGAAGCAAGTTTGAAGTCTGAAGTTGCTTAATAATTTAGCTATTTTTGTGGACAAATTAACTTTTTTCTGCACCCTGAATCAAAATTTTTCTTCTTCACACTTCAGTTTTAAGAGTTGTTTGGGAACCGAGAGCAGCGATCGCTTCGGGAATAATCTGATTGAGATTACCTGCTCCTAAGAATAAAGCCAGATCGCCTGGTTGCAGAATTGAAGCTAAGAAACTGCTCAAGGAGGAATCAGAGGCTTGGTAATAAACTTGGGGATGGTTTGCCGCGATCGCCACAGCAACATCTTGACCACTAACTTCACCTAAGTCTGGTTCGCCAGCGCTATAAATGTCTGTAACAATCGCCACATCAGCGTCGTTAAATGCTGCGCCAAATTCTGACAAAAATGTCAAGGTACGGCTATAACGATGGGGTTGAAAAATCGCCACTACTCGTTTTTTTGAGTCTGGTTGATTTTTGTTTACTCTTAAACGAGCCGCCGCTAAAGTTGCTCGAATTTCACTAGGATGATGTGCATAATCGTCAACAAAAGTAACGCCACCTGCTTTACCTTTTAGCTCAAAACGTCGTTTTGCACCTTCAAAAGTAGCGATTCCTGCGGCAATTTCGGCAAATTCTAAACCAACTTTTCGCCCTACGGCGATCGCTGCTAAAGCATTACTCAAATTATGAGTTCCGAGTAAAGGAAGTTCCAACTCACCTAAAACTTGACCTCGTTCGATAACTTCTGCTTTAGTTCCAAGAGCGCCATAATTAACTTTACTTACCGTATAATCAGCTTGGCTTTCCGGATTCAGACTATAAGTAATCGACGGATTTAGTTTTTCCCGCACGATTTCGCAATCGATGCAGCCAACTAAGGTTTCGCATTTAGCCGCAAACACCTCAAAAATCCCAATCACTTCTGCCAAACTTTGATAATGATCTGGATGATCGAGTTCTATATTCGTGATTACGCCGATATTTGCAGCCAACTTTGATAACGAACCATCAGATTCATCCGCTTCGGCGACAATATACCTACCATCACCTAAACGAGCATTTCCTGCCCACGCATTCACTTCACCGCCAACTACCACTGTCGGATCTAAACCTGCCTTGAGCAAAACATACCCAATTAAACTACTGGTTGTAGTTTTACCATGAGTTCCTGCTACAGCGATACTGTAGTAATCCCGTATTAAGGCAGCTAATAAATCTGAGCGATGGAAAATTGGACACCCTAAGCTTCTCGCGGCTAAATATTCGGAATTAGTCGGGCTAATCGCTGTCGAACAAATCACTTGCGGCAAACCCGGTTCAACTTTGAGCTTGCTTGCATAACTGTTTGACTCAGAAGTGCTAGCTGTCGCCGAAACTTTCGTTCCACCCACTTTCGCTGTGGGTAAAGCAACTTTCTCTTCCTCAAACTTTTCCTGAAAAAATTCTAAATTACGCCCTTCTTGAGAGCTAAAAATGTAGGCTCCTGCGCCAGACAAGCGTTCGGTAATATGCGTCGCTCGCAGATCGGAACCCGATACAGGTAGCTGACGCTGGGCAAGAATATAAGCTAATGCCGACATTCCAATCCCGCCAATACCGATAAAATGAAATGGCTTACCGCTAAAATCAACAGTCTTTGACATCAAATCTCCTTACACACCACACCACACACGCCGAATTTACGCATCAATACGCGCTTATAATATCAAGAATTGATTTGGCAAGATATAGCAAACAAAAATTTACTTGGCTAAATTCACTAGGTTTGTAGGTTATGTTACATTAAACTCGATCTCATCTTCCCTGAGATGGTTTTAACTTATAATCACGCTATTTTCTCCTAAATCGGGAAACTTTTCGTTAGTAACTGCCGTCAAACTGCTTATTCTCGTTTGGGCAATTTGGCGATCTGCCGTTTCCTAGAAATGAGATGGTTGAGTCAGTTTTGTAATACAAGCTGTAGCCTGAGACTTGGTTATCCAGCAAATGATGATTTAGAGTTGAGCCTTTGCCCACGAAAAGTGGCACACTCTAGATGCGGAGGGCGATCGCACCAGAGTCTTCAATCATCCGTGAAACCCAAGAGTTTTCTCCCACTAACGAATAAGTTGGCTTTGAGCGCAGGAAAAGTAATTTTCTCACTCTCAAGATCCAGCTTTAACAAGGATTTTAGCGAAAATATAGTCTAGTCAAACCTTCAGTTTCAGAATTTCTGCACCTTGCGTCTTAACTTCGATTGCTGATATATTTTCGATTGTTGAGATATGAGATCTCGATCATTGACCTGAAAGTCGCTCCGAGAGGAATGTTGTCTTGACCTGAACTATACCAGAGTAAGTAAGTATAGATTCCGAGTGGACATAAATATCTAAGACCAAAATTAACAAACTAATTGAGGCAGTATTTTCGTCCCAGAATCCTCGCACCTTGCTGCTGAGGAGTTGTCAAGGAATGTCAAATTAAAAAACTCATTTTTAAGGGGCAAGCTTTGCGATATGATCGGGGACATTAAGAATAAATTAATTTATTGAACTTCAAGACAGAGGGCAAGACGCAGTGATTAGAGTAGCGATCAACGGGTTTGGACGCATCGGACGTAACTTCCTGAGATGCTGGCTAACTAGAGATGACAGTCAATTGGAGCTTATTGGTATTAATGATACTTCCGATCCCAGCACTAATGCCCACTTGCTGAAATATGATTCGATGTTGGGTACACTTGATGCGGAGATAGAAGCGGATGAAAATTCCCTAACTGTCAATGGCAAAACAATTAAGTGCGTATCCGATCGTAATCCCTTAAACTTGCCCTGGGAAAGCTGGGGAATTGACTTAGTTGTAGAATCTACCGGAGTCTTTGTTACTGAAGAAGGTGCTTCTAAGCATTTAGCGGCAGGTGCGAAGCAAGTTTTGATTACTGCTCCTGGTAAGGGTGGCGATATCGGCACTTATGTGATGGGAGTTAATCACGATCAATACGAACACGGTAAGCACAAGATTGTGAGTAATGCTAGTTGTACTACGAACTGTCTGGCTCCTATTGCTAAGGTGCTTCACGAAAGCTTCGGCATTGTTAAGGGGACGATGACGACGACTCACAGTTACACTGGGGATCAACGTTTACTTGATGCTAGCCACCGCGATTTACGACGGGCAAGAGCCGCAGCTATCAATATTGTGCCGACAACAACTGGTGCAGCTAAGGCTGTGGCTTTGGTGCTGCCAGATTTGAAGGGTAAACTGAATGGGATTGCTTTGCGCGTTCCAACTCCCAACGTTTCTGTTGTAGATTTGGTTGTGGAAGTTGAGAAAAGTGCGATCGCTGAACAGGTTAATGATGCTTTGAGGGAAGCAGCTACAGGTTCGATGAAGGGTATTCTTGGTTACAACGAAGATCCTTTGGTTTCTTGTGACTATCGTAAAAGTGATGCTTCTTCGATCGCTGATGGTAGCCTGACAATGGTGATGGGCGGTAATATGGTTAAGGTTGTTGGTTGGTATGACAATGAGTGGGGTTACTCTCAACGAGTTGTCGATCTCGCAGAATTAATCGCTCGGAAGTGGCAGTAAAATCTAGAGGGCAGTTTTTGCCGCTCTAAGTTTGAGGAATTCAGAAATAAGGTTCAAAATTAAGCCGTTACTCTGGGTTTGCCTTATTTCTGATTTCGGTTTTTTCTGGCTTGATTTCTTGGTTTTAGGTACTGATTACTGAAAATTAAAGCATTTCTCTCCAGAAGGTGATTTTTCTTTGTCTACGGCGATCAAAGTTAAGTTAACAAAAAAATTAAAAAAATGACTTTGGTTTGTGGAGCATAATTGATTCAAAAATGCTGAAATCTTTGGCTGATATCTAGTGGCTGTTGAGCATATTTTCCTTGGCTATCTTGGAGTTGAATCGGTTTTTCGGTGGTAATTTTGCCGATAATTGCGGCACTATCCCCTAATTTTGCGACTAAGGCTACTGCGTGAGGCTGAGGTAGGCAAAGCACTAATTCAAAGTCTTCACCACCGTATAAAGCCCATTCTAGCGCTTGCTCAGGGGATGCTAACTTTAGGAGTGCAGGGTGTAGGGGAATCTTGGCAAGATCGATTTGGGCGCTGAGATTGCTACATTGACAAATTTGCATTATGGCATCGGCTAATCCGTCACTGCTGTCCATGCCAGCAACAGAATTTTCTTTGACAATTTCTAATAAATGTGGTAACAAATCGAGCCGTGGTTGAGGACGTTGATGCGCTCGAAGCAAAAACTCGCGAGCTTGAGGATTGAGATGCTGACCTTTTTGCGGAGCGAGGAGTAATTCCAGTCCGGCTCGCGAACTACCGTGGTAGCCAGTAACAACAATTGCGTCTCCTGGTTGGGCTGCTGACCTGGTGATAGCGTGCGATCGCCTAACTTCACCAAAAGCAGTAATCGAGACAGTAATAACTTCAGAACGGCAAATATCGCCACCGAGGATGGGAATATCGTACGGTGTCAAGCACAGAGAAAGACCTTGATAAAAACCCTCTACCCAATCAAGGGCAAGATCGCCACGAAGCGCCAAACCAACAGTAATACCGAGGGGCGAAGCGCCCATCGCCGCTAAATCGGATAAATTAGCCGCAGCAGCACGCCAACCAGCATCTTCAGCAGTAGTAGTGCGATCGCTAAAATGGACATTATCTACTAACAGATCCGTCGTCACAACCAGACACCCATCACCCTTGAGCGCGACGATCGCACCATCGTCACCGACGATATCCGCAGGACAAAAGCGTTTCAGCCGTTGGAGAAGACCGTGTTCTCCCACATCTTTAACTGTTTGTGGTGATTGATTCATCATGGGACTGGGGGCTGGGGATTGGGGAC
>JAWQFW010000111.1:0-16035 GCA_035968095.1 Oscillatoria sp. PMC 1068.18
CTTTAATATCTATTATAAATTATCTAGCAACTTCCATCAGTCAAAATCTTAAATTCGTTTAATTAAACTAATCTTACCAACAACTTTTTTAAGATTAGGCAAACCCATCTAACTTGGCTTGGCTAATTCTCAATTCTCCCTCACAAAATTCTCAGCTTGCAATTAATCCCCAAGCCAACTTAGCCCCCCCAACCATCCCCGCATTATTACCTAATTCTGCCCTTAATAATTGTAAACCCTGCCGAGAACTACCTAAAACCCGGCGTTCAATTTCTTCTAAAGTTGTTGGGAAGAAAAAGTCTGCACTTGCACCGATACCACCACCAATAATAATCGCTTCTGGACTTAAAACATAAATCAAACTAGCCAAACCAACACCCAAAATTTTGCCATAATTTTGCCAAAATTCCAAAGCTGCTAAATCTCCAGCTTGCGCCAACTTTCCTAATTCTACAGGTTCCTTCCCCGTAGCACTACGAATTGCCTTAATTGAAAGATATTGTTCCAAAGAACCATTATTGCCGCTATTACAAACAGGTCCTTCAGGATTTAAAGTAATTAAACCTAACTCTCCAGCCGCACCTAAATGTCCTGTAAATAGCTTACCATCAAGAATAATTGCGCCGCCTACTCCTGTCCCCAAAGTTAACAAAATTAAATTATTAAATCCTCTTCCTGCACCTAGCCAAGCTTCACCTAAACCAGCACAATTTGCATCATTAGCAATGATAGCTGGTAGTTGAGTTTTTGAGGTTAACAAATCTGCCAAAGGAACATCTTGCCAACCTGCTAAATTAATCGCAACTAAGGCAATTTTACCAGTAGCATCCGCAGGTCCGGGAGTCCCAATTCCTAAAGCAACAATTTGGTGTTTTTCCTTGACTTTCTTCACATTTTGTGAAATAGCTTCAACAACTAATTCTGGAGACGAAGGTTGAGGTGTAGGAATTTGCCAAGATTCCAAACAAGTTCCATCAGCAAGAAAACGCCCTAATTTAATCGTCGTTCCACCAAGATCAATCCCCATAACTTCTGGTTTATCTTGATTCATAATTAACTCTTTCCTATTGTGAACCAACCTCAAAAGTTAGCTAAAAAATTGCTACTTACGAGGATTAAAAATCTCGCTTAAACCTTCTCCCAATAGAGATAAACCGATTACCATCAAAGTCATTGCTAAACCCGGAAATAAAGCAGTCCACCAAATACCAGTAGGTAAAGCATCGAGGGCTAACCGAAGATCGTAGCCCCATTCAGGAACTTCTTCTGGTAATCCCAAGCCGAGAAAACCTAGCCCACCTAAAATTAAAATAGCATCAGCCGCGTTGAGGGTAAATAAGACAGGTACACTTTGAATTACATTGAGAAATAAATAACGAGAAAGGACTCTTTTTGGTGTAGCCCCCATTGCTTTTGCGGCTTCGATGAATAATTCAGTTTTGACACTGGTGGTATGGTTGCGGACAACGCGGTAATATTGAGGAACGTAAGAAATCGAAAGTGCGATCGCCGCATTCAAGATTCCTCTACCGACAACAAAGGCTAAAGTTACCGAAAGTAGCAGTCCAGGCAAAGTATACACTGTATCCATCAGAAACAGCAAAACGCGATCGACAATCCCACCCAAATAGCCACTTACCAAGCCCAAAGGTACACCAATTATTAGTGATAGAGTAGTAGCCAAAATAACTACTTTCAAAGCCGCTTGCGTACCATACAAAGTACGAGCAAAAACATCGTATCCTTGTCGAGTAGTCCCAAACCAATGCGAAAAACTCGGTGCTTCGTGAATCGGATTAATTAAAGATGCACTCGGATCTTGGATTAATCCCCAAGTTTGCAACAAAGGTGCAAAAATAGCAATCAGAACGAAACAAATTGTAATCACCAATCCCACCCACATCAAAGTCATCGAAAGACTCGGACGGAGGAAAGAACGTAAAAAAGGCGGTAAAGTAAACTTACTCGTAGTCATTTCTTCAATTAGCCAAGATAGATTATCTATTTATTATTGAGGATCTCAGCTTTTTTTTGTTTCAGATTATCCTTCAGCGATCGCAAGAATGTACGACAATATTTGTAAATTTCTCGCCGAAAACTATCCTAGCGACATTGCTAGTTGGTTACTCGGTGAAGCCATACCCCTCACTCAACTCAGCCCTACAGAATTATCAGTAGAACCAATTCGCGCCGATTCGTTAATCTTACTACAATCAGCGAACCTAGTTTTGCACGCCGAATTCCAAACCCAACCCGACGCAGAAATGGCTTTCCGAATGGCTGACTATCGCTTGCGAGTGTATCGTCGCTTTCCGCAAAAAGCCATGCGTCAAGTAGTAGTTTATCTCAAGCCCACAGGCTCAGAATTAGTTTATCAAGATACTTTCAGTTTAGAGCGCTTACAGCATTCTTTCGAGATTATTCGTCTCTGGGAACAACCCACAGAATTATTTCTCGAAACTCCAGGATTATTACCCTTTGCGGTTTTGAGTCAAACAGAAGCGACTACCGACATTTTACAGCAAGTAGCCCGTAGAATTGAAGCGATTGGCGATGCCCGCGTCCAAAGTAACCTGGCTGCATCGACATCGGTGTTAGCTGGGCTAGTATTAGAAAAAGAGGTGATTCAAAGGCTACTGCGGAGTGAGATTATGCGCGAGTCAGTTATTTATCAGGAAATTGAACAACAAGGCGTTGAAAAAGGTATCCAACAAGTAGCATTGAATATGTTACGCAATCAGATGAGCATTGAACAAGTAGCTAATCTTACAGGTTTATCTGTTGCTACTCTCGAAAGGCTTCAACAACAGATTAATTCCGAGAATGAGGAATAGCAAACACCAATCAAATGTACGACAATATTTGTAAATTTCTCGCCGAAAACTATCCTAGCGACATTGCTAGTTGGTTACTCGGTGAAGCCATACCCCTCACTCAACTCAGCCCTACAGAATTATCAGTAGAACCAATTCGCGCCGATTCGTTAATCTTACTACAATCAGCGAACCTAGTTTTGCACGCCGAATTCCAAACCCAACCCGACGCAGAAATGGCTTTCCGAATGGCTGACTATCGCTTGCGAGTGTATCGTCGCTTTCCGCAAAAAGCCATGCGTCAAGTAGTAGTTTATCTCAAGCCCACAGGCTCAGAATTAGTTTATCAAGATACTTTCAGTTTAGAGCGCTTACAGCATTCTTTCGAGATTATTCGTCTCTGGGAACAACCCACAGAGTTATTTCTCGACACTCCCGGATTATTACCCTTTGCGGTTTTGAGCCGAGGTGAAGCGACTACCGACATTTTACAGCAAGTTGCCGATCGCATTGAAAGAATTGGCGATCGCCGCACCCAAAATAATCTGGCTGCATCCACATCGGTTTTAGCTGGGCTAGTATTAGAAAAAGAGGTAATTCAAAGACTACTGCGGAGTGAAATTATGCGCGAGTCAGTCATTTATCAGGAAATTAAAAGAGAAGGCGTTGAAGAAGGTATCCAACAAGGTATCGAAAGAGGTATCGAACAAGTAGCATTGAATATGCTACGCGGTGGTATGACTATTTCACAGGTAGCCAATTTCACAAATTTATCGGTTGCTACTCTCGAAAGGCTTCAACAGCAAATTAATTCTGAGAATGAGGAATAACTCATGGCGGTTTTAAGCTAAACTGAATCGGTATTAGCTGGGCTAGTATTAGAAAAAGAGGTGATTCAAAGGCTACTGCGGAGTGAAATTATGCGCGAGTCAGTTATTTATCAAGAAATTAAAAGAGAAGGCGTTGAAAAAGGTATCCAACAAGGTATCGAACAAGTAGCCTTGAATATGCTACGCGGTGGTATGACTATTTCACAGGTAGCCAATTTCACAAATTTATCCGTTGCTACTCTCGAAAGGCTTCAACAGCAGATTAATTCTCAGGAATAATCTTGATGTAGAGACGTTGCAGGAAACGTCTCCACAAGATAGGTGTGTGGGTTAAATAACCTTATTTACTCGCAGCAACTCCTGCGGGGAGATACTTATCAATTAGCTTACGAAACTCACTTTTTTGCTTTACGCCCCGCAGTTGCTCTAAAATCTCCTTATCCTTGAAGATTTGTACTGTGGGTGTACCTGTCACCATCGCATTTTCAGCAATTTCTGGTTCCGCTTCGATGTCCACTTCCACAAAGTGAATTTTACCGTCGTATTCGCTAACAACGCCGTCAAGAATTGGTTTGAGAGTGTGACAAGGACCGCAGTTAGGGGAAACATACTTGACGAGAATTACGCGATCGCTATCGTGGAATAATTTTCTTAAAGCGTAACCACCGTAATGTTTGGTTTGGTTGATATCGAAGGTTGCTTCAGTATCCGCAACAGCTTTAGCTTCTGCTGCTTCTTCTTGCTTCTCAACTTGTTGCGCTTCGGTATCTTGATGATATTCTGTAATCAAATCATGTTGAGACAGCCAACGTTCTGCTAACATTGCTCCCATACAACCAGTACCAGCCGCAGTAATTGCTTGACGAAACTCATGATCTTGTACGTCACCCGCAGCAAAAACACCCTCAACATTAGTTTCTACTGAATCAGGTTTCGTGACAATATAACCAACCTCATCCAGTTCTAATTGTCCTTTAAATAAATCTGTATTGGGTTTGTGACCGATCGCGTAAAATAATCCTCGTACAGGTAAATCCGACTCCTCACCCGTTTGGTTATTTTTCAATCTTACACCGTTCATGCGGTCGTCCTTTCCATACACATCAACCGCTTCAGTATTCCAGTGAACCGTGATTTTCGGATTATTCAACACCCGATCTTGCATCGTTTTACTAGCCCGCATCTGTTCACCACGAACCAAAAGATGCACTTGAGATCCATACTTCGTTAAATAAACCGCCTCCTCAGCCGCAGAATCACCGCCCCCAACAACCGCCAACTCTTGAGAGTGGAAAATCGGCGTAGCCCCATCACAAATCGCACAAGCCGAAATCCCGTGACTCCAGAACTTATTTTCACTCGGTAAATTCAGCCGCTTCGCAGTCGCACCCGTAGCAATCACAATACTATGAGTCTGAAACTCTCTTTCCTCCGAACGAACCGTAAACGGACGCTGAGACAAATCCACTTCTACCACATCTTCTGTATAACATTCCGTTCCCCAACGTACCGCCTGCGCCTTCATTCTATCCATCAACTTCGGTCCAGTGATACCATCCGGGAAACCAGGGAAATTCTCCACCTCAGTCGTCGTCATCAACTGTCCCCCAGGCAAACCCCCAGCTTGGAACCCTTCAAACATCACAGGTTTCAAATTCGCCCGCGCTGCATAGATTGCAGCCGTATAGCCCGCCGGACCCGAACCAATAATTACTAAATTTTCTACTTTGGTATTGCTCATAGTTTATATACAAACTCATAACGACTTCACTTAAAGATTAGTATAACACGACCGGGAGGCGATCGGGGCGCTCGCTGTTTCTCTCAGCCCGCGAAGGCGGGCTTTGTCAACGTAGCCCCACCCTTCGAGGGTGAGGGCGGATTGGTTCTCTTAAAGTAAAACCCTTTCTGCACGTAGATTTGAACTATTCCCTCCACCCTCTTCACACAGACAAGAAAAAAAAATTTGCCCAAGGTGATCGGTTATCCGTCGAATCTGGGTAAGTTAGTCTCAACAGAGAAAAAGCTATAAATTTCCCTGCTCTAAAGGAGATATCTCAAATGAAAAACGATTTAAAATTAAAGTACCTCCAACTGCTCAACAAGAAAAAAGCAAACGAGGGTTTCACCTTAATCGAACTACTCGTTGTAATTATCATTATTGGTATTTTGGCAGCGATCGCCCTACCTAACTTCCTCAGCCAAGCTGACAAAGCAAAGCAAACCGAAGCAAAACAAAACCTTGCGACGGTTAACAAACAACAAATTGCTTATAGATTTGAAGAAAGCAGCTTTGCTTCCACTTTTGATATCTTAGCTACTGGTAGCCTTACTGGTGGATCTCAGGACTCAACAGCCAACTATACCTATACTATTAGTGATGCTAGTCCCAATAGTGCTGTGATAACTGCTGCTTCAGGAGGCGCACTCAAAGATTATGAAGGTGGAACTCAGCGTTATGATAATGCTGCAAGTAACGCTGTAACTGTAGGAATTATTTGCGAAGGTGCTAATACAACAACTCCTCCTGACGTTAATCTGAGTAGTGCTACTGGACCTGTCTGCGCTGCTGGTAACGAATTAGGTACCTAAGAACTAAAGTAGAAATACTTATTAGGTTAGTGGAAAAATTAGCGATTAAATTAAAGGGTAGCCCAGTTGAGGTTACCCTTTGTTTTCAAGTAAAAGACTAAGCCTTTTCAAAAGAGCTAGGAACAATTAAACTTTGCTAAATACTAATAAAAGTTAAAAATTTTTTCGAGATTAAATCAATATGAATAGCCAGCAGCAAATTCAAGAACTGCTTATAAAAGATCGTTACACTGAACTAATTAATTTTTGCGAACAGCAAATAGAAACTGAACCTGATGTCATTATTACCTATTGGTATTTAGGACTTGCTTACCTTCTGAAAGGCGAAGAAGAAGCAGCCCAAACTACCTGGTTTTTTGGCTTATCTGAAGCTACTCCCGAAACCGAAGAGGAATTAACTAACGAGTTAGTTCAAATTATTGAGCATGAAGCTCAAAGACAGGTAGATATGGATAACTTTCAGAAAAGTTGGCTACTAAGACAACATTTACGAGAAATTTCTCCTGAAAAAGTCAATAACTTACTTTACCTAATTCAACTTTCAATTAAAATTAGCTCTTTCACTCCAGAGTTATTGCAAAAATGGCAGATAGCAGAACTACTATCTCAAAATCATGATTCTACAGTAGATTCAGAATTACTATTAGAAACAATTAAGCAACTTCTTGAGTTTCGAGCAGAAGAAATATTAAGATTTATCGAAGCCAGTTTGCCTCATCTACAAGAACCTTCAGCTTTTATTGATATACTTATAACAGCAGCAGTAACAATCGCTTACAAAAATCATCAGCCAAAATTTGCTGCTCATTTGATGGAATTTTGTCTCCAACTAAACCCAGAACACCCAGGCGCACAAAAGCACTTGTCAAGTTTTTATGGTAGATCTATGTGCTATGAGCAAGCAATAGAGACAGCCCAAAGATTTTATCAGCAGTCCCAAACTTTATACTGGAAACTTGAAAGCAATAGCGAGCTACTTAAGGCGCTAATTTCTGCTGGAGCTTGGCAAAAGTTAGAACCGATTGCTGAAAGACAAAAATTTTTGCTATCAGAGTTAATTGAAAACTTATCAGAAACTATTGAGCCTAAAAAAATCAGTGCTTCGTTGGTAGTTTATCCCTATTTTCTCCACTACATTCAGGATAATCCTAGGGAGACCCGTTGGTTCCATAATGAGCTAGGTCGCATTTTTCAAAGAAATTTACACGCTGTCACTCCGGATTTAATCGAAGCATTCCCAAATCATCAAAAAAAAGTATCTCGACCATTAAAAATTGGTTATGTAGGTAGCACTTTGAGGGCGCATTCTGTGGGCTGGTTAAGTCGCTGGTTATTTCAGTACCACGATCGCGAATCTTTCGAGGTCAACCTTTATCTAGTCATTCAGAATCCAGAGGATAAATTTACTCAATATTGGTTTGTAAGAAACGTCAATGCTGCCTACAGCTTTGGTACAGATGCTAAGGAAATTGCTAGTAAAATTAGAGCAGATGAAATTGATATTCTCGTTGACCTCGACAGCACTACCCTGGATACTACTTGTACAGTAATGGCACTTAAGCCTGCACCTGTGCAAGTTACTTGGCTAGGTTGGGATGCTTCTGGGCTGCCAGCAATCGATTACTTAATTGCTGATCCCTACGTGCTTCCAGAGAAAGCACAGGAATATTACAGCGAAAAGATTTGGCGACTACCGCTAACTTATATAGCTGTAGATGGTTTTGAAGTCGGTATTGCCACTCAACGGAGAGAAAAGTTAGAAATACCTTTAGATGCTGTAATCTACTCAAGTAGCCAAAAGGGTGCTAAACGTAATCCAGATACGGTTCGTTTACAACTAAGAATTATTAAAAATGTCCCTAATAGTTATTTTTTGATTAAGGGAATCGCGGATGATACAACAATTCAGAACTTTTTCACTGAACTAGCAGCAGCAGAAGGGGTCGATCCCACACGATTGCGATTTTTAGAAAGAGATCCAAATGAGTTGGTTCACCGAGCTAATATGCAAATAGCTGATGTAGTTCTCGATACCTTCCCTTATAACGGCGCAACTACTACTTTAGAAACACTGTGGTTAGGAATTCCTTTAGTAACGCGAGTTGGACAACAGTTTTCCGCTCGCACGAGTTATGCTTTTATGACTAATGTAGGAATAACTGAAGGAATTGCCTGGACTGATGAAGAGTATATTGAGTGGGGAATTCGTTTTGGTACAGATGAAAGTTTAAGGCAAAAAGTTGCTTGGAAGTTGCATAAGTCTCGGCAAAGTTCGCCGCTTTGGAATGCAAAGCAGTTTACTCGCGAGATGGAAAATGCTTATCGACAAATGTGGCAGCACTATAACGGCTAACTTTGATAATTTGATGAAAGCGGAGGAATTTGGTCTGCGGTCAAAGTGACGACTTTCCCATCTTGCCAAATACTAATTGATTCTCCGAGTCGGCGATGTCTTTCTATGGCTTTAGCGATCGCACTTTTAACTCCAGCATCAATTTTTTGATGGAGTTCGCCGACAGGAATTTCTTGTTTATTCATTGAGGATGATTCGATTCCAAGTTGAGGATTCATAGATAATTACCTCTTGTTTATCACCTGATTGAGCTACTAACTGAGATTCAACTCCAGAATTATTATAGACGATCCAAGTATCGCATAGAGGTAAGTACAATCGAGTTAGGTTTTTCCGTCCTCTTTCGTAGCGGCGGCGGATAGTTTCTTCTGGGATATTATGACCTCCGTTTTCTACTCGTCTGTGTACTCGTGCGATTGCTAATTCGGGACTTTCCAACCAAAAGTAAATTAAGTTGATTGTATAACCTTTATTTTTACATTCCCTCAAAAAACGGGCAAAATTGCTACCCGCTAGAGTTGTTTCAAAAGCAAAGTCTACTTCCGCCTTTACTAAGCTAGAGAGTCTTTTTAACATTAAGCGTCCGGCTTGAATAGCTACGGATTCTGGGTTAAAGGGAGAAAGCCCCGCAGCAATTTCATCAGCGTTTACATATTCTAAAACTCCTAAAATATTAGGAAGCATTTGTCGGGCGGTAGTAGTTTTACCAGAACCGTTTGCACCTCCAATAATATATAAATTTGGCATAATTATAATGGTAATTTTAGCATCTTTTTATAGCCCGGCTACGCGGGCTAAATTTGTATTTGTGTTTGTAGGCTATCTAACTTATATGAGCAAAAATTCGCAGGTAAGTAACGGGCGAGATGCTCTTTATTTTCGTTTTCAAGGATAATTCTGGCTTGAATTTGGGGAAGGAGAGATTCCCACTGGATGTCACTCAGTTGTCCCAGGAAAGAAATTTCCGGTCCTTCAGAGACATCTAAGTCTTCTTCCATGAGTAAATTCATGGCGACAGCAGATAATAATAACTGAGCATCTTCTTCAGAGATATCCTCGATGTTTATGAGTAGAGTAATCTGGTTTTTGTCTGAGTGAGTGGCGATCGCCTTTAGCACTTGTTGCAATTCGTAACCTAATGCTTCTTCGGGTTGTGACCAATCGGGAAAAATGATTAAATTAATCTCCTTAAGATTTAATGGTAAAAGCGTAGCATTAATTAACGCAACACTCACCTTTTCTGCCATTGTTTCCCAAGAGAATTTTTTTACTTGTTTCAATCCTGCGGCAACTAACGAATTACGAACTTCGGGCTTTTGTACATCACAAAGGGCATTAGCTAACCCATTAACATCCTTGTCGTTAACATATATTACTGCTTCTCCAGCTACTTCTGGAATTGAACCATTTGGACAAGTAATTACCGGACAACCACAAGCCATTGCTTCAATAATAGGCATCCCGAAGCCTTCATATTTAGATGGATAAACTAATGCTACAGCACCAGAATATGCGGTTCTTAACTCTTCGTCACTAAGTTGTAGGGTATGCACTATACTACCCGAAGAGTAAGCTCTAAATTCTTCATTTAAGATACCTCCTCTACCCGTACAAACAACTTCAAATCCGGATTTACTAATAAGTTCTGCATAAGATTTAAAAAATAGGATTGTATTCTTATAACCTGCTCCTGCACCTACTACTAAAAAATAAGGTTTCCCAATTCCGTATTTATTTTTGAAACTATTAATTTCTTCTAACTTAGCAGGGAAAAATTTCCTATCAACTCCACAATGAGCCACTGTTACTGAATCTAAAGATATTTCTGGAAAATATTTAACTAAATCTTTGGCGGTATTTTCCGAAATTGTAATGTAAGCAGAAGCGTGTTTTATCGCTTGATGTTTTGCTTGCCACATCGGATCTTGCAAATTTGCTTTCATTACCTCCGGAATCATGTCATAACCCATAAATACCGAGGGTGTTGTTATTGGAGTTGTGTAATATGTTGAAATAAATACAACTGCCTTTTCTCGATCGCATATTAGCTGCAATATTTGCCTATCTTCGTTAATTTTATTGTAATCATAAGGTTTGATTAAGATATATTTTATACCTTCAATTTTTGGTGCTGTTCCACCTCTGTCTAAGATAATAATATATTCTGCAAATTCAGTTTTTGACCATTCTTCGAGTAAAGTTTGCCAAACACGAGCGATTCCTGTTTTATATAACTGAAAAAATACGCCATCAATAATAATTATTAGTTTCGATACGGAAATTATTTTCTGAGCATCGTTATCCTCATTGTTTGGTTTCTCATCTTGACTATTAGCAATTTTTCCTGTTAGTTGTAAATAGTCTTTGTGAAGCAGCGATTCCTTTTTTGTTAATTCCGAAGTAGACAAATAATTAAATAAAAGTGGTGAAAGTTTTTTAGGAGTTAGTAAATGTAATGATGAGTCATTAGAATATAATTGAAAATTAAATCGATCGGCAATAATCAATAAAGCTTTCTTGGTGTAGAGAGAAATGTGTTGTCCTTCTTCTAAAGCGTAATACCACCATTGATTAGGTTTGGGATTCGTGGAGGGCAGTAATTCTGTACTAAATAAAATATTTTGTGAATATTTTAAGATGTTTTCTATTTCGCTAAGAGGATTTACAAAATGCTCAAAAACCTCAAATGCTGTAACTAATTCATATTTTCTATCTTTTGTGGATTCAAACCCTTTCGCAAAAATATTTTGACAAAATTTATCTTCCCAATAAAAATTGAATCCTGCATCTCTCATCAGCCGAACAAATAAACCATATCCGGCTCCATAATCAAGAAAATTAGCATTATGGTCAAAATTATGGAAAATTATCCCACTAACTATCTTAGCAAAATTTAGATTCCTATATACTAAACCTACATCGCTAGAAGCTATTGCTTGGGAATATGCTTCTTTTAACCAAAAGGGTTCTTCAGTTTGAACGAAACCACAGTTTGAACATTGAAAATAATCTATATTGTATTTATTTAATATTTTTGCATTTGAGAATTGGTAGGTTTGAGATTGACAAATATTACATTTCATTATTAGTTCCGTTTTGTTTAAAAATAAATAATTAGTTAAATATATACTTGAACTGGTTATTTATTTTTACTACCAGACTTTACAGAATTTCTGTTAGTTGCTTGTTGCTCGATCGCGGTTAACAAGGCTTGATACTCTTGTTGCTCTGGGTTCAACTCTACCAGTTTTTCCATTGGGGCGATCGCGCCTTCAAAGTCTTCCATCTTGAGACGGGTATCAACCAATCCCTGGAGCGCAAATTGATTTTCTGGCTCTCGCTCCAAAACTCGCTCAAAACCTCTTTCTTGCTCTGCTAGCTGCTGCTCTAGCGAGTCTGTTTGTGTCGTTGAGGCTGCTTCTACTTGTTGACGAGTGTTGCCAGCTACCATACTGTAAATACCGACGATTGTCGAGCCGAGAAAGGCTGTAGCTGAGAGCAAAATGATAATCTTCTGAAAATTTTTCTTGTCAGACATGGGCGATCGCTAGGCTGATAATAGTAGTAACGGTTATTGCTATCTTTAACTTACCCAATTTTTTCGTTTTAGCGATCGCGCGTACCGTAAGGTCGGCGTAGCGATCGCTGAATGACAACTTTTCTTCAAGTTGCATTCAAATTTTTATTACCACAAATTCTTCATTATGTCAATAGCAATAAAAAAGTATTCCCACCTCGCTCAATACTTCTGGTTAGCCCTAGTAATCATCGCGGGAATTGTGACAATAGGTTGGCTGCAAGCCCCCCAACTGGAAAGTATTACTCAGCAAAGCACCAACAAATCTGTAGAAGATTTCCAGAAAGAATCACAACTCGAACAAGTCCGTCTCAATTTACTCAAGAAAGCACCAACTTTCGGATTTGACAACTTATTTGCTGATTGGGTTTTCCTACAATTTCTTCAGTATTTTGGTGACGAAGAAGCTCGTAACGCGATCGGTTATGGACTAAGTTTAGATTACTTCGATATTATCATCGATCGCGATCCTCTGTTCCGATTTGCTTATTACTACGCTTCGGTAAGCGGTGCAATTTACACTGCTCAACCAGAACGTTCCATTGCCATAATGGAAAAAGGATTAAAGTCAATGACTCCAGAAGTTCCCTCTGGATCTTACTTTCTCTGGCGAATCAAAGGAACCGATGAATTACTTTTTTTAGGAGATAGCAAAGCCGCTATAAAATCTTACGAAACAGCAGCAGAATGGGCGAATATCTCTTCCGAAGAAAACAGTGATTATGTCGCCGAACTTTCCCGACAAATAGCCGATTCTTTAGCCAAAAATCCTGACAGTAAATCCGCTCAAATTTATGGTTGGACAACTGTTTTCCAAAATGCCGTAGACGATCGCACTCGCGAAACCGCAATTCGTCGGATTCAACAACTCGGTGGTAAAATCGTAGTCACCCCGGAAGGAAACTTACAAGTAATCCCACCAGAAGAAGATTAAGAGATTTGGTACCCCAAAACCACTAATTAACTGATGAGTAACTAAACCCAAACTGAAACCACCCAGACAAATAACTAGCATCACTCCAAAAGCTACCCATTCGTCATATTCAGCCATTTGTAAATCGAGACGGGCTAACGCACCTGCGGAGATTAGAACTAATAACCGGATAAATAACTTCATCCAGGTGAACATAATCACCATTGCAAACGCCAAAAAAATCACCGAGACAAAAGCGCGATTATCTGTCTGGATTAAACTGCCAAAACTAGCTCTAATTAACTTAATCGGCGCAGCAAACCCCAAAGCAATCAGGACAACCAAAGCTGCTGACAAGAGCCAAATTTGCCAAGAGTTGGTTTCGACAGAAATAATATAACCGAAAACGATATAGGTAACTAAAAGTAACCCTAAAGATAGCTTAGGCAATTTTTTGAACCAAGACATAGATATTTTAGTCATGAAGCAATTTTACTTTTAGACGGGTGGCTCAATTAGTCTAGATCTCGTCTCACTAAGCTCAATTTAATTTCCTGAGTGATTAATCCCTGACTCCGAGACGAAGCGGTAGTGATTAGCAGTGATTAAATTCACAGTGTAGCAGCGATCGCACTCGTCACTTGAATTGAGCAAAATTTTCATACTAGAGACAACAGAACTCTAGCCGAGTCAACAATAGGGAACACATCAGTAGCCGACAGATTGACAAACCTGTCGGTTTTTTCTTGGCAAAATTACTCTCTCAGCCGTCAGCTAGAATTAAAAGACTAGAGGCTACTTACTGGGAATCAGTAACCCCGAATGCCCTAAAATTCCAAGCTGACGACTGTACCACAGGATAACTAATTAAGACATTGCTTGAATGATGTAGTCGAAGTAGGGTTCTGCTTCTGCAGCATCATTGGTACTGAGTAAACCCAGAGAAGCATCTTTTAGACAACGAATCGCTTCCGCCATACCGGGAACAGGTACATTGAGGGCATTGTACATCTCGCGTACACCGATTAAACCAATTTTTTCGATTGGTTCTTTATCGCCAGCGAGAACCCCGTAGGTAATGAGGCGGAGATACCAGCCATAATCACGAATACACAGCGATCGCTGACGCGAACCATAAGCGTTTCCGCCTGGTGCAATGAAATCTGGACGACGTTTCCAGAGTTCTTTACTCGCCTGTTCGACAATCTTTTTCTCATTTTCTGCCAATGTCTCGGCAATCCGCATCCGTTGAGAACCTGTGTTGAGGAACTCTTTGATGCTTTTTAGTTCTCCGCTACTGGGGTATCGGAGTTCATCGTCGGCTTGAAGAATAACTTGACTAACTACGCTCATATTATTACGAAAACTCTTAACATTAGTAGTTTATCTATTCTCAGGGTCACATAGAAAGAGACAACAATTTATTTCACGGATCATTTTGTGTAGATAACTTGAGGATAATTGGCTTTATCCAATTACGGCAAAGGTGAGGAGTGAGTCTAGGGAAGATAAAATTTTGGCAGAAAAATATAAATTATTATGAAGTTTGTTCACAAAGAAGAGAAAAAACATCGTCGCCAGGAAATTTTGGCTTCCGAATGGCAACAAGGTAGCTTAGTTGAAGTTGAGATCGTGGACTTGAGTGACATCGGTGATGGGGTAGGACGTTATGGGACGTTCGTCGTCTTTGTCCCGGATACTGTTCCCGGCGACATTGCTTTGGTTCGTTTAGTCCGCGTTAAACCTCAATACGCTTTTGGCAAACTAGACCAACTGATTAAAGTTTCTCCGCACCGCATCCGTCCTGGCTGTATCGTGGCGGACAAATGCGGCGGTTGTCAATGGCAGCACGTTAGCGATGAATACCAACAACAAGTCAAGCGTAACCAAGTTAGCCAAGCCTTAACAAGAATTGGCGGTTTCTCTGAGCCTCCTGTTGCCCCAATTTTAACGGGTGAGTCGAGTTTGGGCTACCGCAACAAAGCGACTTATCCTTTAGGTAGATCTAGTAGCGGCAAAGTTCAAGCTGGTTATTATCGCCGTAAGAGTCATCTGTTGGTTAATCTTAATCAATGTCCAGTCCAAGATCCCCGCTTTAATCCGCTTTTGGCAGAGGTGAAAAAAGACATCCAGAAGCGCGGTTGGTCGATTTATGATGAAAAAAGTCAAAAAAGTCATCAAGGACGGTTGCGCCACCTCTCGTTGCGTATCGGTAGGGGTACAGGGGAAATTTTACTGACGCTGGTATCTACGGAGAAAAATTTACCGGGGATCGAAGATCAAGCTGAGGAGTGGATGCAGCGCTATCCGAATTTAGTCGGAGTTTGTCTCAATCTCCAGCGATCGCCCACGAATGTGATTTTTGGTCAAGAAACGATTTGTATCGTCGGTCAGCCTTATTTAGCAGAAAAGTTCGCTAATCTTAACTTACAACTCCGTGCCGAGACATTTTTCCAAGTCAATACCGAAGCCGCCGAAGCCTTATTAGAAAAAATAATTGAAATTCTCAATTTACAGGGTCAGGAGTTATTAGTCGATGCTTATTGCGGAATTGGGACATTTACTTTACCGTTAGCGAAACGAGTCCAAACAGCGATCGGGATCGAAGTTCAAGCCGCAGCGATCGCACAAGCACAGCGTAACGCCGAGAATAACGGGATCAGCAACGTTAAATTCCAGGTAGGAAAAGTAGAAACCGTTTTACCGCAAATATCAGCGATCCCCGACGTTATTTTACTCGATCCACCCAGACAAGGATGCGATCGCGCGGTTCTCGAAACCCTCTTGAAAATCAAACCCAAGCGTATTGTCTACATAAGCTGCAAACCAGCCACTCTCAGCCGAGATTTGCAATTCCTATCTCAACAAGGCGACTATCAATTAAATTATGTGCAACCTGCTGACTTCTTCCCCCAAACTTCTCACGTCGAAACTGCGGCTTTTTTGGAGTTAAGTAA
>JAWQFW010000112.1:0-12773 GCA_035968095.1 Oscillatoria sp. PMC 1068.18
GATAAATACAGATAAATGCTGATAACTGAGACTATTATTGAAAAATCTTTGAAGAGTAGTTTACACATTTGTGAGTCTTTTACCTAAGTAGTTTCAATTTCGGCAACACTCATGACAAATCGGGAGCAAACAGGTTAAGCTGGCAATAATTTAACTCTACAGCCCACTCCAGAGTTACGGTATGGTAAAAGAACTAGCGATAGATACTCGCGGACTGACGAAACAATTCGACCGATATATTGCAGTTCGCGATTTAGATTTGCAGGTAGACAGTGGCGAAGTTTATGGTTTAATTGGACCTAATGGTGCTGGTAAGACTACACTAATCAGAATGTTAGCTGCGGCTGAGGAACCGACTGCGGGAGAGATTTACATTCATGGTCAAGTTTTGCGTCGGGATGACAGTAATCCTATTTTGAAGCAGCGTTTGGGTTATCTCCCGGATGATTATCCTCTTTATCATGATTTAACTGTTTGGGATTATCTAGATTATTTTGCGAGGTTATATAAACTCCGACAACCGCGTCGTCGTCAGCGTTTGTATGAAGTTTTGGAATTGGTACAGTTAGGTAATAAGCGCAATAGCTTGATTTCTACGCTGTCGCGGGGGATGAAGCAACGTTTGAGTCTTGCGCGAACAATTATCCATGAACCGATTTTACTGCTTTTAGATGAACCTGTTTCGGGTTTAGATCCGATCGCCAGAATGCAATTTCGTCAAATTATCAAGGTTTTGCAAGAAGCAGGAATGACGATTTTGATTTCTTCTCATGTTCTCAGCGATTTAGCGGAACTTTGTTCTTCAGTGGGCATTATGGAATTAGGCTATCTGGTAGAAAGCACTACCTTAGCAGATTTATATAGCCGTTTGTCTCATCAGCAGATTATTGTCTCAACTCTTGGTGATTTGGAGAGTTTACAAGCAGAATTGAGAAATAATCCTTTTGTCCAGGAGTGGGAACTAATCGCAGGAACAAAGAGTCTTAAGGTTAATTTTACAGGAGGAGTAGAAGATAGTGCGGAGTTGCTGCGATCGCTAATTACTGCTGGAATTCCTTTAACTCAGTTCCAGTCTACCAAAGAAGACCTCGAAACAATTTTCCTCAAATTAGGACATCAACAAGCTTCCTAGAGATAAATTTCGCAAAGTTTCTACCGACTAATTACAATATTTGGAGACAAGTTGACAATGCTATCAAGCTTAATCGATCGCGTAGGTGAATGGAATCCCCAACTTTTCCGCGAATTGAAAGGACGGCTGAAAATGCGTCCAGTAGCGATTATAGTGGGTTTATCTGGGTTAGGTCAGGTGTTATTATACCTGTTCTATCAGGGTTTATTACCTACCCAAAATAGTTACGATCACCGCTATTGTCTTGGCGCACCTCCTCCAGATTGGTATGGTTATCAAAATGGTTATACTTCGATTCCGAATAACTTTTGTCAGAAAGATGCTGCGGGTAACTTACTTGCTAGTACCATCAATTCGCAGTTGTGGTGGCTAGATTTGTTTGTTTGCATGAGTATTATCGGGATCTTCGCTTTGTTGGTGGTTGGCGTTTATATGCTAATCTCGGATCTATCTCGTGAAGAACGTCGCGGTACTCTAGGTTTTATTCGTCTTAGCCCCCAAAGCACTGCAAGTATTTTAACTGGGAAGATTCTCGGTGTACCAGTTTTACTTTATTTGTTCGGTTTGTTAGCTTTACCTTTGCATTTAGCTGCGGGATTAGTTGCGGGAATTCCTCTACATTTGATTTTGAGTTTTTATGTGGTTCTTGCTGCTAGTTGCGCTTTCTTTTATAGTGGTGCTTTAGTCTATGGATTGGTAAGTTCGGGATTAGGTAATTTTCAAGCTTGGTTTGCTAGTGGTGCGGTGCTGTTTTTCGTTTCGGTAATGACAGCAATAGTAATTAGTCCAGATGCAACTGCTGGGAATGCGGTGGATTGGTTGATACAGTTATATCCTGGGATTACGTTACCTTATCTGGTTGATGCAACTGGTATTTCACAGGAGGTAGTCAATTATTTATCTGTGAAAAATTTGGCTGAGTTGCAATTTTTTGGACTGAATTTGTGGTCAAATTCTGTGACGGGTATCGGCTTTACTTGTCTTAATTATCTCTTCTGGAGTTACTGGTTTTGGCAAGGTTTACAACGTCGTTTTCACGATTCTCATAAAACTTTGCTGAGTAAGTTACAAAGCTATTTAGTTACGGCTAGCTTGACGCTAATTTTACTCGGTTTTACGCTGCAAAAGCCGAGTTGGGGAGATTATCCGCAGGGAATGTTTGAGCATTTTGTGGTGTTGTTTAGCTTTGGTTTTGTGCTATTTTTAGGTGCGATCGCGCTTTTGAGTCCTCATCGTCAAACTTTATACGATTGGGCGCGTTTTCGCCACCAAAATCCCTCTCATCGTCGCAATTTGATGAAAGATTTGCTTTGGGGTGAGAAAAGTCCGGCAACTTTGGCGATCGCTGTTAATCTAGCTATTAGTTGTGCGATTATCGTTCCTTGTTTGGTACTGTTACCTCTCAAGGAATACAAAATTCCTTTTTTGTTCGGTTTGCTACTAACTGCTAGTATTACTTTACTCTACGCCGCGATCGCTCAGTCGCTTTTGCTCATGAAAACCCGGAAACGCGCACTCTGGGCTGCGGGTACAGTTAGCGCTGCAATGATTTTACCTCTAATTTGCTTTGCTGTGTTCCGCATCGATCCTAATCTCAACCCTGGAGTTTGGTTGTTTTCTTTTGTACCTGTAGTAGCTACTCAATACGCACAGACAACGACAGTATTACTGGCTATTTTAGGCGAGTGGACGGCAATTTTGTTAGTTAACTTCCAGATGACGAAACAGCTACAAAAAGCTGGTGAGTCGGAAACTAAAGCTTTATTATCTTCTCGTTCCAACGCTGCTGCGGCGATCGGCTAAATTAGTATTTTAATTCAGTTGGGGATTGGTTGCATCACCAGTCCTCAATTTTTTTGCCCCTCATTACGACATTTGTCTAAAAAATCTTGACAAATTTCTAAAAATGTGTTATTTTTGATAATGGGAAATAGTAGCCGCCATATATAGGTAGAAAACTTATAATTGAGTATCGAATTTTGGCAAGAGGTAAATAGTGTCAACATTAACAGATATTGGTAAACTCATTGACTGCAACCCCAAAATTCATCGTGGTTGTCCAATTATCGCAGGCACTGGTGTAACTGTGCGTCGGATTGCGATCTGGTATAAACAAGGATTGAGAGCAGAAGAAATTGCCTCTCGAATCGGACATTTAACTGTAACCCAAGTATACGCAGCTTTAACCTACTATCACGCCAATAGAGAAGAAATAGATGCAGATCTTGCCGCAGAAGAAGCAGAAGCAGATCGCATCGAAACACTTTATCGTGTCAGTAAGTAGTTGTGAATCAAATTCGCTTATATCTTGACGAAGATTCAGGTGATACAATTTTAGTGCGATCGCTGAAAAATCGAGGCATCGATGTCCTGACAGTTGTAGATGCTAATACCAAGGGCTACAGCGATGAAGAACAATTAAATTGGGCAATAGAGCAAGAGCGAGTTTTATATAGTTGTAACGTTAGAGATTTCTATCGTTGACATACTGAGTTTTTAACCAAAGGAAAATCCCACCCAGGTATTATCCTCGTACAACAGCAACGTTACCCTGTGGGTAAAATATTAGATGGAATTTTGCAATTAATCGAGGCTAAGTCAGTAGCAGAAATGCGCGATCGCATCGAGTTTCTCAGTAGTTGGATCGAAATATAAGTAACGAGCCAAAATTTCCCATAAATTACTATGAACACTTTAACCCTAAACTTAACCCCAGTCTTCAAACTAAATAACGAACAATTTGAGCAACTAGCTGCCGCTAATCAAAACTTAGGTTTAGAATTAAATGCTACAGGAGAACTAATTATTATGCCTCCGACAGGTGGAGAAACCGGGAATCGTAACTTTGAAATCTATATAGACTTAGGTAACTGGAATCGGCAAAATAAATCAGGAAAAGCCTTCGATTCTTCCACCGGATTTCGGCTTCCTAACGGTGCAACTCGTTCCCCGGATTTGAGTTGGATTACCACAGAAAAATGGGATAATTTAACAGCCGAACAAAGAAAAAGATTTTTACCTTTATGTCCTGATTTTGTCGTAGAATTAGTTTCAGAAAGCGACGACTTAGCAACTACCCAAGCTAAAATGGCAGAATATTTAGCCAACGGATTACGTTTAGGTTGGTTAATTAATCCCAAAAGCAAAACTGTAGAAATTTATCGCCCTAACCAACCAGTAGAAACTTTACAATCTCCTAATAACTTATCAGGAGAAAATGTTTTACCAGGATTTGTCTTAAATTTACAACCAATTTGGGATTAAGACGATAATCACCATTAAGCTGTAGTCAAGAATATTCGTTACTTTCTCGAATCTAATTTATCCAAAAAAGTTTTCATATTTATCATGACTACCAATCCAAAACTAGGTAACTGTGTTTCCCTGTAAAATACCAATCGCACGGTAATTTTGAGTAATTCTAACTGACCAAATATCCTCATCACCATTAATACATTTAAAGTGTAGAGAAGGATGAAAAGGGTTATTTGACCATAAACGATAAGCTTTCTTTGCTGCTTGTCGAATTTCTAAAGGAAGATCGTAATATTCTGACCAAAAAGATGGTAGAGTAGCAGACTTCATAATCGATCGTAGTCCATCGGTGTTCCTTGTCCTTGACTAATTTGTTGCTTCGCAAGTTTTGCTGCTGCTACTAACGTACTTTGCGTTTCTTGAAAAGATCGATTCCACTGTAATTCCTCTTTAAGATCAGCAATATATTCTCTTAAATGTTCAATAACTCGCTCTTGTTCTGTATTAGGGAGAGATTCTATAATTTTAATAACAGTCGCGATATTTTCTCTTGACATTTTTGCTTCTAGTTATTGTAGATAAAAAATGGGTTATACTAGATTTGAACCAGTTACCCCGGATCTGCGAAGTGAGTGCGCTAAACCTGTGCTAATCGCCCAAGAATCAATAATGTAACCTAGATATTAACTAACGACAACCTAAACAAATAAAGTCTTAATCTCCTTGAGGATATTCTCGCCACAAAGCGGTAGTTTGTCGTAAACTACGATAATTTCCGTTACCTAAAATAAGATGATCGAGAATCGGAATATCTAAAAGTTGAGCGCCGCTTAATAAATTTTCAGTTAAAGAAATGTCTTCGGGACTCGGCTCAACGCTACCAGTAGGATGATTGTGGGCAATAATAACTCTTGTCGCACCTTGACGAATAGTTTCTCGGAAGATTTCGCGGGGATGGGCTAGGGTTTCGGTGGCGGTTCCGATACTAATTACTTGAGTACCAATTAAGCGATTTTTGATATCAAGTAAAACTACGGCAAAACGTTCTTGATTTTGCCACATTAAATCGTGACTCAGGGCTGCTACAGCCGCCGCCGGATTATCAATTAAAGTGCGTTCGTTAGGTTTAGTTTGAAATGCTCTTTTTCCTAGTTCAATAGCTGCCACAATTGTTGTTGCTTTCGCTGGACCAATACCAGGTATTTTCATTAATTCTTGGGGGCTAATGTCGCGTAATACTTCGAGGGGGTCGCGTTGATGCTGACTGAGTTGCTGAAGAATATATTGTCCTAAACCAACGGCAGAAAGCTTGCCTGCACCTTGTCCGGTTCCGAGAAGAATGGCGATTAGTTCGGCTGTTGCTAGGTTTCTTGCGCCTTGTGTTAATAATCGTTCGCGGGGGCGTTCGCTGATAGGAATATCGGCGATTCTGAGGGTATAGGTCATGGATGCACTCTCTGGGGGACTTTAGGCTGTTATAGCCGTTTTGTCTGCGGTTTGCCAAGGGAGTGAAGAATTGTTAATAATTTTGCTAATTTCTATGTTGATCGCAAAACCCGCTTAAGCGGGTTTCGGTAGGAAATATTTAGGAAATATTGTTGATGTAGTGTGATTAGGAAGTTGGGAGTTGCTTGATGATTTCGTCGGTTTTGGCTGCCATGATAAAGTCGTTTTTATGCAGTCCGGAGATGGCATGAGTCCACCAAGTTACGGTTAGTTTACCGTATTCGGTGAGGAGGGCGGGATGGTGTGCTTCTTTTTCGGCTTCTGCGCCGATTTTGTTGGTTGCATCAAGGGCGGTTTGGAAGTCAGGAAATTTGTAAGTGCGTTCTAATCTTTTTTGTCCGTCTTTGTTAATTAAGTTCCAATCGGGAATTTGTGGTTGGAGTTGTTGGATTTCTTCTTCGCTGACGGGTTGAGAGTTTTTGCTGCAAGCTGCGCATTTTTGTTGGGTTAGTTGTGGCATGGTTTTTTTGTGGTTTCAACTTTGGCTAGATTTGCAGAAAAAAACTTTTTCTACATCTATCTAGATGAGCAATTTTTAGTTGAGATCGAGTTTGGTTGATTAGTGCGGATTTCTTTGGACAAAAAAAGGAATTTATCAGTTTGCTGATGTCTAATCCATAATATGTTTAGTAAAGTTGATTTTTTGTCAAGAGTCTGATGGGATATCTAATATTTTAGTGGGCGATCGCATCTCCGAAACTTACTAAAAAAGTATAAAATAGCAATCTTGACTTGATTAATTAAGGTAGTCTACAAGTAAGACCAGTTAGGAAACTGATTCACTATTGCTACTATTAAATTGAGATGAGTATTTTTTGTCTAGTTCATGGTGCTTTCCAAGGTAGTTGGTGTTGGGATTTGTTAATTCCCTATTTGGAAGAACGTGGTCACAAAACCCTAGCAATGGATTTGCCAATTGAAAGTGCATCTGCTAATTTGTCTCAATTTGCAGATGTAGTAGTTCAAGCGCTGCCAAAAACTGATGACGATCTTGTTATTGTTGGTCATTCAATGGCTGGTACGGTCATTCCTCTAGTAGCAGAAGTGGTAGAAGTGCGTCAAATAGTGTTTGTTGCTGCTTTGATTCCGGAGCCGGGAATTAGTACACTTGACCAATTTGCTCATCAACTTGATTCTGATACACTTAAATCATTTAATTACCAGCTAAAAGAGCCAAGTAAACTCGAACAGTTTCACTCTGAACCTAATATGTATGAACCAAGTTCGTTGGGAAAAGATTTTTCGGATGAAGCTGTATTAAGGGATTTATTCTTTCATGATTGTCAAGGGGAGGTAACAGAATGGGCAATCTCGAAAAGTCGTTCGCAACAATCTCTGGCGTATATTTTTGAAAGTAATCCTCTGAAAGCTTTGCCAAAGGTTGAATATAAGTATATTGTTTGTAGTGACGATCGCATTTTGTCTCCTGCATGGTCGCGCTATGCGGCGCGTAAGCGTTTAGGAGTTGATGCCATTGAGTTGCCTTGTGGACATTGCCCGCATCTGTCTCGTCCTGATCTTCTTGCCTCAGTTTTAACTAATGGTTAATTGTTTGTATTTGCGCTGATTTTTCCCAAAACTACTCAAATTTTTGACTTATTGGAGTTTCAATAATTATATCAGATCAAATTCTGGTTAATGTTGGTGGCGATCGCCTCCCGTTTCGGAAAAGGCAAACTAAACTATCTGTTTAATAATTAATAAAAGTTATATCTCAATCAGTTTTTGATGACCTATTTTTATATTTATCCCGATTTGTCTCAGTGAGATTATATTTAAAAAGATTGTTAATTTAACCAAGTGTTAAAGAGTAATTGAGGAGTGTGAACATGCGTTTAAAAACAGTCGGACTATTTCTGGCGTTAACTTTAGCAACTACAGTTGTGGGTTGCGATCAAGGTGCTGATACTGAAGATCCTGCTGAAACTCCGCCAGCAACTGAGCAACCGGAAGAGACTACAGCACCGGAAGCTACTGAAGGTGGTGAAGAGGTTACACCTGGAGAAGAAGGTGGTGAAGAGGTTGTACCTGGGGAAGAAGAAGGTGAAGGTGGTGAAAGTAATTAGTAAGCTACCGAATCAAATTACTAATTAATAGCGTTGCACGGCGATCGCCTGATTTTCCCTAACTCGCTTCAATTTAGTCTTGGCGATCGCCTTTTTTGAGAAAAAATTATCTTAATCAATAAATATAAAAGGCAACCGGGATTGGAGATTGCATCCCGGTTGTCGCGGAAGTTAGCCAGCCATACTTTCGAGGCTTAAGGGAACCAGATCGCCATTTGTCGTCCAGCCTAATAACATCGGTTCATTCTCCGGAATTATATTGCCAGTGAGAACGCAACACTCATCTTTCCTGGCGATCGCATCAATACTAACTCGAATATCCGAACGGGAAAATTGGGGTCGATAGTCTCCAGATTTCTGTTGTACATAGTTCCAAAGAATGTCTCTGATCAGCGCTTGATACCCAGTATTGCCGGAAAGATCCTTGAGTTTATCTTTGAGATCGCGTTCCAAACGAATGCTAGTAACTTCCATGTCAGTAGTAGAAGTACGGCGGGTAATTGTACGCATCATTTCGTTCCTCCTGAAAATTTTTTTTGAGAAATACTGGACAGAACCAGTAATACAAGTGTAGTATTAAAAAGTCTTGTTTAACACCCATATAGCAATTCAATGACCTTTCTCTCAACCAAAACCACCTCCAAAGCAGCCGCCGACATCTTTGTCGATGGGAAATCAATAGCTTTGGTGGTGGAGTTTTTGTTTAGAGGAAGTAATTTCTTACGAGATTGCGGTTTATGGGGAAAGAAACATCAATTAATATTTGAGAACTATTCGCTGAATTACGGCGGTAGTGGGTTCATTCCAGAACCAAATCTAACTATAGGAAGCGGAAGGTACAGGCGAAAACCAGCCTGACCGAGATCAGAAGAGAACAAAATTAAGTTTTCTTAACCCCCGCTTCCTTCCATCAGGTAAGCGGGGGTTTTCAATGAGCAAAAGACCCGCGCCAAGGTAAAAATAAAACCAAGAGGCGGGAGCAAGGAGTAAAGCCGTGATCGGGACAACTGAAACTCTAAGGCAATCAGTAGTGGTGTTCTCCAAGAACTACCTACCAATCAGTCGAGTCAATATCAGACGAGCGATCGCTTTGTTAGTAACAGGGAAAGCCGAACCATTGGATTTTCTGAGCGAAGTCGGTTGGGAAGTGCGATCGCCAAGTGTAATTCTGCGGGTTCCGGCTCAAATTCGTCTGACGATGACGAGTAACGAGCGAGTCTGGAAAGTTCCACCAGTGAATCGCCGAGAGGTATTGCGACGCGATCGCCAAACTTGTCAATACTGCGATAGCAAAAAAAATCTCACGTTAGATCATGTCATTCCCCGTTCTCAAGGCGGAAAACATAGCTGGGACAACGTAGTTATCGCCTGTCAAAGGTGTAACTCAAAAAAAGGCTCTCGCACTCCAGCCGAAGCGGGAATGCCACTGAAAACTAAACCCGTCGCACCAGTGCATCCCGCGATCGCTTTTGCCGAACAGTTCTGGCGCGAACAGCAAGTAAACCTGGAATAACAGGAGGTCACAGGTCACAATGCTGAAATTAACTTACACCGAAAACGGCTTTAATATGGAGCGTTTGGCTCAACCTCTGGAAGATTGGGTCACTACTCGCGTAATTTTGGCTCTCCGTGCTGGTAATTCGGTCACGGTCGAACCAAGCACCGCTTCATTCTTGCTTCCGGCGGATCTGCCTCATTTAAGCGAGCTAGATGCGATCGCCTGGGAAGAAAATCTCGAAACGCTCGAATTTTCCATCTGCGATGCAGAATATCTTGAAGTTACGCTTCAAGGAACTTGGATTGCTCACGATCCTCGTAGTGAAGAAGGAATCTTAGTCGCCGCAATGAGCGATCGCGCAGAGTTCTTTCTCTACAAACTCTGGCTTGAAGCACAAGAATTAGCTTCTTTAATTTCTGATTAAATCAAGAGCGCACCAACTACAGGTGCGTTTTTTCTTTTTTCTTGACAATGGATTTGATTCGTCACTTGATTACTTTGGGCAACAACTCTCTATACTTGAGCGTCTAGTCTTGCTAATCTAGCAAAGATCCTTTTTTATCAAGTCGGAAAGAAAATTACAAAATGTTAGGTAAGTTAGGTTTGCAAAGTACCTACCGCAAGTTGGGTGCAGCGATCGCGGTTACTCTGGGAGCGGCGATCGCACTATCAATCTACCGTTACGGCTCTCTTCATAGCTTCACTTACTGGTGTACTGTCGGAGCTAAAGTTTCTCCTGAAGCTCAACATACAGTCAAAATCTTATTAGACCAAACTGAAACCTCTAATTGCCAAGACGCAGAGCGTAAATTATTAACCCAAAAAGAACTTTATCTTTCTCAAGCCCAAATATCTGACCTCAGACCAGTTGCTACCTTAACACAACTTACTTATCTAGACCTGAACAGCAATCAAATCTCTAATCTTCAACCTTTAAAATCCCTTACCCAACTCCAATATTTAGATTTAAGTAGTAACAAAATCACCGAAATTAGCCCACTTGCTCATTTAACCGACTTAAAAACTCTTTATCTTCATGACAACGAAATTACTAACATCGCCGCCTTATCTAATCTCGGTAACTTAAGCGAACTTTACCTCAACGATAACTATGTTCGCGACATTACACCGCTTCAATCCTTAAACCAACTCCAAGAATTAAACCTCGCTTTTAACCAAATCGACGATCTTCGTGCGATCGCCTCTCTCACACAACTGCAAAAGTTTAACCTCGCTTTTAACCAAATCGACGATCTCACTCCCTTGAAATCCCTTCCAAAACTAACTGCGGTTAATCTCACCTTCAACAAAATTGACGATCTTACTCCTCTAGCTGAGTTAACTAACCTAACTGGAATCTATTTAGAAGGAAACCCCCTCAGCCACAAAACTTGTCCCGTCGAACCAGAAATCACCTGCTCATTCGAGTTATCAACACAAACTGAAAGCTAACCAATCTCGCTATTTCATCGCAGATCGCTGCACCAACCTTGCCGTAACCAACGTAAACTGCCCTTCCTCTCCTCATTTCCCCATTCAGCAAAAAAAAGTTTTGCCCAAACCCTTGACACTATTGTAGTATTTTTGTAGTATAAATATATAGCAAGCAGCAAAGAGCCACAAAGCTCATTGCTAGCAGCTTACACGAACCTTGACAACTAAATACCTAATCCAAAAGTAACACACGGGGGCGTAGCTCAATCGGTCAGAGTCCGTAATTGTCGATTACGTGGTTGCGGGTTCAACTCCCGTCGTCCTCGCCTCAATAGACAACCCAACTATTGAAAACCCAAACAAGGTCACAAAGCAAGGTTGAGTAGCCAAGTGGTTGAAGGCAGGAGCCTGCAAAGCTCTTAAACGTGGGTTCAAATCCCACCTCGACCTTCAAGGGAGTATAGCTCAGAGGCAGAGCAGCAGCCTCATAAGCTGCCAGTCGTAGGTTCAAGTCCTACTACTCCTACCAGCTAGAAGTTAGCAACCAAGCCCTCTAGGGCTACCAGGAGAGGTGGCTGAGAGGCTCAAAGCACTCCCCTGCTAAGGGAGAACGGCATAACAACCGTCGAGGGTTCAAATCCCTCCCTCTCCGCTCAATTGTAGTATATTTTTTACCTGGTACTACAAATTTTGAGGGTCGGCTCGCCTATCAGCGCGGGCAACGCTCTGTAAAAGCGTCGCTTTCATGCCTTGCAGGTGCGACTCCTGCCCGACCCTTATCCTTGTGGGGATAGTGTAACAGCTAACACTTCGGTCTCCAAAACTGACGCTCTAGGTTCAAATCCTAGTCCCCGCGTCGTGCCGTAATCTAATCTGGGAAGCTTACAAACTTGGTAAATAGACTGCAAAGTCTATCGGTTCGACTCCGACAGCCTCCACCAACCTTGGGGGCTGGTAAAACAGCTTCTCAAACTTTTATGGCATGAAACCCAATGGTGCCGTAGGCAAATCGGTAAAGCCACCTGTCTTTCAAGCAGGAGATTGCGGGTTCAATTCCCGTCGGCACTGCCTTTGTCAGTTAAAACTAGATTTTGCGAGAGCGTGGTGTAACTGGAGAACACATCAGGCTACGAACCTGGAGACGTGGGGGTTCAAGTCCCTCCGCTCTCGTATCCCCCGGTAGCTCAGTTTGGTGAGAGCGCTAGGGGTGAAAAACTAGAGGTCGTCAGTTCGATACTGACCTGGGGGGCTGTTATTGCCTCTAAAGGTGAAACAGAAAGTTACCCAAAATTACCACTGAGATTGACCACATTTTACTTTGAGGAGTCGCCTAATCGGTATGGCATCGCTCTTTGACAGCGAAAGAATGCAGGTTCAATCCCTGCCTCCTCAGTTGGGTGAGAAGGGGAGACTGGGGAGAGGGGGAAGACTTGGAGGAATTGTTAAACAAACTGATAAGGTGCTAATTCCTAAATTCCTAGTCCCCAGTCCCCAGTCACCAATCCCCAATCTCCAATCACCAGCTTTGCTCCTGTGGTGGAATTGGCAGACGCGACAGACTTAAAATCTGTTTTTTTGTGGGTTCGACTCCCACCAGGAGTATTACGGGGTGTGGCGCAGCTTGGTAGCGCGGCGGCTTTGGGAGCCGAAGGACGCAGGTTCAAATCCTGTCACCCCGATTTTGCCTCTGTGATGGAACTGGTAGACATCACTTGCTCAGAACGAGTGTTTTTGCAGCTACCCTTCGGGAAGCTGCCTTTTAGGCATCTACGACTCCTGTCAGGGGTATCAACGGGGTGTGGCGCAGCTTGGTAGCGCGGCGGCTTCGGGAGCCGAAGGACGCAGGTTCAAATCCTGTCACCCCGATTTTGCCTCTGTGATG
>JAWQFW010000112.1:12873-15985 GCA_035968095.1 Oscillatoria sp. PMC 1068.18
GAACTGGTAGACATCACTTGCTCAGAACGAGTGTTTTTGCAGGTACCCTTCGGGAAGCTGCCTTTTAGGCATCTACGACTCCTGTCAGAGGTATGGGAGACAAGGAAGTGAGGAGGATAAACTTCTAACTGCTCACTGAACCTAGTCCCGAATCCCCAGTCCCCAGTCCCCAGTCCCCAGTCCCAAGCCCCTGTAGCCCAAGGGAAAGAGGCGCTTCGCTAAGGACGAAGAGGTTGCTGGTTCGATTCCAGCCAGGGGTATGACGCGGGAATGGAGCAAAGGAGGCTCGCTAGGCTCATAACCTAGATATCAGTAGGTTCAATTCCTGCTCCCGCTATGATTTGTTTCGAGAAATTTGTCCGACTACTTAGTGTAACGGTAGCATCTGAGTCTTCCAAACTCTAGGTACGACTACTCTTCGAGAACGCTACGCGAACAAATCTCGTTATCCGCTTTTGTCGTCCTGTAGCTCAGTGGGAAGAGTGCTTGTCTGACAAACAAGATGTCGCAGGTTCGATTCGGTGGCAGGATTATTATGTCTCCATAGCTCAAAGGAGAGAGCAGCAGCCTTCTAAGCTGAGAGTTCCAGGTTCAAGTCCTGGTGGAGACGTGACAATTTTTGTAAATTTTAGAGGAGGTGATTGTGTTCATTGTTATTGTTTTTTGTAGCTAAAAGCGGCGATCGCGTTTCGGCGTGACCTAATTATTAAGAGCCTACATACTAAGTACGAGAGGAATGGTACTACCCTCGAAAGGGTAGGCGCTTGGGAAAGGGATAAACGAAGAACCCGGTAGGTTGGCTTAGAAGTAGCAATCCTTTAAAGAGTGTGTAATAACTCATCGGCGGAGTCCCTGAGTACCTGAGAAAGCGCAATGCTCTAATGACTTGCACGCTATCGACGCGATTAGGCTTCCGTCTAGCGCTATAAACGGCGATCGCTACGCCGAACTTACGGTACGCTCTTTTCGCTATTTTAAACTTCTTCAGCAATAAGAAAATGACTATTTATTTTTACAGTAGTCGCGAGCAACCCTATGGTTGCTTTTCTAACTTTTCTCGACATGGTTTCGAGTTAGACGGCTATTGGTGGATAACCAGCGAACATTATTTCCAAGCCCAAAAATTCCTCAATACTGACCCGGCTTGGTTTGAGAAAATCCGGACAGCGAAAACACCGAAAGAAGCGGCGCAAATGGGGCGATCGCGCGAACATCCTTTACGCGATGATTGGGAAAGGGTCAAGGACGAAATTATGCACAAAGCTGTCCGACAAAAGTTTACCACTCATCCGGAACTGCGCGAGATTCTCCTTGCCACAGGCGATAATTTAATTGTCGAAAATGCACCTGGTGACTATTACTGGGGCTGCGGCAAAGATGGTAGCGGTAAAAACAAACTAGGGGAAATTTTAATGCAAGTAAGACAAATTTTAACTCAGGAATAATCTTCAACAGAATCAGTTTAAATCTGACCAGTATCTAGCAAAGTTTACTACTTTCGGGGACTTAGTGTAACGGAAACATACGACTCTTGCACAGTCGGGATAGGGGTTCAACTCCCCTAGTTTCCACTCAATTTGGTGTCTGAAGTCGAAATGGTGGAGACGCTAGTTTGTGAAGCTAGTTATTAGCGGGTTCAACTCCCGTCAGACACCCTGATGGAAGGTGCTGCCGAATGGACGGCAAGCAGTCTTGAAAACTGTAGTACGGCCGCGATGTCGTAGGAGTTCGATTCTTCCACCTTCCTTTTTTTTCCACCGGAAGCCGAAAAGCGAGGCGCTGTGCTGATAACGCAGAGGTAGAAAGGGCGGTACTTTCCCGGTGGATTTTATTCCTCGATAGCTCAATGGTAGAGCGTCCGGCTGTTAACCGGAGGGTTCTTGGTTCGAGTCCAAGTCGGGGAGTTTGTCAGTTAACAGTTAGCAGTTATCAGTTCCCAATTAAAAGTCATTTATTAATGTTAATTGAAGTTTGGGTCGCTGGCAGAGTGGTTGATGCAATCGGCTTTTAACCGATATTAGATAGGTTCAATTCCTATGCGACCCTTTTTTACTAGGAATACATACTTTCTTTGAGTTTATCTCCCGATGGGATGAAACTTTTGTAGTCAGTGATATTCTCTAGCAAATTCTCTTCTAAGAAAGGACATTTTTTCGGTACTTTTTATGCTAACGATAACAAAACGCTTTGATCAAGATGAAGCTGATTTAGCCAAAATTGTTGAGTTAATTAATGATTGTGAGGCTGTCGATAATCTTGATGAAGGTACATCTATTTCTGAGTTAAGGCGAATGTTGGAAAATCCGCTTTTTGATTTATCTCGTGATGTTTGTCTTTGGGAAGATAGCGAAGGTAAATTAGTTGGGTTTGCTAATATTTTGCTGAAGAAAACTACCAAGTTTGTTGAGAGTTTTTTGTGGTTTTCAATTCATCCCACAGCGCGAAGTAGTAATTTGGAAAAGGAGATTTTGGCTTGGGTGCAAAGGATCTCGCGTGAGGTGGCAGACCGAGATAAACTATCTGTAAGGTTGCTCACTAGCGCACGTGCGGAAAATCAAAGTCGCATTAGTTTTCTCGATAACGCTGGTTTTCAGGTGGAACGTTATTTCTATCGGATGCAAAGGTCGCTACTAGAACTGATTCCAGAACCTCAGTTTCCTTCTGGTTACATTGTACGCCATCCGAACTACGAACAGGAGATAGTTGCTTGGGTGGAAATGTTCAATCAATCTTTTATCGATCATTGGAATTATCAACCGCTTACTGTGGAGGAGTTTGCATACGAAATTAGCGATCCTGATTATCGTCAGGAACTTGATTTTATCACGGTCGCTCCAAATAATACTTTTGTTTCTTTTTGCTCTGGTTACATCAATTCCGCAGCAAATCAACGCAAAAATTCTCGTGAAGGTTGGATTTCTTGTTTGGGGACAATTCGCGGTTTTCGTAAGCAAGGTTTAGCTACGGTAATGTTATTAACTGGGATGCGAAGTTTACAAGCTGCTGGTATGGATACGGCACTTTTAGCTGTTGATACAACCAATCCTTCTGGTGCATTACATCTTTATGAAGCTGTCGGTTTTGCTCCTGTTTATAAAAGAGTTATTTATGT
>JAWQFW010000113.1:0-15829 GCA_035968095.1 Oscillatoria sp. PMC 1068.18
AACTTTTCCCCCATTAATGGGAATTTTGTTTACCCTTTTTTGTACTTTTATGGGTGGTTTCGGACTTTTTTGGTCGGATACTCGAACATTTGTTTTTGATAAAACTAAAAATCAAGTAAGTCTTAAAATTAACAAGTTATTGAAACATACTAAGCGCCAATATTCTTTTAACGAAGTTGGAGTCAAAGTCAAAAGAACCTCAAGAGAAAGAAAAGTTTCAAGTATTAGAATGGACTCAAATGGAATTAGAGTAGACTTACATTCTTTAATTAACCAAACAAACCGCAAAGAAACAGTTTTTGTGGTAGTATTACAAATCGCTTCTAATTCTCAAGAAATTTACATATCTGGCAATTATGCTTTAGGTACAAATCGTAATTTCAATCGAAACGAAGCCGTTGAATTTGCACAGGTAATTCGCGATTTTATCAATACACCTTAAAGATAATTTCTTGCTAACGGAGACGGGAACTTGGTAAGATTATCAACTAGAGCGATCGCACTTGAGAGATTACGCGATCGCAAATCCTGTATGTTTTCTCAGACTAGGAGACTTAAAAGCTAAAACGATACGTTCTTTGGGAATACCTGCATTGAGAAATTCTCTAGCAACCCCTTCTTCAGTACCGTCTCGATGAATCCAAATTTTACCGTTGATAATCTCCACATGGATGATACAGCCGTGAACTTGACGTACTCCCTCCCATCCGACGATCATTAACAGATAGCGATCGCGCGATCGATCGAAAACACTATGTCGTTCAATCTCCCCATGTGCATAGGGAATTGCTGCATATTCAGAGATAACTTTTTCAATAATCTGGCGATCTTGCGCTAAGGTGTCCATTTAACAATAGCCTCCGCTTCAGGCTCGAAAATTAATAGGCGAACGCGATTATTTCTTAACAAAAGTTCCCCAATGGGTTCTTCAAATAGTTCAGTAGCAACCTCTTGGGATACAGCCAGATAAAGTTTCCTGTCTGGCTCAACTTGAGTAAGAACATCATAATAAATAATATACTGACCAATTGCTTTTTCTAGATCGTTCATCTGGGATAAACCCGTAAAGCTTTTGATTTCCACAGCAATTTTATGTTCTGCTCTTTCTGCTGCGATTAATTGCTCGGCTCCCAAATCAACATACATATCTTTTTTTCCCCATTTTAAACTAAGGGGGTCGTGGGTAATTGTCCAACCATCTTTGATTAAGGCAGTTTTCATACAGTTATGATAAATATCTTTTGCTGGCATATTTGCTCAATTTTGTCACAATCGGAATATTTTTGCTTATTGCAGAAAAAAGCAATTTAAATAATCAAAAACAGTTACAAATCGCAATAAACACTACCCATTTAATCTTCCCTTGCTTAAAATTAAAGCAATCATTACTTACTATTTTAGCAAAATAGTTCTTAACTAGCCCAAAAAATCCAGATTTAGTTATTCATCTTCATTAGCTCAACTATAACTATCTCAACAATGTCAAACCCCAAAAAAAAGCCCAGTGGCTGTGGTTGCGGAAACATTCCAATTTCTTTCATTCTTATCATCTTAGGTGGTGGTTATTGGTGGTTCAGTCAACATGGAATTCCCAATTTTAGCCAACTTTTCTCCCAGCTTCAACAAATTTCCCTTCCCACATCAACTCCAACTCCCATAGCTTCTGAAAATCCTAACTTTAATCCCCCATCAACTCCAACTCCCGTAGCTTCAACAAACCCTAATTCTAATCCCACTCCTTCTCCTCCTACAACAGACTTAGAAAAACTTGAACCAACAACTCCTTCAGCTTCACCATTACCGACAAAAGCCAAAACTCCTTGGGAACAAAAAGCAATTCGCGGTATTTATTTAAGTCGTTACCAAATCACAAATAACGCTAGCGAACAAACCATTCGCGAACGAGTACGCTACTATCGTTCCCAAGGAATTAATACAATTATTCATGGAGTTTGGGGTAATGCTTGTACAATGTATAAAAGCCAAGTCATGCAACAAACCTTAAGCTACCAAAGCTGTCCGAATAAGTTTCAAGACCAATGGTTAGATTGGTTAATTGACGAAGCACATAAACAAGGAATGGAAGTTCATGCTTACTTTGAAAAAGGAATTAAAATTGACGAAAATAGTCCGGTTTTTGACTTAGCTGTTTCTCGGAAATGGATTGTTCCCGGTGTCGATAAAACTCATCCTGGTGTTGACCATTATGTGCTGGATGTAGAAATACCTGAAGTTGCTAATTTTTTCAAGAATATCTTAGTTGAATTTGTGACTAAATATCCCGATATTGATGCAGTTCAATGGGATGATTATCTTGGCTATCACGCAGAACTTCCCGGAAAAATTGACCGGACTGCTAATTTGACTAAGTTTGTGCAACTGTTAATTACGGAAATGAAAAAAGCGAACCCTGCGGTTAGTTTTGATCTCTGTCATCATAATCCTTATTGGGCTAAAAGATATTTTGCTGCGGACTGGCAAAAATGGAATGTTGACCGCGTATTTATTCAAGTTTATGATGAAAACAATTTCCAGCAAGAATTAAACTATGTTCAACAAACTGATGGAATTGCAATCACGGAACGACAATTTTCTCATTTAGAAAAATTGGTTAAGAACCCAGGAGTTAAGAGTATTTTGATTTTTCCTCTTAATGGTCAACCTGAGTCTACAGCTTCTCAATTAAATAAGTTAATTCAATGATGATTATCTCTTCTCTCTCATCTAAAATCAAGTTTTTCAAGACGGATTTTCCTAAGTTTCTCAACAACAAAACTCATTTGGGAAAATTAGCAAAAAAATCTCTTAACGTTGTCCTAGAAAAAAAGTCAAAAAATGCTTTTACTTAATCCTGGTCCTGTCACCCTTAGCGAACGAGTTCGTCGCGCATTACTGCAAGAAGATTTGTGTCATCGGGAACCAGAATTTGCTGAACTTACCCTCGATATTCAACAACGTTTGCTCAACATTTATCCCGAAACTAATGTTAATTATGAAGTAATTTTGTTGACAGGATCGGGAACTTGTGCTGTTGAAGCCATGCTCTCAAGTTTGATTCCGAGGGAGGGAAAAGCTTTGGTAGTGGTAAACGGGGTTTATGGCGATCGCATGGCGAAGATGATTCAACTACATGGTAAACTCGTCGAGACAATTATCTCACCTTGGGAGCGACCAATGGATCTTGTCGCGGTGGAAAACTGTCTCCAGCAAGATCAAGCTATTACTCATGTCGTCGCTGTTCACCACGAAACCACTACCGGAAGACTCAACAATCTTCCCCAATTAGGTCAACTTTGTCAACGATTTCAAGTTCCTTTATTACTTGATTGTGTCTCTAGTTTTGGTGCAGAAAATATTGACTTTGCTAGCTGGAATATTGAAGCTTGTGCGGCAACTGCTAACAAATGTTTACATGGAGTTCCGGGATTATCTTTTCTCTTAGTTAAATCCTCGGTTTTTCAACTTCGTTCCTCAGCAGCAACCTCACTATATTTAGATATTTATCGCTATCAAAAAGCACAAATTACAGGCTATTCTCCATTTACCCAAGCTGTCCAGGTTAGCTATGCTTTGCAAGAAGCTTTGAAAGAATTAGCCGAAACAGGTGGGTGGAAAGCGAGACATCACCATTACTCAATTTTATCACAAAAAATTCGTCAAGGACTTCAGCAATTAGGGGCGAAATTGCTCTTATCTGAACCAGACTATTCTTGTGTGCTTACCTCATTTATTTTACCAGAAAATCTGGCTTATGAAAAACTACATAAAACTCTCAAAAAAGCTGGATTTATTATCTATGCAGGACAAGGAAACTTCAATAATAAAATTTTTCGAGTTGCTAATATGGGAGATATTCAAGTACAAGATATCGAACGTTTTCTTAATTGTTGTGCGGAGTTATGGAAATGATTACAACTGCGGTTATTTTAGCGGCTGGAATGGGGACTAGGCTACAAGATTTAGGAAAATCGCAGCCAAAAGGCTTTCTCCAATTCGGCGAAAAACCAATTATTGAAGAGTCGATTGAAAAGTTAATTAAGAGTGGGATTAAACGAATTATTCTTGTTACTGGATATCATCATGAATTTTACGAGACTCTTGCGAAAAAGTACGAAATAATTACTACACAATTTAATCCGAAGTACGCAGAGTCAGGTAGTTTTTATTCCCTATTTTGTGCGAGAAACTTGATTAACAGTGATTTCTTACTTCTAGAGTCAGATTTAATTTACGAACAACAAGCATTAACAACTGTAATTAATTTTCCCAAAGATAATGTAATTTTGTTGTCGGGTAAAACGAATGCTGGTGATGAAGTTTATGTGGAAACAAAGCAAGAAACAATTGTTACTATGTCGAAAAATCCCCAAAAATTACAACAAATTACTGGCGAATTTGTGGGGATTTGCAAAATTTCTTTATCTTTATTTGCAGAAATGTTAGCCGAAGCGAAGTTAAGGTTTGAGACTAATTTAAAAGGAGATTACGAAACAGACGGATTAGTTGCTGTTGCGAAAAGTTATCCGGTTTATTATCAGCTTGTCCCTAACTTAATTTGGGCAGAAATTGACGATTACCAACACTTAATTCGCGCTAGAGAATTAATTTATCCAGCTATTTTAGCTACTCATTAATTGACGTAAGCGTTGCGCGACAATTTCGGGGGAAATTTTTGGTCGTGGAAGTTGTTTGAGAGTACCGGGTTGAATTTTGACGTGAATAAAAGTTAATTGTTGAGATGCAGATTTTAACGCAGATTTAACTTCTTCGGGAGTCGTAGCGAGAATTACTTTTTCATAACCAGAGGCAGAGGCGATCGCGCCAAAATTGATCGATCCTGAGACTGTAGATTGTCCTCCTGTGGATTCATGGGAGTGATTATCCAGTAAAATATGAGTTAAGTTAGCGGGACGTTCGTAACCGATAGTTGCCAAAGCCCCTAAGCGCATCAAAGCTGCGCCATCTCCATCAATGACAGTAACTTGTCGCTGGGGTTGTGTCAAGGCGATACCGAGTCCGACGCTAGCAACACATCCCATTGAACCTACTAGATAAAATTGATTTTCTCGGTCTTCAATTGCTGCTAATTCGCGTCCGGTATATCCAGTAGTTGCTAATAAAATATCAGGAGGCTGAATCACACTTTGAATGGCTTTTAAAATCTCGTAGCGACTAAATTTAGCGCTGGAAGAAGGGTAAGGTGAAGGAGGAATTGCCGAAGGGGGTTTAATTGCTAATTGAGAACTTAAGGATGCTGGTTCTACTGACCCTTTTTGCAGAATTAAAGCCGAGGGAGTTTGATTTTCTCTTAGCTGTTTAACGACGCGATTCAATGTTAATTCAATTTGGGCGGTTTCTGTGGGAAAATATTGCCAAGGAATTTGCATCAAATCGAGTAAGTTGGGTGTAATTTCCCCCATGAGTTGATGTTGGGGTTGGTCGGGAGTTTGGTTTGGTTGTCCTCGCCAAGTTACAATGAGTAAAATGGGAATTTTAAAGATTGCATTGAGTGAGGTTAAAGGATTAACAGCATTACCTAAACCGGAATTTTGGAACATGACTATACTCGGTTGTCCTGCTAATTCTACCCCAGACGCGATCGCCACCGCATCGCCTTCGTTGGTAGCTGCAACATAACGTAAATTTGGCGAGTCAATGACGCAGTTAATAAATGATTGGAGATGGGAACAAGGTACACCTGTATAAAATTTGAACCCACGATCATAAGCTGCGTTAATAAATTCTGAGGAACGAATCATGAGAATTTTCCTACTTTAAGAATGTCTTCAATTTCGTCAACATCAAGCCAATGTCCGGTAATATAAATTACTTCAATTTGGCATTTTTGGGAGACTAATTCATTAATTAAATCGGGTATTCTGCCTTGGGATTCCATTAAGGGTTGCTGAAGTAATTTTGTAACAATTTCCGGAAAAATCTGCTTTATTTGTCCAGAAACTTTGAGTAAACCTGTCCATAAACCACAAATTTCTGTTTCGCTAAGATTACTACCAATTTCTCTCAAAAATACTTGGGTATAAAAGGCTTTTGTTGAATTTACTAAAGAACAATTGACATAATCGGGGCGGACACGAGGGGAACGATTGCGCCAATTGGCATCAACAACAATCGCTAATTCGCTGGTATTTTCTAAGAGTAATTGTAAGATATATTGCTTTAATAAAACATCGCCGTAGCCAATAATTAAATCGCTATCAGTTCGAGAATTTGTTTCGAGGGCGGTTGCTAAAGAAACTAATTCGCCAGTAGAATCGTAGCGATCGTTATCAACATAATCGAGATTGGGCAAATTAACAGCTTGTTTTTGATAACCCCGCACTACAGTAATATTTTTAATGCCAACTTTATGGTAACTAGCAACTACTTGTGCGAGTAAAGGTTGACCTTGTAAAGTTAGCATACATTTGGGTTTGGTTTCAGTTAATTGACCGAATTCAATTCCGCGCGATGCAGCCAAGAGAATTGTCTTAACTGAGCGTTGAGAATGAGGAAGATAGCGTTGTTCGGCTTGTAAAAGTTCGGCGGAATCTTGTAAGCGAAATACTTCTGAAACGGGAACAATTGTATCTTCAATACTTAATAAATTTGCTTCTTGGTGAATAGTTTTGGCGACAGTTTGCATCGTAGTTACCGCAGCCCGTAATAAATGATTTGCCCAGATAACAATGGAAAAGTTATAGTCTTGAAAAATTGAGGTTGGGGTCGAGTAATATTTTGTGGGGACAATAATTACGGGAGTGCGATCGCCCCATTCGCGTTTAAAGGCTAAAATTTCATCAGCCACACTCAAGGCACTGTGAATCAAAATA
Organism: Oscillatoria sp. PMC 1068.18; assembly: GCA_035968095.1. GTDB lineage: Bacteria > Cyanobacteriota > Cyanobacteriia > Cyanobacteriales > SIO1D9 > IIICB1. The sequence continues at coordinate 6,831 of JAWQFW010000113.1, forward strand.
CCGTCTGCCCCTGCCTCTGTGTAAGCTGTAGCCCGCTTTAAAGCTTCGGTTAATCCCCACCCCGCAATCAAGGCTTCGATGCGGGCAATGACCACAAAATCGTCATCTGATTGAGCATCTTTAGCGGCTTTGATTTTACCGCAAAATTCGGCGATATCTGCTAAAGGTTGAGTTGTCCCGTTGATAAAACTATTGGTTTTGGGAAACAATTTATCTTCGATACAAACTCCCGCAATCTCCCGTTGTTCGAGCTTTTTGACCAAGCGACGCAGATTATTAAAGTTACCGTAGCCAGTATCACCATCGAGTAAAATTGGAATCGAGGTGGCATCAGACATAAATTCAACTACTTCTAAAACTTGCGTCCAACTGGCTTCATTATTATCGCGGACTCCTAATTGGGCTGAGATTCCTAAACCACTCGCCCAAATTCCTGAAAATTGAGCTTCTTCAACAATTTTGGCACTAATACCGTTATGAGCTTCTAAGAGAAATTCCAGTTGTTGACTGTGCAAAAGCTGTCTCAACTGTGTGGTTTTTTTCATTACATATAAATTAAATTTGGATCGAGACTCGAACTTGTAATTTATTGAGATTTTTGACGCGATCGCTATCTTGGGGATCGAGGCGAATACTAACTTTCACCACTCGCACATCAGCACGGGCTGAGGGATCGTCGTTAGTGATTCCGGGTTGGTCGATTTGTAACCCAATTTGCTCAACTACGCCTTGCAGTTCGCCCTCGAAACCGCCATATTCGCTAACGATCGCTGCTGATTGCCCAACTTTAACATACTGAATATCACTTTCATAGACTTCGGCGCTGACATACATTTGCTGAGTTTGTCCGATCGCCACAATCCCGCGATTACCGACAATTTCCCCGGCTTTGCTATTCACACTCAAAATTTGTCCGGAGACGGGAGAACGCACGTAGAAAGTGTCCAGATCTGCTTTAACTTTCGCCAAATTAGCGATCGCTTCTTCTAATTCCGCTTGGATGACAGAAACATCACTCGAACGTACTTCTGAAACACTGTTTAACTTCGCTTGAGCATTTTCAATCTGTTCGCGTCCAGTTTCCTGAATTCGGTCTAAACTAGCTTCGGCTTCCTCAATTTGCTTGCGAATCAACTCCATTTCCAAGCGTCTCTCATCAACTTCCGATTGAGCCACGATTCCATCGGCTGCTAACTGTTGATAACGTTGATAGTCAACTTCAGCTTTTTCTAACTCTACCCGATGACGGGCGATCGCCGTTTTTTGGACGGTAACATCTCCGGTTAACTGCGCTTGGAGTTCGGCAACTCTCCGACTTTGGGCTTCAATATCCCCTGGTGCTTGTCCTGCTTTGACTTGAGCCAAGCGTGCTTCGACAACTTTCACTTTCGCTTCCGCACTTTTCAAATCGGCTTGACGCAATTCTAAACCATCCATAATTGCAATTACTTCACCTGCGTCTACCGCATCTCCTTCTTGGACAAGCAATTGACTGAGACGTTTAGTTGCACTGGGAGCAGCTAAGTAAATAATTTCGCCTTGAGGTTCTAAGCGTCCTAATGCAGTAATTTGCTCGATCTCGACTGCGTTAATTGTAGCTTCCGATAATTCAGTTTCAGCGATCTCTCGTTCTCTAAGCCTCTGGATAAAAAAGATTGTTCCACCTGTAAGCAGACCGAGAATTAAAAGTAAGACGATCGTTCTGGTAGGAAAGCGGAATTTCAAGAGTTTTTTATCCACATTGAAGTCCTCATATTAGGAGGGAAAGGGATCTTAGTTAACTTTTTGACATTTTCTTCATCAGACGACGATGCAAAACAGAGGCTACTCGATCTAACTCAGTATCTGAGGTAAAAATCAGTTTGCTGTAAGCAGCAACCATTAGTTCTGAGAAGACCTTTTTTTCCAAGACCATCACTTCTGCTTCTATCTTAGGTAGTACACGGACAGTATAAGAATAGTTTTCGCCGACAATCAACTCTCTCGCTCCAAAAGTTTCCCCAGGAAAGATGGTTTTTTCCGGAATTTCTACGCCTGAGCGATCTTGTCGGAGGATCTGCACTTTTCCTTTCGCAAGGACATAAAACTTTTGCGGCGAGTCTCCTGGTTGAATAATATTCGAGTTGGGTCCGTAGTAAACTACTTTCACTTTGGCGATCGCTCGATCTAAATTTTCCAATTCGAGATTGGGCAAAATATTCGTTAAATGACTTTTCAGGACACGCTGGTTCATTCGTCGCGCAACATCGCTGCTGGTTTGGTCAGAATTCTCCATCATCAGTTGGAAAAAGTCTTTTTCAATCACAATTATCTTAGCTTCGGCTGCTTTGGCTACCTGTACAGTTGCAGTACGCTCACTTCCTTCTAACAAGCCAATTTCACCAAAGTATTCGCCACGAGTCAGGCGGTTTAATAGTTTCGGTGACTGATCTGGGGTTTCTTTCCAAACTTCGACGATTCCTTCGAGGAGAACATAAAATTTAGTCGCTAATTCTCCTTGTTGAATGACGATTTCTCCGGGTGCGAAGGTCAAAACTTTCGGTTGAATTATGGGTATGCTCTCCCCAGTGCTGTTTTTGGCAGCGATCGCGTTTGTTAACAAAGTTTCATCAAATCCTGGTAACGCGATCGAGAGTTCGTGGCTTAAAGCTAACCCAAGTTTGCCGTCTTCGACATTAATAATTCGGTCTGCTACGTCAAGTATGCGGTTATCGTGAGTAACGACAATCACTGCACTACCTTGTTCTTTGGCTAATCGGTGCATTAAAGTAACCACATTCCGCCCAGAAACTTTATCTAAAGCCGCCGTTGGTTCATCTGCTAAAACTAATTTCGGCTGGGTTACTAAAGCGCAAGCGATCGCTACTCTCTGGCGTTGTCCAATCGAAAGGCGATTCGGGTAATAATTCAGGCGATCGCCTAATCCGACTAATTCTAACATCGCTTGGGCTTTTTCCCGGATTTCTTGGGGTAATAAACCCGGATGCAATTCCAACGACATCTGCACATTTTGTTGCGCTGTTAAAAAGTTTAAAAGATTACTAGCTTGAGTAATATAACCAAAGTTACGTCGCATTGTGACAAGCTGTGGATTCGTCGCTCCTTTAAGTTCCTGACCGAAAATTTTTAAACTACCTTTTTGTACGGCTCGTAAGCAACCAATTAAGCTCAATAAGGTGGTTTTTCCCGATCCCGACGGACCCGTAATAATAATAAATTCCTGGGGTCGAACTACTAAATTAATCCCAAATAAAGTTTGCTTTCGCAATTCTCCCTCACCATAAAAGTGATTAAGATCCTTAATTGCGACGATCGCTTCGTTTGCCATCATCTTTTTTGCTCCTCAAAGAACCGCCATCCCCAAAATCTATGTCGAAAAAGTCCCCCCGTGACTGCCCTTCGACCCTTAATTTCTAGCAACAATAGCTTCATTTTTAATTAGAAAAATAGTTCTGCTGGATCTGCTTGTTGTAATTTTCCCATACAAATTGCTCCGGAAACAAAACACATTCCTACTGTTAGCCCCAAAACAAAAATCGCTCTCGTTAAAGTCATTTCAATCGGTAAGGCTGTAGCATCTTTACTGATTGCATATAATCCTAAAGAAAGCGCAAAACCAGGAATATAACCCAGAACGGCAATAATTAAAGCTTCTTGAAATAAAATATTCAAAAAATAGCGATGTTTATAGCCTCTAGCTTTGAGAAGTGCATAATCTGGCAAATGATCGGACACTTCGTTAAACAAAATTTGGTAAACAATAATTACTCCCACTAAAAAGCCCACAAATACACCCACCCCAAAGATAAAACCAATCGGCGCACTGGTTGACCAATAGTTTTTTTCGTAGTCAATAAATTCTTCAAGAGTCATTGCTTTGAGACTACTGGGAATTTGTGCTTTAATTGCCTGAAGTACGACTTGAGGATCGAAGTTCGGTTTGATCCGAATCAAGCCAATGGTAAGATATTCCGCACTACGTCCAGTTATTTTCGTAAATGTCGCTGTACTGGTGACGATATTACCATCATCAGCAAAACTTGCACCCGCAAAATCAACGGTATCTACAATCCAAACCTGTCGTCCGTTAACTTCTGCTTGCACGGGATTTCCGGTTGCTAAATCTTGTACGATCGTCCCGTATTCTTTCAAGTCGGAATTGCGATCGAAAAGAATTGTACCCACAGTTCGGAGTTTCGCGAGTAAGCGTTCTGAGTCGGGAAAGGCGATCGCCGGATTTTCCGGATTGATCCCAATCACAATCACGCCCTTACCACCAATTGTATCACCATATTTCAGCGATCGCTGTCCATGATACAAATAACTAATTGATTCTACCCCCTCTATATTCATCGTTCGATAAAGATACTGACGCGGAAATTCCTCCGTACTCGCTAAAGTTTTCATTTTGGGATTAATTAACACCAAATCGGCTTGCAAACGTCTATGCAAAGCTGTTTGACTATCATACAAAGAATCTAAAAAAGCTAACTGCATAAACATCAAAATTGCCGCAAAAGCAATCCCAATAATTGCCACCACCAAACGGACTTTATTATGAGTTAATTGTAACCAAGCGACCGAGATCGTAGAAAACCTTTTCATCAACAACGTCATTAAATTAACTTTTACTTAAGTCACCGTTTCTCTAGCCATCAAGCTGTTGCTCTTTAAAATAATTATCAAAGCTATTTGAGCTTTCATCATCAGCATTAACTCTTCCGATTACTTATCAATTTTTTTCACCTAAGCTGCAAACTTACTCAGAACTTTTTAACTCAACTTTTAAGCATCCTTTTTATATTTTGTCAATAACAATATAGCGTTTTTCATTAGGAATTAAATCATGATTATGCCAATTAAATAATTTCTCACAAGTATAAACTTTAGGAAAATAAATTTCTTCAGCATTCGACAAGTAAGCTGCCCACCAACTAAAGGTACTTTGAGAAATAATAATTTTCTGAAATGATTTAATAAATTGAAAAGTTTTTATAGTGTCTAAGTTAACAATTTCCGGATTGAATTTATCGAAAAGATTAAGCAAATCACTTCTGGGGCTATCTGTACAGATATATAATTTTCTCGGTTGAGCCAGAGCGATTGATTTTAAATAAAATTCCGGAGCTAACATTCGCTTTAATTTTACATAATCTCCAATTCTAATATGCACAACCACATCTTGCGGATGAGCTTCAAATAAATTATTGATTTGTAACCATTCTTTAACCGGATATCCTTCATATAATTTTATTTTTTGGAAGAAACCATATAATCTAATCTTACAGTCATTTGATAAATCGTCAAAATCAAAGTTTTCATCTGTATAAGTTACTTGTTTATCAAATAAATAAGGAAACTTACTCAAATTTATCCCATCAATTTTTTCGTAAGTATTAACAAAACCCCTAATTGGTTTCGTTTTTAACTTCAAACCCGTTTTCCTAGCCACAATTCTCCCAAGACAATATTGAAACAACCAATTTCCCAATCTACCTCTATATTTAATAACTATCATAATTAGTTGACTCAAAAGATTAACTTACATAATTGAACGCCAAAACTAGACTTTAACAACTGAATACTGGTTAATTTCCTAAACCTTTGTGCTTCTTGGCTTTGAAGAGAAAACCAATTATTTCTTTGCTGTCTAGCTAAAGCTAAACTATAGCCACAAGGAGAATCATGCTCAACAATAATTCTGTCATCAACTACCGATTGTAAATGATGCTTAAAAGCTAAATAAGCTAAATAAACATCTAAACCCCAGCCCACATAATTAACCTCTGTATCTACTGGACAAAGTTGTTGCAATAAACTTAAACGAATCGCAAAGCAAAAACCTTCCACAAACACTACAGGTCGAAGTTTATTTGTTTTTTGACATTGCATTTGTGGATGACCAGAATTGTTGCACGCAGGAGCATAAATTCCCACAGCAGGATTGCGAAATGCCTCTTCTGCATATTGAATTGTTAAGTGATAATTACTAATTTTTACATCAGAACAAATAAAGTAAAGTAAAGAATGTTGAGATTTGTTTGCCAACTCTTGACAAGCAATATTAAGTAAGTTAGCATAATAAACATTAGGTAATTTGAGATCGAAGTAATTTTGAGAAAAATTATCTAAATTAGAACCACTATCAATTGCCAAAACTTCACCACAAGAACGAAAACCAGAAATCAATTCTACTGCATTAGCGTTGCAATTATGGTTAACAATTGTAATTAACATAAAAAGTAAAATGTTAGCTGCCAATTTTTATATTATACCGACATTTTTTACTTTAGTCCTGATTATTGGGCTGATTATTGGCAAGAAATTTCCCAAGCCAGAAAGAGAAACAATAATTACTGAAGTAAGAAACAATTTTCGGAAATGGTCAGAAACATGGGAAAACAATGCCTATGAGGGAAATTGGAGCGAAGATATTACCATTATTGTGAAAACTTTTGAGCGACCCTGCTGTATTTTTCGCTTGCTGAAATCAATTAGGAAATATTATCCGACCGTAAAAATTTTAGTTTGTGAAGATAGTCGAACTAATCTTTTTGAAAATCGAGAATCTCCGCAAAAAAATATTATTTGGTTAACTTTACCTTTTGAAGCCGGACATACATTAGGGGCAGGACGGAACCATTTACTCAAGCAAGTGACAACAAAGTATTTTTTTCTTTGTGATGATGACCACATTTTTACAGAACATACTTGCTTAAAAACTTTGTTAGCATTTCTAGCAGAATTTGATTACGATCTTGTGGGTGGTTCCCAAGGTAAAGAACAATACGGAACCGCAATTTTCGAGCAAGTTGGCGAGATTGTCTATCAAAGATTTTTTCAGCATCACGGTGTAGTCACAAAAAATGTCGTGAAATGCGATCGCGTTTCTAATACTTTTTTAGCCAAAACCGCCTCCGTTCAGAGTGTAGGTTGGGAAGGACGAGTTCTAGCTAACGAACACGCAGAATTTTTTCTCAGAGCATCAAGACAAGGACTGAAAATCGCTCAAATGGGTAAAATCTTCGTCGAGCATAACCGCCGTTGCGAGCAAGCGACAGGAATTGGCAAATTGTTAGGATGGATACTACCACACCGCGATCGCGAGTACCATAACTTAATGGTTGGTTCGACTAATTGGTTGGGTACGCGATCGCCAGATGCTAAAATCCGACAACAAAAATACTGTTTTCAAAAAAATGGCATTAAAAAAATTATTGACACTCAAACTTCATCAGATTATCAAAAACTAAAAGTCCTCCTCACCCAAGCATAAAACATCAATAAAAACACCTCAAACCCGAAATTGATAATTCCTGTGTTATCGTAATCAAAAGAATCTCAAAAACAGACCAATAAGGCAACTGGCTATGACCCTATTCCATATTTGTACAATCGCAAATAACTTAACGTTATACCAGAACATGAAAGCCTCATTTTTAAAGGCTGGATTTGATGAAACTAGATGTCGCTACACCCTTTTTGATAACTCTCAAGGAAACATCTACGAACCCTATAGTACCTTCAATAAAATCAAACAAGAAACATCAGAACCCTTTCTTATTCTTTGTCATCAAGACGTACTCGTGAATCAAGGAGATAATTTTGAACAATTAACAAAAGTTTTAACAGAACTAGATAATCTAGATTCAAATTGGGCAGTTGTTGGTAACGCTGGTCGCAATCAAGATTTCAAACTGGTCGCCAAAATAACTGACCCTAACTTTACTCCTCATTGGACTGGTCAATTTCCGCAAAAAGTTCACACTTTAGATGAAAACTTTCTTTTAATTAAAACTACTGCAAACTTATTCTGTTCTCCTGAATTAAAAGGATTTCATTTTTACGGAACAGATTTATGTCTCAACGCTATCTTAAAAGGCTATTCTTGTTATGTTGTGGATTTTCACTTAACTCATCTCAGTAAAGGCAATGCAGATTGGCGTTATCGACAAATAGAAGGAGAATTTAGGAAAAAATGGACTCCAATTTTCCAAAACTGCTATGTTCAGAAAATGTTTATGAATAACAACAAATTGATCCAATATTTCCTGGAATTTAAACCAATTCGGCTATTTTGTTGGTTACAACCAAAACTAAAAAGCTTATTTTATGTCTATAACCAATTTCCTGATAGTCATCAATCATGACTAAAAAAGACAACATCAGATCGATAAACTAAAGCCACTTATCCATGAAAGTTATATTTTTTTTGCTCCAAAACTCAAAGAAAAACTTTGTATTAGCTTTAATAACAGGACTTTTAGCCGGAGCAAGTTCTTCAGGAATTATTGCTCTTATTCATTTGATTATTTCCACAGAACTTTCTCATTTTCGTTTATTTCTTATTAGCTTTATTTTTGCTTGGATAGGATTTGGTTTTTTTAGCGCTGTTTCTACTTACTTTTTAAGTAAACTTTCACAAAAAACTATCTTTGACTTACGTTTAAATTTAACTAAACAAATTTTAGCTAGTCCCTTAAAGTTAATTGAAGCAGCAGAGTCCAAAATTTTTCTCGTTTTAACAGAAGATATTAATACTTTAGCCAATTCATTAGAGAGAATTCCCTCAGTTTTTGCAGCAGTAGCAACTGTATTAGGGTGTTTTATTTTGATGGCTTTTATTTCGCCTTTATTACTATCTTGTCTGCTAATTATCTTAATTCTTGCCTTTCCCTTATATATTTTTCCTCTCAAAAAAATGCAAAAATATCTGTCAAGCATGAGGCAAGAATGGAATCTAATTTTTAAACAATTTTATAGTCTACATCAGGGAATTAAAGAGCTTTTACTTAATCTTGATAAGCAAAAATCTTTCGCCGAGCAGCATCTTTATCCCGCTTGCGAACGACAATATAAACAAGCAATAAAAGCTAAAACATTGAATACGATCGCGTCTCGCTGGGGCGATTTATTTTTATTAGCAGGATTAGGTTTTATTATTTTTACTTTACCTAAATCAGGGTATATTACTTTTCAAGAACTTAGTGAATTTTTAT
>JAWQFW010000114.1:0-15742 GCA_035968095.1 Oscillatoria sp. PMC 1068.18
TTGGAAATTACCAACAGACATCTTACCAACCATTTACTCTTCCTTGTCTCCCAATTCCTCCAATTCCTCCAATTCCTCCGTTTCTCCCAATTCCCCCGTTTCCCCCCAATCCCTAATCCCTAACTGACACTGGTAGTAATATAATCTTGCAACGCCTTAACTTCTAAAGGTTGAGACTGCAAAGATCGAATCGCGGAAACAGTAGCTTTCGCCCCGGCAATTGTGGTAATAATCGGAATTTTGTAAGCTAAAGCAGTACGACGAATTAAGCGTCCGTCTTCTCTGGCTTCTTGTCCCGAAGGTGTATTGATAATCAGTTGAATTTGCTTGTTTTTAATCGCATCTAAAACGTGAGGACGACCTTGATGCAATTTCAAAACTAATTCTACATCTAAACCTTCTTCTTTGAGGGTTGCTTGAGTACCTTCGGTAGCAATAACTTGGAAACCTAATTCCAGAAAATCGCGAACGACGGGAACTACTAAAGGTTTGTCGCGATCGTTTGTCGAAACAAAGACTGTTCCTGACAATGGTAAGCGTTCTCCTGCGCCTAATTCTGCCTTCGCGAATGCTTTCCCAAAATCAGAATCAATACCCATTACTTCGCCTGTGGAACGCATTTCTGGTCCGAGGATAATATCTGTACCTTGAAACTTTCCAAAAGGCAACACAGCTTCTTTGACTGCGACATGATTTAAGGTGGGTTCTGAGGTAAATTTCAGTTCTTCCAAGGTTTGTCCAGACATGATTCGCGAAGCAAACCCAGCTAAAGGATAACCTGTGGCTTTGGAAACATAAGGAACGGTTCTCGATGCCCGTGGATTTGCTTCTAAAATATAGACAGTTTCGCCTTGAACTGCGTATTGAATGTTCATTAAACCAATGACTTTCAAGGCAGTTGCGAGTTGATGTGTCCAAGTCCGAATGGTTTCGAGGGCGGCGGGGGCGAGACTGGTGTAAGGTAGAGAACAGGCTGAGTCACCGGAGTGGATACCTGCTTGTTCGATGTGTTCCATGATTCCACCAATAACTACTTTACCTGTATGGTCGGCGATCGCGTCTACATCGACCTCAACTGCGTTTTCGAGGAATTTATCGATTAAAATTGGGTGGTCGGGTTCGACTTGTACCGCAAACGTCATGTAACGTTCCAATTCTTGATCGGAATAAACAATTTCCATTGCCCGTCCGCCGAGAACATAGGAAGGACGCACCACTACAGGATAACCGATCCGTCCGGCGATCGCTAATGCTTCTTCGTAACTGCGCGCAATTCCATTCGGAGGCTGTTTGATGTCTAATTTACGCAGAATTTGTTCAAAGCGTTCTCTGTCTTCGGCGGTATCAATGGAATCTGGTGATGTTCCCCAAATTTTCGTTTTCAGTTTCTCAGCTAGGGAACTATGCAAGAAGTTTTGTAAGGGAACCGCTAATTTCAACGGAGTTTGACCGCCAAATTGGACAATTACGCCTTCGGGATTTTCAATTTCGATGATGTTGAGAACATCTTCCTTGGTCAGAGGTTCAAAATAAAGGCGATCGCTGGTATCGTAGTCGGTGGATACGGTTTCGGGGTTGGAGTTGACCATAATTGTCACAAAGTCTTCTTTGCGTAACGCATAGGAAGCGTGACAGCAACAGTAGTCGAATTCGATTCCTTGTCCAATTCGGTTCGGACCACCACCCAAAATCATTACTTTGGCTTTGTCTGAAGGCTCTACCTCTGATTCTCCTTCCTCGTAAGTAGAATAGTAATAAGGTGTAAACGCTTCAAATTCCGCCGCGCAAGTATCCACAACCTTGTAAACTGGAACCACACCTAAGTTTTTGCGATAGGCGCGAACTTCATCTTCGTTGGTTTTGGTTGCAAAAGCAATTTGGCGATCGCTAAATCCTTGTTGTTTAATCGCAGATAACTCTTCTTTCGTCAAGCTTTTCAACTCAGTACGCTTGAGAAACTTCTCGGTTTCCAGAATCTGCTGCATCTTATCCAAAAACCAAATATCAATTCCCGTCAGTTCGTGAATATCCTCCGAAGACATTCCCAACAACATCGCATGACGAACACTAAAGATGCGTTCCGGGTTCGGAGTCCGCAAACTGGCGCGAACTTGATTCAGGGAAGGTAGCTTTTCCTTGATGTCGCAACCCCAACCAGAACGTCCTGTTTCCAGCGATCGCAAAGCTTTTTGAAAAGATTCGCAAAAAGTCCGTCCGATCGCCATTGCTTCGCCGACAGACTTCATTTGCGTGGTTAAAACAGGCTCCGATCCAGGAAACTTCTCAAACGCAAACCGAGGAATCTTCGTCACCACATAATCAATCGTCGGTTCAAACGAAGCCGGAGTTTTCTTCGTGATATCGTTACTAATTTCATCGAGAGTATAACCCACCGCCAACTTAGCCGCAAATTTGGCGATCGGGAAACCTGTCGCTTTCGACGCTAAAGCCGAAGAACGAGAAACCCTCGGATTCATCTCAATGACAATTACCTCACCATTCGTCGGATTCACCGAAAACTGAATATTCGACCCCCCAGTTTCCACCCCAATCTCGCGAATAATTTTTTGGGACATATCCCGCAAACGCTGATATTCTTTATCTGTCAGGGTTTGCGCGGGGGCAACGGTAATCGAATCTCCGGTATGAATTCCCATCGGGTCAAGATTTTCGATCGAACAGATAATCACCACATTATCTGCTAAATCGCGCATCACTTCCAATTCATATTCCTTCCAACCCAGAAGCGACTTTTCGACCAAGATTTGCGACACGGGAGAAGCATCAATTCCTCCCTCAGCCATCTCTTCATATTCCTCCTGGTTATAAGCAATACCACCACCAGTACCACCGAGAGTAAAAGCTGGACGAATAATCAACGGATAAGAACCAATTTGCGTAGCCAGGGCTTTCGCTTCATCGAGGTTACTCGCAATTCCCGAAGGACAAACCGGAACCCCAATTCGTTCCATCGCTTCCTTGAACAATTTGCGGTCTTCTGCCATTTCGATAGCAGGTAACTTCGCACCAATCAAATCGACGTTATATTTGTCGAGAACGCCCGATTTTGCTAAGTCTACCGCCACGTTTAAAGCAGTTTGACCTCCCATTGTCGGAAGTAAGGCATCGGGACGTTCTTTGGCGATGATTTTCTCGACAATTTCCGGAATGAGCGGTTCAATGTAGGTGCGTTCCGCCGTTTCCGGGTCGGTCATAATCGAGGCAGGATTAGAATTAACTAATACAACTTCGTAACCTTCTTCACGAAGTGCTTTGCAAGCTTGGGTTCCAGAGTAGTCAAACTCGCAGGCTTGTCCAATTACAATTGGACCGGAACCCAAAATCAGAATTTTATGAAGGTCATCTCGACGCGGCATAGGCTTTTGTCTTATACAGATTAACACTAAATCCTGACTATTTTATCGGTTCTTGTCTCGATCTGCTGTTTCTTTTGTCTACATTTACTGACTTGTGGAGTTTAGAGGTCAAGATATTTTCAAGTTAAGTTTACTTATTAGCGAATATCGATCTTTAAAAGAAGCGGTTGGTTTAAGTTCGATGTTGGGAATCGGGTTTTTGCTTAATTTTTCTGAAAAAGTCTTGACATTTTTTTTTTTTCGTGCATGGTGGTGAAAACCTGTACCTACAAGGAAAAAAAGCGACAATGAAGTCAAAATTGCGGCAAACTTGGTGGAAAAAGTTAGTCACTGCAACCATAGTTACGACTACTAGCTTCGGGATAGCGGGGAATGCAGTTGCTCAATCTGCTAATAATTACCTGAACCGCCGACCATCAATAAAAAAAGGAAGCTTTATTTGCTTAAACAATCCTAATCCTACTTGCGAAAATACTTTTCGAGATTTGGGTGAAGTGAAAAAAGGAAAATTCAACTGTGTAAGTAATCCTAATCCTACTTGTGGAAATCCTTTCCGAGATTTGGGTGAAAGACGACCGGGAAGATTTATTTGCATCAATAATCCTAATCCAGTTTGCAATAATCCTCCCAGATTTTAACTGACAAAGGGACGAAGTGAACTTAAGCGCCCCTAGGGGACATAACTCATACTATCGACTAAAGTTCCGGCTGCGTCGTAAAGTAGTCCTTCGTCACCTTGATTATTCCAGAGAGGTCGGTTGCTAGCAAAGCTAAAGCCTCCCCATTCGGGATGAATTTCGTTGGTATAGACGCGAATGTGACTACCGGAGTTTAAGATTGTTCCAGCAGGAAAGTAGAAAACTTGTTTGTCGCTACCTGCATTAATTCGCCATCCAGACAAATCTGCGGGAGTTGTACCGTTGTTGACAATTTCGATATATTCGTCTGATTCGGAACCCTTGACTTGTCCTTTGTAGTTTATTTCAGCTATGGCTACTTGGGCTGCTGCTGGTGTCGCGGATAACCAGGAATAGATTCCTAAAATTACCAACATTAAAAAGATCCCAAACAGAAAATCGTTCATTTTCTCTTTTACCCCCGATAACTCTAAATTTAGGATAGGCGATCTTCACAATCCAATCTTAATTTTGCCAGAGTTAACGGCGATCGCGCGCTTAATTAATTTTTTGCTGCTAACTCTTGACTTTTTGACATTTTTCCGAGTTTTTTTTCAATTTTCAACTTTCAGCTTTTTTTCCTAACAAAATATAAGTCATCATCTTCCCTTTTCCTTTAATCGGAATGCAACCTTGTTCTTTAAATTCATACTTATTTTGCAAGATTTCATAAGTCGTCGCACTAACTTGAATCATCCCAGGAATTCCGTGAGATTCCATGCGACTCGCGGTATTAACTGCATCTCCCCAAAGGTCATAAATAAACTTTTTTGTCCCAATTACACCAGCAACTACTTCTCCCGTATTAATTCCCACACGAATTTTAAATACTTCGCCATGTTTCGCGCTAAATTTTTGCATTTCGGCTTGCATTTTTAGCGCCATTTCTGCAATAGCTTCAGCATGGTCTGGGCGAGGAGTTGGTAAGCCACCTGCTACCATATAAGCATCACCAATTGTCTTGATTTTTTCTAGTTGATATGCTTCGGTAAAAGAGTCAAACTGAGAAAAAATTTCATTTAATAATTTCACTAATTCTTCGGGGGTTTTCCGAGCAGATAGCTCAGTAAACCCAACTAAATCAGCAAAAAGGATCGTCACTTCGCTAAATTTATGAGCAATATTCACTTCTCCTTGTTTTAATTTTTCGGCAATTGGTTCGGGTAAAATATTTAGTAAAAGTTGTTCGGATTTTTCTCTTTCGATTTGTAACTTGTCTGCTGTTTTTTTCCTTGCTTTAATTTCCCAATTCACTCGCTCAAACATTTCATTAAAAGCAACCATGACTTCGCCTAATTCGTCTGTCCGGTTGCTTTTTAACGAATAAAAATTAGGCTGCTCGTTTTCTAATTTCAAAGCATCTGCTACAGACATCAAATCATCGCGAAGCCGGAGAATGGGGACGATAACTGTTACTCCTAAAACTATCATCGTGGTTGTAGTCACGACAATGGCAATCAACAAAACCAAGAGCGCAATTCGGATTGTATAATTGAACAAAATTTGTTGAATTTTTGCGGCATTATGTCGGATAATTAATGAGTAAGGAATACCGAGACTCTGAGACGATCTCGCGACATCATAATATTTACCATTCCAACTACGCTGACGCACAAAATCAGCATTTTTCAAGTCAGAAAAGGTAAGTGCTGGTGCTTCACCGTAAATACCAACTAATTTTCCTTGGGAATTGTAGAGTGCTATACCGATAATTATTTCTGAACCTTGGGTAAGTTCAGGGATTTTTTCGGCGAAAATTCTGGGATTCATTTGTTGCTGACTTAAGCGAACAATTGAGTCTGTTAATTCCGCAGAAATTTCTTCTAGCTGTTGGAGTTGACGAGTTTCTTCTCGTTTGTATGAGGGGATTAAAATAATGATTTCGGTAATCACAATACTCGCAAAAACCCAAATCACAATCTGTCGTGATAAGCGAGCTTTGAAGGAATTAATTAGTGAAGAAATATCGCCTAACATCAAAAAATCCTTGTGAATGTGCAAGAGCATCCAACAGATAGCGATGTCACCCTAACTTCTTCTGTTATACTCTTTTTTTTGTCTCACTTAATGAGTAGTTTCTGAGAAAAGTTGAAAATAATTTAGTTTCTGGGTGTTTCCTGGAACGGCTACAGTGGCGATATAATTGGGTGCGGGGGTGAAGCGTTGCAATGACCAACGATCGCCGAAACACGAAGATCCGTTGACCGTGAGTAACTGGGCTGGTAGTGTGGGAGAAACGGAGACTTCGACATCGGCTAATTTAGCGATTCCTGCACCTGTAGCTTTGAGATAAGCTTCTTTGCTCGTCCAACCACAAAAGAAAGCTAATTGTCGCTTTTCTGGAGGAAGTGAGTTAATTATGGCGGTTTCTTGGGGAGAAAAGAAGCGTTGCGCGAGTTTTTCTGCGTCGGGAAGCGATCGCAAATATTCTATGTCAATTCCCACTGCGCGATCGCAACTTACTGCATAAACGACTAATTCGTGGGAGTGAGACAAGTTAAACTCAATTTGTCGGTAACTACCACTATCCTTGAGACTGGGTTTACCGCGATCGCTGTAAACAAATTCTAACTCTGCTGGCTGCTGTTGCAAATAACCAGCTAAAATTTCTCTTAAGCGTCCTCTCCCAATAATAAAACGACGGCGATCGCGCTCAAAGTAAAATCGATTTGCTCTTGCTAATTCATCTTCTGAAAGATTTGCTGCTAGCTTGGTTACTTCCGAAGTCGGTAAATCCAGATTAGCACGCCACAAATGCACTTCTGGCGAGGATATTTGTAAATTTGCTGGAGGAAAACGCCACATATTAGTACCCAGATGCAACAATTATCTCTTTACTCGTCTGCTTCTCTCTGCTGGTGCGGATTTTCCTGAGTATACTTGGGTAAATCGACCCAAAAACGACTACCGCGATCTAATTCTGACTCTAAGCCTAATTTACCACCCATGCGACTAATTGCTTTTTGGGCGATCGCTAAACCAATTCCCGTACCCGGATAAGCTTCTTGGGTATGTAAGCGTTCAAAAATACCAAAAATTTTGTCTTGATGTTGTTCAGAAATGCCAATCCCGTTATCTGCAATCCACAAACGAACCCACTGAGGTTGCAATCTTTGCAGGTAAATTCGTTCTTCTTGTTTAGGTGTATATTCTTCCGACCAAATTATAATTTCTGGTTGAACTTCCGAAGCGACAAACTTCAGAGCATTACTGATTAAATTGGAGATAATTGCCAGTAAACTTGTTTCATTTCCAATCACTGTACTTAAGGGCTTTTCCACAATGATTTTTGCTTGTTTTTCCTCGACTATTGGTTCTTGTTGCGCGATCGCTTCAGTAACAATTGATTCCAAATCCACACTAGAAAGGTTAATTTCCTTACGGCTGAGACGGCTGTAACTAAGTAAATCTTCAATCAAATTACTCATCCGTTCGCTAGAAGTTATAATCCGCTTTAAATAATCAACTCCTTCTTCATCGAGTCGATCTTCGTAATCTACTTGCAGAAACTTAGCAAAAGCTTCAATTGCACGTAGTGGCGATCGCAGATCGTGAGCTACCGAATAACTAAATGATTCTAATTCCTGGTTTACTTCTTGTAATCTTACCAGCAAACGTCCTCTTTCGATCGCGTAGCGTATTGCTCGCAAAAGTAATTCTGGGGTAATGTGACCTTTGACTAAATAATCTTGCGCTCCTTTTCCCAATGATTTTAGCGCCAGTTCTTCGTTATTTTCTACTGTTAAAACAACTACGGGAACATCTGTTACTGTTTTCAGAAATGTTGTCACTGTATCCAATCCATCTGAGTCAGGAAGATATAAATCAATTAAAGCAACATCAAAAGAGCGCGACTGACAAATTTCTAGAGCTTTTTCTAATCTTTCTACTGTTACCAACTCCCATCTTTCGGTAGTAGAACGAGAAAAAATTTGATGCAGCATTGCCGCATCACTTTCGCTATCTTCTAAGACTAAAACTGAAATTGGAATTTTCGCCATAATTTTCTACGATACTGTTGGTAATTTTACAGCTACCAACCAAAAGTTTTCAATTAACTGAACAACTTGAAGAAATTGTTCGAGTTCCACAGGTTTAGTGACAAAACAATTAGCATGAAGATTGTAACTTCTATATATATCTTCTTCGTCGTTTGAACTTGTCACAATCACAATAGGAATTATTTTGAGGTTTTGATCTGATTTGATCTCCGCGAGAACTTCTCGACCGTCCATTCCTGGTAAGTTTAAATCTAGGATGATTAAATCTGGACGTAAAGCATCTGGATATTGTTGTTCATTTTTCAGATACGCTATTGCTGTTTCTCCGTCTTCTACCCAGTGCAGATTGTTAGCAATTTTGCCGTTTGCTAAACTCTTCATCGTTAATTTAGCATCGCTTACCGAGTCTTCAACTAACAAAATTTCAATTGGTCTTCCCATATCATTATTTTTCATCTTTCTTCCTCATTCAGAGTCAGTGAGCAGAAAAAGTTTTTTGCCTGGGGTTCAAGCATTAATGTAAAGTAGAATATTGAGCCTAATCCTAACTCTGATTCTACCCAAATTTTACCACCATGTCGTTCGACAATTTTTTTACAGACTGCTAACCCTATCCCTGTACCGGGAAATTCTCTTTGGGTATGTAAACGTTTAAAAACTTGAAAAATACGATCGAAGTATTTTTCTTTAATACCAATACCATTATCTTGAACGCTAAATTGCCAATATTGATTATCTTTTAACTCAGCATTAATTTGAATTTCTAATGACTCTTGGCGGCGAAATTTTAGTGCATTACTGAGGAGATTCTGAAATAATTGTAAGATTTGATTGGGGTCAGCCATAACTTGTGGTAAAGATTCGCTGTGAATGTTGACCGGAATTTCTGTAATTGCCACTTGTAAGTTATCAAGGGCTTGAGCTAAAATTTGGTTACAATCAGTCTCAGCAAACTCAATTCCATTGGTAGCTATCCGAGAATAACTCAGCAAATCTTGGATTAAGAATTGCATTCGTCTTGCTCCACCAACGACAAAATCTAAATATTCAAAACCTGTCTCATCAAAGCGATCTCGATATTCCGTTTCTAATAGTTTAGTATAACCAATAATTGCCCGTAGTGGTTCTTGTAAATCATGAGAAACCACATAAGCAAATTCTTCTAATTCAGCATTAGAAAGAGCTAGTTCTTGACTAATTTGGCTTTCTCGTTCATAAAGTTTTTGCAATTCGGTATTAGTTTCTTGCAATGATTTTAACGCTTGGTTCCGTTTAATAGAAGCCCGAATATAATGTTCTAACAAAGACGATTGGAGATAGGCTTTATCTAAATAATCGGCTGCACCAGCACGAATTGCGGCAATATCTAATTCTCGGTTTCCTTGACCGCTCAGAACAATTACTGGAGCTTGGTTATTTTCCGCAACAGCAAGCTTTAATAATTCTAAACCATTATGTTCTCCTAAACGATAATCGACCAAATAAACATCATGTTCTTGTTGTCTAACCGTTTCCACAGCTTGATTGTAATTAGCTACCCAATCAAGCACAAACTTTTGCTCCCTAACTTCTGATAATAAATCGCGGATTAAGATATAATCATCTTCATCATCTTCTATTAGTAAAACTTTAATTATTTTTTGACTTAAATTATCCATTAATGTATCGGTGGTAATTCCACAATTTCAAACCAATATTCTCCTAACCTTTTCATGACCGCAACTAAGCCTTCAAAGGTGACAGGTTTAACGATAAAAGAATTTACGCCTAAATTATAAGAGCGAATGATATCTTCTTCTGCTTTAGAAGTTGTTAAAACTACAATGGGAATACTGCGGAGATGAAAGTCAGATTTGATTTCTGCTAAAGCTTCTCGTCCGTCTTTTCTCGGCATATTTAAATCGAGTAAAATCAAGCCCGGACGTGGTGAAGTTTGGGGATTAGTATACTTACCACGACGATATAAATAGTCGAGTAAGTCTTCTCCATCTTCGACAAAGTAGAGGTCGTTAGCAAGACGATTTTCTTCAAGAGCATCTTGAGCTAAAAGGCGATCGTCTTCATCATCTTCTGCCATTAAAATTACTACTGGCTTTTTGATTGTATTTGGCATAATTTTTCGTTTTTTTAGTTGAATTTACTCAGAAAAACAGCACGGCAATTGGATAAGTGTTTTTAGATGGAAACGACGCTAAAATAAGCTTATTAAATATTGGGGCGAAATTTCTAGCTCTTTGTTGGTTGAATATAGTGCAACGATGCTGCAAACTCTAAATATCTTCATTTCCGGATATATTCCTCATGGACACTGCTATCTTTGGCAACCTAGTTTAATTTGGCTGCATATAATCTCCGATTTGTTAACTGCTGTATCATATTACCTAATTTCTGGATTGTTGATTTATTTTACGCGATCGCGCCGGGATCTCCCGTTTCCTTATATTTTTCTGCTTTTTGGTGGATTTATTGTTGCTTGCGGTACAGTACATTTACTCGAAGTTGTCACCGTTTGGCAACCTTATTATTGGCTTTCTGGTTCAGTGAAAGCACTCACCGCAACAATCTCGATCTTTACCGCTTTATTGTCAATTAAGTTAATTCCTAAAGCTTTAAAACTACCTTCACCGAATCAACTTGCAGCCGCTAACCAAGAATTAGCTGAAGAAATCCTGGAACACCAGCAAACTCAAGCAACTCTCAAAGAAAGCGAAAGACGTTTCCGAGCAATTTTCAACTCTACTTTTCAATTTATCGGTTTGCTGACACCAACCGGAATCTTGTTAGAAGCGAATCAAACCGCCCTTGACTTTGCGGGAATTGAGAGCGAAGCTATTATCGATCGCCCGTTTTGGGAAGCGAGATGGTGGACGGAAGCTGGACAAAACCCAGGTGAGTTAACCCCGAAACAACAGCAACTCCAAAAAGCGATCGCGCGCGCAGCCGCAGGTAAATTTGTTCGCTATCAAGTCGATGTCCGTGGTGCGGGGGATATCCTGACGACGATTGATTTTTCCCTGAAACCGATCTTAGACGAAAATAACCAAGTCGTGTTAATAATCCCCGAAGGACGAGATATCAGCATCCTCCAACAAGCTGAAGAACAATTACGCTTATCTGAAACCAAATTTAGAAGTGCTTTCGAGACAGCAGCGATTGGTAAGTGTCTGGTTTCCCCTGAAGGTCAATTTTTAGAAGTTAATCCTTCGCTTTGCCGACTTTTGGGTTATTACGCAGCAGAATTACTAACGCTGACTTTCCCAGAAATTACCTATCCCCCAGACTTAGAAACCGACTTAGAACAACTCCAAAAGTTATTAGCTGGCGAAATTTCAGCTTACAACTTGGAAAAACGTTATTTTCACAAAGACGGACACATCATTTGGGCGTTACTGAGTGTAACTTTAGTGCGGAACTCTCGCAAGGAACCGCTTTATTTTATTGCTCAAATCCAAGATATCAGCGATCGCCACCAAGCTGAATTGGCTTTACGAGAAAGCGAAGCCCGTTTTCGGCTCATGGCTGACAGCGCTCCGGTATTATTATGGATGTCTGATTCCCAAGGATCGCGGATTTTCTTCAATCGACCTTGGTTAGAGTTTACTGGATGCAGTTTAGAACAACAAATTGGCGATGGTTGGTTAGCACAAGTGCATCCTGAAGATCGTCGAGAATATCTCGAAACTTATCAATCAGCTTTAGCAACTCAAACCAGTTTCCAAACCGAATACCGTTTACGACGCGCAGATGGGGAATATCGCTGGGTTTTCGCGACAGGTGTTCCTCGTAGCCCTGACGATGCAACTCAGCCGACGATTTTCAACAACTTTTATGGTTCAATTGGTTATGTTGGTTCGGCGGTTGATATTACTCCACTCAAAGAAACTCAGTCAGCTTTGGAACACTCGCAATCATTACTAGCAGGAGTTTTGAACAGTTCTCTCGACGGGGTGACGGCTTTTCGTTCAATTCGCGACCATCAAGGTAAAATTGTTGATTTCGAGTATTTGTTAGTGAATGCAACCGCAGAAAAAATTATCGGACGCAGTGAAGCAGAACTTGTGGGTAAAAGTTTGTTAACCGAATTACCAGGTCATGTCGAATCAGGTTTATTCGAGATGTATGCTGAAGTAACCGACACAGGGATACCCCAAGAACAAGAATTTCATTACCACTATGACAAAATTGAAGGCTGGTTTCAAACTGTAGTCGTTAAGTTAGGAGATGGTTTTGCGGTTACTTTTCGCGAGATTAGCGATCGCAAACGCTACGAAGTCGAAAGAGAAAAATTGATTACCGAATTGCAACGTAGCAACCGCGAGTTACAAGACTTTGCTTTTATCGCTTCCCACGATTTACAGGAACCTTTACGCAAAATCCAAGCTTTCGGATCTCGTCTCCAAAAAAAATACGGGGAAACCTTAAATCCTCAAGCTGAAGATTACCTCAAACGCATGGTCAATGCTGGACAACGAATGCAAGTTCTCATTGAAGATTTACTCACTTTCTCTCGTCTCACTACCAGAATTCGACCTTTTGAACCCATTGAACTAAACTCAATTATCACTGAGGTTTTATCCGATCTTGAAGCAACTATTGAACAAACTAAAAGTAAAGTCGAAGTCGGTAATTTACCTACTATCGAAGCTGATTCTTTACAGATGCGTCAACTGTTCCAAAATTTAATTGCTAATGCACTCAAATTTCAAGAACCAAATACTTTACCTCTAGTCAAAATTTATTCGGTTTCACCCCCAAACGAAGAAACTCTCAAATTTGTCGTCGAAGACAACGGTATTGGTTTTGAGGAAAAGTATTTAGAACGAATCTTTTCTCCATTCCAACGTTTACACAGTCGTTCGGAATATCCGGGAACTGGTATGGGTTTAGCTATTTGTCGGAAAATTGTTGAACTTCACCAAGGAAAAATTACCGCACAAAGTTCTCTCGGAGAAGGGTCTAAATTTATTGTTACTTTACCACTTCAACGGCGAGCGACTGCTTAATTCCTAGCAAAAAAAGTTCAATTTACAGAGACATTACCAACAACGTCTCTACTTGAAATAATCAAAAATATTGATCCACAATCTGGCTACATTTCCTGCATCAAACGTAAATAATTTTGCCGAGATTGAGTTAAATTTTGCAACATTTGGTCAGCCATATCTTTCTCAAAATCGCTGATTTTCCGCCAAAAAGTCTCGGAACGACGCGCAGCCATTAATTCTTGCCACATTATCTCTAATAAATTCGCCGCTTGGGGATTTGACTCAGCTAACTTTTCGTAAAGTTGCTCAAATAATTGTTTCGCTTCCTGGTGTTTTTCCACATCTTGTGCTAATAAAAGACATTTTTTAAGTTGAGCGAGATCCTGATGAGACGAAGATTGAGTCATAATGAAAAAAATGCTAGATAACTACCCCAAACTACTATAATCATTTGGGCAGTGCCAGCACGACTATCTTAAGCTATAGGAATGAGTAAGCAGCGAGTTCTCTCTGGAGTTCAACCAACCGGAAATTTACATCTGGGTAACTATCTAGGTGCAATTCGTAACTGGGTAGAAATTCAACAACAATACGATAATTTCTTTTGTGTGGTAGATTTACACGCGATTACTGTACCGCACGATCGCACAATTTTAGCCGAGAATACTTACAAGGTAGCAGCTTTGTATTTGGCTTGTGGAATCGATTTAGAATATTCGACAATTTTCATTCAATCCCACATTCCCGCACACAGCGAACTGACTTGGTTACTTAACTGTATCACGCCTCTGAATTGGTTGGAGCGGATGATTCAGTTTAAGGAAAAAGCGCTGAAACAAGGGGAAAATGTTGGTGTGGGTTTGTTAGATTATCCGGTGTTGATGGCGGCGGATATTTTGCTTTATGATGCTGATAAAGTACCTGTAGGGGAAGACCAAAAGCAACATTTGGAACTAACGCGGGATCTTGCGGTGCGAGTTAACGATCAATTTGGAAGCAAAGGTAAACCTGTGTTAAAGTTACCAGATCCTTTGATTCGGACGGAAGGTGCGCGGGTGATGAGTTTGACTGATGGAACCAGTAAAATGTCGAAGTCAGATCCTTCCGAGATGAGTAGAATTAATTTACTCGATACTCCAGAGGATCTCGCTAGGAAAATTAAACGCTGTAAGACCGATCCTGTCAAGGGTTTGGAATTTGATAACCCGGAACGTCCGGAGTGTCACAATCTTTTGACACTGTACAGTCTTTTGTCGGGGAAATCCAAGTCGGAAGTTGCGAGTGAGTGTCAAGACATGGGTTGGGGACAGTTTAAACCTTTGCTGACTGAAACTGCGATCGCCGCACTTGAGCCAATTCAAGAAAAATATCAGATGATTATGAGCGATCGCCCTTACCTGGAATCAATTTTACACGATGGTCGCGAAAAAGCAGCCGCCGTAGCTAACGAAACTCTCGCAAGAGTTAAGTCTGCTTTCGGTTTTTCCACTCCTCTTTAGAATTTACCTGTAGAGATGTTTTTGCTAACGTCTCTACCAACTACCAACTACCCTTTACCCACTACCAAATTTTCCATGACTACTCGTTTCCGTCGCGCTGTCGAAGCAAAGGAATTTTTAATTACTGCGGAAGTTACCCCTCCCAAAGGTGGAAATCCTGCGAGAATGCTCAAAATGGCAAAAACTCTCCAAGGTAGAGTTCATGCGGTGAATGTTACCGATGGGAGTCGCGCTGTGCTGCGAATGTCGTCCGTAGCTGCATCAACAATTTTATTCCAACAGGGAGTCGAACCAATTTGTCAGATTGCGTGCCGCGATCGCAACTCTATCGCTCTCCAAGCCGATTTAATGGGCGCTCACGCTCTGGGGATTCGTAATATCCTAGCATTAACAGGCGATCCCGTCAAAGCAGGCGACCATCAAAAAGCAAAAAGTGTCTTCGATCTCGAATCTGTGCGTCTACTCAAATTAATTGCTAAACTAAACCAAGGATTCGACTACAACGATAAACCCCTCACTGACGAACGATTAAATCTTTTCTGTGGTGCTGCTGTCGATCCTCAGTTAAAAAGTTGGTCTAGTTTACAAAAAAGATTTGAACGTAAATTAGAGGCTGGAGCGCAATTTTTCCAAAGTCAACTTGTCAGCGACTTTGATAAGTTGGACAAGTTTATGACTCAAGTTGCTGTGAATACAAATAAGCCAATTTTAGCCGGAATTTTTCTCTTGAAATCCGCTAAAAACGCGCAATTTATTAATCGTTATGTTCCCGGTGTCAACATTCCTGATGAAACGATTAATCGATTAGCAAATGCGAAAGAACCTCTTCAAGAAGGTATGAAAATTGCCGCCGAACAAGTGAAATTAGCCAAAGAAATTTGTCACGGAGTTCACATGATGGCGGTGAAACGAGAAGATTTAATTCCCCAAATTCTCGACTTAGCAGGAATTGCTAGTGTAGATTAATAACAGTTTTCAGCTACTTTTAAATCAGGGTCTCAGCTAAAAATGATTTTGACAAACTTTCTCTAAATTCCAAGTTTTGCTCGCCCGTGAATTAAATTTTCAGAAATAACAAACAAGTGAAAATTATTGAACAGACTTCAACTCATCTAATTCTGAAAAATTCAGTTCTAGGAACTTGGATAACTAGACTAGCTTGTCTTCCTTTCTTTCTTTTAGGTTGTGCTGGAGTTTTTCTAA
>JAWQFW010000115.1:0-15705 GCA_035968095.1 Oscillatoria sp. PMC 1068.18
TCTGGGGACTTTGTTATCTCACCGGACGAATTTTGATTCGCTTAATTTCTTTCGGAAAAGTTCGTGTCGCCCACAAACCACCTCGTCGTAGTTTAGTCAATAGTAAGTTAAATAATCTTAGTAATAATTCGTGGCTTTTAGTCAGAAATCGCGATTATATTTTACTCTCATTTACAGCAACTTGCTGGCTTGGTTTCATCGTTTGGTTATTAGTTTTTCTAGCGATTATTTTCTCAATTTTTCTCAGCTAAACTTAACCAAATTCGCTAATTTTTTCTCAAAATTACCAACTGCGAATTAAATAACTTTTCCACAAAGGTTCCTTCTCAGGATTGCTTGCATCTCTTTTCAACAAACGCCAAGTTTTTCCCTCAATTTGTCGCTGTAAATAAACATCAAATTCATTCTTTTCTTGGGTAACTTCTTGATTCGGCAAACTAAACTTAACTTTATAAGTTCCTTGAAGATGATAAGTAGCCAACTTATTCACATAAATCGGTTCCAAAAGATTTACCTTAACTCCAGCAATTTCAAACTCAGAATTTGCCGTATTTAACTGCTTTCCAATTTGCTTTTGTACGAGTTCCAACTGAAGCGCGATCGCCTTTTTCACCAAATTACCATCTGGTGCAGATTCAATCGGCGGTTTTCCTACCCCGCAAGCAGTCAAAAGGATAATTAAAATACCTGTTATCATTAGCCGCAACCAGTTATTTCTCACTTCCATTACCTCAAACTCAACTTAGAAAAAACAATTGTCTTAAATTAACAAAAAGTTATTCGCTTCTTGATTTAATATCTCCAATAATGAGCAAATTACCCAAGCAAACAGTTAAAGCAAACAACTAGCCGCCGAATTCAGTTATACTGATCTTATCTAAATATCTTTAGCTCTTTAGCAAACGGAGAAAATAACCTAAATTCAATTTATACTTATGATGACATACATTTACACGATCGAGGCTATCGACCGTAGAAAGAAATCCTAATTCAAGATGTAAACAATAATGAAGCAAAATTGCAAAAATTAAAAATATGGGCAAAAAAACTCTTAACTTAAACGAACAATTATATGATTATTTGTTAGCAGCATCTTCGCGAGAGCCAGAAATTCTGCGACAACTACGAGAGGAAACAGATAAATTACCTGGTAGTCAAATGCAGATAGCGCCCGAACAAGGTCAATTTATGGCTTTATTAGTGCAATTATTGGGTGCGAAAAAGACTTTAGATATTGGTGTATTTACAGGCTATAGTTCATTAAGTGTAGCTTTAGCGCTTCCGGCTGAGGGAAAAGTCATTGCTTGCGACGTTGACAAAGAGTGTACAGCGATCGCGCAACGTTATTGGAAATTAGCCGCAGTTGCCGATAAAATAGACTTACACCTCGCACCAGCATTAGCTACCTTAGACACCCTGTTAGCGGAAGGAGAAGCAGAAACATTTGATTTTGTCTTTATCGACGCAGATAAAGCGAATTACCCGAATTACTACGAAAAATCTTTACAACTCATTCGTCAAGGAGGAATAATCGCCGTCGATAATGTCTTATGGGGAGGAAAAGTCGCTGATTCCAGCATCCAAGATCGCACTACCCAAAACATCCGTAATTTTAACCAAAAATTACTTCAAGATGAACGAGTAGTTATCAGTTTAGTCCCGATCGCCGATGGACTGACCCTCGCCTTAAAAAGATAAACATCTAAACCGCTCTTTGTCAAGAAAAAAACAGCGCTGACGAAATTATTGCCGAAATTTCTCCAACGATAATTTTTGACGAAAAAATGGGCAAAATAAGTTCATAACTCCCTCACCGAAAACCCACCTCACCAATCAACATTTTGCTGAAAACAGAGGCATCTAGCCATGCAACCCATTCCCGCCGGAACCGTCTTACAAAACCATTATCGAATTAAAAAAGTGCTTGGTAAAGGAGGATTTGGTCGAACTTATCTCGCCGAAGATCTTACCAGATTCGACGAAACTTGCGTTCTCAAAGAATATAACCCAGGCAAACAAGAAGCTTACGTCTTAGAAAAATCCCAAGAACTCTTCAAAAGAGAAGCCCAAGTTTTATATAAAATTGACCATCCCCAAATTCCAAAATTCCGAGGTACATTTACCGCCGCGAGACGATTATTTTTAGTTCAAGACTTTGTTGAGGGAACCTCTTACAGTGACTTACTCAAACGGCGACGCAAAGAAGGACAAACCTTTTCCCAAGTAGAAGCCTTTGAATTTCTCCAGCAAATGTTACCCGTCTTGGAACATATCCATAGCAAAGAAATAATTCACCGCGATATTTCCCCAGATAATATCATTTTAAGGAAACGCGATCGCCTCCCCATCCTCATCGACTTTGGCGCAGTCAAAGAAAATGTCGCCAAAATCCAAGCAGGAGAACAACTCGAAGGAACCACCCTCGGCAAAATTGGCTACTCACCCGACGAACAACTGCGAACCGGGAAAGTTTTCCCCAACAGCGACCTTTACGCCTTAGCAGTCACCGTCGTCGTCCTCATGACCGGACGAGAACCACAAAACTTACTCGACCAGAATACAATGACTTGGCGCTGGCAGCAATGGATACCCACACTAAACGTCCATTTTGGCGGTATTCTCAATCGAATGTTGAGCGCTAGACCACAAAATCGCTATCAGTCAGCCACCGAAGTCGCCCAAGCTTTGCGTTCCATTGCTTCCTTAATTACCACACCAACCCCACCACCAGAAGCAAACGTAGCAACTACCATTCACCGCAAAACAAAATTTTCACCCCAGACAACTTACCAAAGCCCAACCCAGATGGGTACTTCAGTCAGGAAAAATAATAACTCCTTAGCAAGTAAAACCAAAACCCTTTGGGCTATCGGTATCGGTTCAATTTTATTCGTCATCGTCCTTTTTGGGGTCTTAGTCAAAACCTTAATTCCCACCACCGAAGTTACTTCCTCCGAGGAAACCACAGTTGGGGAGAATTCCCCATCCGAGACAATTAATCGTGTTCCCGAAAACTCTACTTCCGCCCCCGCTAAATCTCCGACTAACACCAGCGAACCCCAAACGGTTACTCCTTCCCCGGAACCCACTGTCACCATTAAACGTTTACCTTCCATACGTCTGAGACTGCAACCAGGTATCAACAAAGTAGCAGGTAGTTTAGACAAAAACGAAGCCCGGTCTTATCTTCTCTCACTCAAAGAAGGACAAAACTTAAAAGTCCAAAGTAGCGGTGGGGCGATGATGAATGTTTTAGCACCAAATCGAGAACCTGTAAACGATCGCGCCGAACAAGTGCAACAATGGCAAGGTATTTTACCTACCAGTGGTAGTTATTCTCTCGAATTGATGCTTCCAGAGGGAGTAGATACTAGCGACTATAAATTAGAAATGACTCTCAGTGAAGATTAATTCCCCAAGAACCAAGAAATTAGGCGAATTAGGGGAAATACTGGTAGCCCAGTGGTTAGAAACCGAAGGTTGGACAATTTTACATCATCGCTGGCGGTGTCGCTGGGGAGAAATTGACTTAATTGCCCAAAAGCCGACTACTTTGTTGTTTGTTGAGGTGAAAACTCGTAGCCGAGGCAATTGGGACGCTAACGGTTTGTTAGCAATTACTGCTAGTAAGCAAAGAAAACTTTGGCAAACTGCCGAATTATTTCTTGCGGAAAATCCTAATTTAGCTAATCTCAATTGCCAGTTTGACTTGGCTTTGGTGAAAAGTAAAAGACAATCGCCACCATTAAATTCTCACTTAGGTGATGAAAATTTACCTAGGCAAATTGAATTTGGTCAACCTTTAGCTTACGGTGGATATTTACTGACGTTAGACAATTATCTTCCTGCGATTTTAGAACAATAATTTTTGGGGAAGACTTCTGAAATAAATTAATCCCCTCTCTTGTCTGAGAAAGGGGATTAACTATTGTTTTCGCAACAATCGATTTAACCAATTTTTTAAATTTGAAAGGTCGTCTCAAGAAATCCTACCACGACCAAAATATTATTTAATACTTACCTTGTAAGTAACAACTCAATTTTCCTAATTTCTAACTTGAAAAAAGCGTGGTGAGATCAAAATAGGTAATCTGACTGAGGTGATTTTCTTTTTTTAAGCTAAAGTTTCTGGACAATAGCCCAAGCCACGGGTAAACTGTTGACGGAAGGCTTCGATGTCACTGCGATCGGGAATTCCATGAGAAACTACAGCGACTTGATAACGACGCATAACATCAATAGGAGATTGTCCGGTTTCTAAACTCCAAAGTGCCATTTGGAGGCGAATTTCTGGTTCGTAAGCAATTCCTAATTCGTTCAGATAAGCGCGAAAATCGCCATCATCTTGAGGAGAAACAGGGTTATCAAGTTTCACTTTGATGATCCATCCGTCGATTTTGTGAATGACGGTGATAAATTTAACAGATAGATGATTGGTTGCACGTAAATGTTCTACAACTCGGAGAGTTAAGGTAGCATTTGCTAAAAAATATAGGTAATCCATATTTGCCTTATTTGCTTACAGTCTGGGGAGGTGGTATATTTCTAGTTTTGCGGAAAAATGCTTGTAGCGCTAGGGGAGAAGCCCCCGATTTATGATGGGGGAATTTACCCAATTTATTGAATCAAGAAGGAATTAATGAATAGCGATCGCTTTTTATCAAGTTACGATTATCATCTACCTCCTGAGTTAGTTGCTCAAACTCCAGCAGTTCCTAGAGATAGTTCGCGTTTGTTAATCGTAAATTCTTCTACGACTTACGTCAATAGTATTTTTCAAGATTTACCTAATTGGTTACAAGCTGGTGATTTACTAATTTTGAATAATACTCGCGTGATTCCTGCGCGTTTGTTCGGACGTAAATCCACTGGGGCTGCGGTAGAGGTATTATTACTAGAGGAACGGGAAGATAACTGTTGGTTGGCTTTGGTGAAGCCTGGGAAGCGTTTTAAACTGGGTACGGAGATTCTTTTTGCTGCTCCGGGAATTGCTGAGGAGTGTCGTTTCAAAGCTAAGGTAGTAGGTAGGGATGAGGAAACTTCAGGACGATTGTTAGAGTTTGATGTCAATTCTCGTCAGTCGTTTTTGGAGTTACTCAATTTACATGGTGTTGTCCCGCTTCCGCCTTATATTACTTCTTCTGAGTCACAACCGGAACAATATCAAACTGTTTATGCGCGTCAACCGGGAGCGATTGGGCATTCGTCGGAGACGTTCTCGAAGAGTAGCCCAGCGCCCTTAGGGGCGATCGCGGCTCCTACTGCTGGTTTACATTTTACCCCAGAACTGCTCCAACGTCTCAAAAATGAAGGGATTAAGACGGCTGAGGTGACGCTTCATGTCGGTTTGGGTACGTTTCGCCCGGTGGAGGTGGATGATGTTACTACCCACAAAATGCACCAGGAATGGGTAGAAGTACCCAAATCTACTGTAGAACAAATTTACGCTACTAAGGCTGAAGGTGGTCGGGTGATTGCGGTAGGGACGACGGTTGTCAGGGCTTTGGAAGGTGCGGCTGCTGCCAACAACTTGACAATTAAAGAGTTTTGTGGTAAGACAAATTTATTTATTTATCCGGGTTATCAGTGGCGGGTAGTTGATGGTTTAATTACGAATTTTCACTTACCAGGATCGACGTTATTGATGTTAGTCAGTGCGTTGATTGGTAGAGAGCGGTTATTGTCATTGTATGAGAGTGCGATCGCGCAACGTTATCGTTTTTACTCTTTCGGCGATGCGATGTTAATTTTACCAGCAGCAGTAATTAAGTGACTGGGGACTGGGGACTGGGGACTGGTGATTGGGGACTGGGAAGACAAGGAAAAATTGTGGGATAAACTAATAACTGCTAACTGTTCACTTCACTAATAACTGATTTTCTAATCCCGAATCCCGAATCCCCAAACCAAGATAAACTTTAAATCGTAAAGGCTAATGTAGGGTTTTCGAGTAATGTGGAAACAAGACAAGGCGATAAAATTGTTAGCAGTAATAGCTATCAGTGTAGGAATGAGTGGTGGAGAAGCCATTGCAGGTAAACTTCCTCAGACAGCTTCACCGGGAAGCAAACAAATAATTAACGGAATTTATACGGAAAATCTCCAAGCTGCGGAATATTTCCAACGGGGAGTATTGCAATATAAACAAGGAGACTATCCAGGTGCAGAAACGTCACTACGTCAAGCTTTGCGCTTCGATCCGTTTATGCCTTTAGGATATTATTTATTAGCGAATTCTCTCGTCGAACAAGGAAATCTCGACGAAGCGATCGCCAATTACCTGCAAGCGATCGCCTACGACCCCAATTTAGCAGAAGCTTATTATAACTTAGGTCTAGCTTTGTATCGTCAAGGAAATCCCTCGGCTGCGACGGCTCAATTTCTCGAAGCGATCGACATTAATCCGAAATTTCAACAAGCTTACTACAATCTCGGTTTAGCCCTAGAAGCACAACAAAGATATAGTGAAGCCTTGAGTGCTTACGAACAAGCCTTAATCATCAATGCTCAAGATGCCGCAGCTTATTATAATATCGGGCGCTTGTTGGTGCGAGCAAATCGAGAAGAAAACGCGATTGCCACTTTCCAACAAGCAATCCGTGCTAACCCAGAATTCGCCAACGCCCACTATCAACTCGGATTATTGTATTTGAAACAAAACGACCTCGAACGAGCCGCAGAAGCGCTAGGAACAGCCGTAGAACTCGATCCTAACAATCCCTTATCACAATACGCACTCGGCTACGTCTTCACCCAACAAAAGAAATACTCAGCCGCCAGAGATCGACTCGAAAGAGCCGCCGAACTCGATCCGAGTAACGCCGAAACCTTTTTACAATTAGGAGTAGTCCAAAGCCAAAGATCCGCTCCCGAAAACGCGATCGCCGCCTTAGAACAAGCTGTTCGCCTCGATCCGGAAGATGCGGCAGCGAGATATAATCTGGGGGTAATTTACCAACAACAACAGCGTTACGAAGACGCGATCGCCCAATACCAACAAGCAATTCTCCTCAATCCGCGTCAACCAGAAGCCTACTATAACCTCGGCGTAATTTTACACGAATCGGGGCGATCGTCGGAAGCAGCCAGACTCCTCAACCAAGCCAAAGAACTTTATCTCCAGCAAGACAACCCCGTCCGAGTCGGCGAAATTAACCGCTATCTCCGAGAAGTTGTATTGCCCTCGATTTTAGTTCCTAATAACAACAACCAGGAGAACTAAATCGGTAAACGCTGAATATCATTATTCGAGCCAATCACCACCATTGCCGTACCTTTATTTAAACGTACATTCGGCAATGGATTAATCTCAAACTTTTCTCCCTCACCCACAGCCAGAATATTCAATCCATAACGATTACGCAATTGCAGTTCAGCGATCGTTTTACCATGAAATTCTTCAGGAACCAAAACTTCGACAATACTATTGTCAGGATCGAGATCGAAGCGATCCAAAACTGCTGGTTTAGTTAAAGTATGCGCCAGGGCGCAACCTGCCTCATACTCAGGGAAAACGACCCGATCTGCCCCGACTCTCTCAAGCAACTTACCATGAATCTCTGACGAAGCCTTCGCCACCACGTGAGCAACTCCTGCCTCTTTCACATTCAAAGTCGTGATAATACTTTCCTGGAGAAAATTCCCGATCGCAATAATCACCGTATCAAACTCAAAAATCCCTGCTTCTTTCAGCGCCGTCGGTTCTGTCGAATCTAACTGTACCGCATGAGAAGCAATTCGATCTGTTAACACCTGGGCTACCAACTTTTCGTCAATATCCGTACCCAAAACTTCATAACCCATTTTATGCAGTGACCCACAGACAGCGCGACCAAAACGTCCCAACCCAATCACGGCAAACTGGTGACTTTCTTGGTTGAGGTTGTTGAAAAAATTTAGTGACCGCAGATTCACTCCTACCTTCTTTGCTTCAGCAAACTATAATTAACTGTTTACATTATTAATCTTATTTCTAGGTTGCTGCGCTTACAACTAACTTTTTACCGAAAACCAGCAACCTCTTTCCCAGAGATAACTGATTTCTAACCAACTAACAATGTTTCTTCGGGGTATTTAACCACGCTAGGACGGGCATCGCCTAAGATTGCTGACATAAATAGTAAAATCCCGACTCTACCCATGTACATCATCGCAATTAAAAGGAGTTTTCCTAATTCGGAAATACTTGCCGTGATTCCGGTAGAAAGTCCCACAGTTGCAAAAGCTGATACAACCTCAAACAATAGGGAAATAAAGTCGAAATTAGCATCAGTTATTGACAGAAAAATTGTCCCGGCTACAATCGCAACTCCTGAACCAACTAAAACGCCAATTGCTTTTAAGATCAGCGAGAGAGGAACTTCGCGCTGATAAATAATTACTTCTTCTTTTCCTTGTAAAATTGAACGAGTGCAACTGCTTAAAATGCGGATGGTTGTAGTTTTTGTCCCGCCACCTGTCCCACTAGGACTAGCACCGATAAACATAAAACCAATCGTAATAAACAAACCCGCAGTCGATAATTTGCCAATGTCAATAGTATTAAATCCAGCAGTTCTTGTGGTTACTGATTGAAACCAAGCGGCGATAAATTTGTCTTTTAAACTAAGAGAACCAAAAATTTCTGGATTGTGAATTTCCGTGAAAAAGAAAGCTATTGTCCCTAAAACTAACAAAATTAAAGTTGTGCTGGTAACAACTTTAAAGTTTAGTGAAAAAACAAACTTGGCTTTTTGGCGACGCATATTTTTAAGAATCCACAAATAAAGTTCCATAATTACTTGATAGCCTAAACCACCAAAAATAATTAAGGTAGGAATAATGAAGTTAAGCGGAATTGAAGTCCGATAGCGCACTAAACTATCTGAAAACAGACTAAATCCGGCATTATTCCAAGCGCTAATACTATGAAAAATTGCTAACCAAAGACTGCGAGGAAATTCATGGTCAGCCGCAAAAACTTGAAAGAGGATGATTATTCCTGTGATTTCAAATACTAAAGTGGTGGCGAGAATTGAACGCATTAAGTTTTGACTTCCTTGTAAAAAAGGTCGGTCAAAAGATTCTTGAATCGCAAATTTTTGCCGGAGGTCAAATCTACGTCCGACTAAGAGAATTAAAAAGGTAGTAGTTGTCATGTAGCCTAACCCTCCTACCTGAATTAGAAATACGATAAATAACTGTCCCCAAAAGGAAAAATAACTGCCTGTATCAACGACGGCTAAACCTGTAACGCAAACCGCCGAGGTGGAAGTGAAAAAGGCAACAATTGGGTCATTCCACGTGCCGCTAGCGGTGGAGATGGGTAACATTAATAAGCAAGTTCCCATTGCGATCAGAGCTAGAAAACCTAAGCAAATCGTTCGCGAGATACTCATAAGTTTGTGAGACTAATTTTAGGTACTAGGAAGCATTGTAATTGTTCTTGCTGGTCTTTTTCTTCCTAGGGTGAGTGGTTTTTTCTCTGACTCGAATTTTAATGCACAAAACAGCCAGAAAGGATGAGATAATTTCTTTCAAAACGTTAAGTTATGACTAGCTTAAAGCAAACGTTGGTTCTCGCTCGACGACGATTCCAACTGGGCGATCGCCACATTAGCGTCAGCTAGACCTATAATGAAATGAGAGTCTGCACCTCCTAGATTAGATATCGTTATGCCCTCTGCTAGAGAAATCAGAATGCTTGAGATTCTGGAAATTAGAAAAAAAGCTGCTACGGCTTCGTCTGCTGATGCAAAAGAAAAGGCAGATGTAGGTGCTTCTGGTGAAGTTGAAGACAACAAAGCAACTACGACACCTCCTGCTGAAGAAAAAGCGAAGGCGACAAAGCCTACGGCTGCTTCAGAGGAAAAACAGCAGCAGAAATTGAAGAAACCGAAGAAAACCAAGAAAGCAACTGCTACTGCATCTACAACAGCAAAACAGAAAGCGAAGCAAAAGACAACTAAGTCTACGGCTGTCTCGGAGGAGAAAGAGACGGCAAAACAAGCTACTGCTTTTGAAGACAAGGCTGAGGCTGCACCTAAGACAGTGGAAGAAAAAGTAGAGGCGACCTCGACTGCGGTGACAGAAGAAAAGAATGCTGAGAAAGAGGAAAAAGTAGAGGCGACCTCGACTGCGGTGACAGAGGAAAAGAAGGCTGAAGAAGAGGAAAAAGTAGCTACTCCTGCGTCTGCTGAAGTTAAAGACAAAGCTGAGGCTGAGGAAGGCGACTCGGAAGCCAAAGCAGATCCTTCATCTCCCGATTCCGAAGCGAAAGCGGATGTAGAGACTTCTACGGATACTAAGGAGAAAGAAGCAACCAACGAAACTTCACACTATTTCCAAGGTATCGGGACATTATATGGGCGACCTTATAAACGAGATGACGGTGAAATGATGGTTTCGATGGGAAAACATGATTTTCGCTTGTCTTTCCGTCCCGGAGGAAAGTATAAGTTTAATCGCCAAGTGGAAAATAATCCCTCAACAGAATTATTTCTGCGAGTTTATCCGAAAGTATTGTATATTCCGAGAAAAACCCCAGAAATGTACTTTGTGGTAGTAGCTTGGCGTGAAGATAATCAGTGGCAAACTGAACCGGGAATTTTCGCTCTTTGCGGAATTTGGCAGTTTATTGCTCCTTCTCGTTTACCAGTAATTTCAGTTTATCGTAATCCGGAAGCTCCTGACCCAACGAAGAAGTTTAAGGCGACTCACCTTCCCGTGAGAATGAGACGAGAAGGCGAAGTACAGCCGTTTAGGTTTAACCCGAAAACACCGAAAGAAGATTTACCGAAGAAGTGGTTTATCCAAGGTAATTTCCGTTTGCTTCCAGAGGGTAATTGTTTTGAATGGGTGGAAGATATTGAACCACCTACCGATTGGATTCCGCGCTATAGAAAGCCATTTAAAGCTAAACCTAAATTCGGAAACAAAAAATTCTCGAACCCGAAAAAAGTCTCGAAGGAAAAAACAAGTGAGAAACAGTGATTTAGATTCCTAAAGTTGTGCTGGTTATGTCTAGTTTTTGGAATAAGGTGACACAGCAAACTGAATATGCTCTCAATTGTGGCGCACTGCACTCGATTCCGACGGAATATGAGTTGATTGGCGATCGCGGAATTAACTTTGTGGTCAGATCTGTGGCTAACTTGGTTCGCAAGGATCGAGCGAAAACAGAGCCAGTACCAGGAAAGCAAGAGAAAAAAAATCCTTTTCTTCCTTATGAGGAAGATTTATTCGTTGCAGATTTGTCGGAAACACATTTGTGTTTGTTAAACAAATTTAATGTAGTTGATAATCATTTACTGATTGTGACTCGTGAGTTTGAATCACAGGATGATTTACTCAACTTCAATGATTTTCTGGCAATTTGGACGGTTTTAGGGGAGATTGATGGTTTAGCTTTTTATAATGGTGGCGCGATCGCTGGTGCGAGTCAACCTCACAAGCATTTACAGTTAATTCCTTTACCGCTTATTGCTGAGGGAGAAAAGATTCCGATTGCACCCGCGATCGCGGCTGTTGATTTTTCCGATCCTATTGGTACAATACCCCAATTTGAGTTCCTGCATGGATTGCTCAAACTCGATCCTAGTTGTCGAGAATCTCCCGCGCAAGCTGCGCTGTCGAGTCTGGAAGG
The DNA here is from genome assembly GCA_035968095.1 of Oscillatoria sp. PMC 1068.18. Classification (GTDB taxonomy): domain Bacteria; phylum Cyanobacteriota; class Cyanobacteriia; order Cyanobacteriales; family SIO1D9; genus IIICB1. The sequence continues at coordinate 11,624 of JAWQFW010000115.1, forward strand.
TTATTATTCTTTGTTACGTGCAGTGAATTTAGTTGAGCAAGAAGTTGAGGGCGATCGCTTATTGGGAGGGTATAATTTACTTTTCACTCGTGAATGGATGTTGTTGATTGCGCGATCGCAAGAACACTTTCAATCAATTTCGGTTAACTCGTTGGGTTTTGCTGGTTCGCTATTTGTTCGTGACGAAGCACAAAGAAAAATAGTGAAAGATAGCACTCCTTTAACTGTTTTGCAAAATGTTGCTCACTCAGGAAAACCTGTCTTCAAATAAGGTTTTTTTGGGTGAAGCCAGTCAGCTTCACCCAAGTTAATTAAACCCTAGCAATTTAACTTTACTAGCAGCTTTTCCTCAAACATTTCCTTGAGAAATTAGTTTCCTTCAGCCGGAGTTTCAGTTTCTTCGACGGCGGCAGGATCTTCGTCAGTTTTTAGTTCTTCTTTGGTTTCCGCAGGATCTTCGTCAGTTTTTACTTCTTCTTTAGTTTCCGCAGGATCTTCACCCACAGGTTCCACATTTTCTACATCAGGAGTAACTTCTTCGGTTTCTGTATCTGTGTTAGCACAACCAGTCAAAGAAACTGAACCAGCGATCGCTAAAGCAGTTAATAGTAATACAACGTTTTTCATCTTTTTCCTTTATCTAAGCGGTTTGACGAGAGTTTGTAAATGCGACTTTTGAGTCTTACCTCAAATTAACCAAAACTGGCACAATTCCCAATCAACTATTCCCGATTTTACCTAGCTTTTAAAAGTCAGGAAAATTTTTTCGGAAATTAAAAATTGTCGGACAGGATTTTCACATTTCTTAGTATACCGCAAATTTTCATTATATATGTCTACCTAAGTCAATGTGGTTTACCGAACCAGATCGCCCTTTTTCGGTACGGTTAACCCTACCAATTGTAAAAATCGCCGATTTTCTCGCGATCGAGCCAGCAAAAACAGCCCTGAGATAATTATTTTCTATACATAAAATAACTTTTGCTTAATTATGCTCAATAAACGTAATTAACAAGTAACTAAGTCTTAAAAATTAGCAGCAAGAGAACAGTTTTAGCTTAACTTTGCTAATATCTATAATTATTAGAATTTGAAATTACATCAAGCAAATTACCACCTCAAATCAGCAAATTAATTGACTACGTTCTGTTTCCAAGCCATCTATTTTCTTTTTTAATTCTAGAATACTCGACCTTGTATAACAACAATTAGTTAAAGGATCGTAGCCTTGCCAAACTTTTCTGCTATCGTAAATAAACCAGCCTCGATATAACTCATTACTATCGAAATCTCCTTCTAGCATTAGCCAATCTTCGCCCAAAGGAAGACTTGCTTCTAATTTTTCCAATTGCCAATCTAGCCATTTTTCAAGCTCAATTAAACTCCAAAAAATTCCTGGATGCCAATAAAAGTTAGGACTATTAATAACAACTCGGAACCCCTGTGCTACTTGAAATATTTGTGCTTCTATGCTATCTCTTTCTATTACTTTAATCGGTTCCGCATAATTGTTACTTTTGCAACTTATTCCTAATTGAAGGCGCATTTTCTTCTGTTTAATTGTTTATTCAAGAAATTTTTGGGTAGATCCACTTTATATATACCAAAGTTTTTTTCATTACTTGGTAACATTAACTACCAATCAAACAAACCAAACTTTTCAACTAGCAAATCAAGCTTATTCTCTGGCAATAGTCAATTATTGGTAAAAACATTTAATTATTGAGTTTCAAAATTTTGATAGGAAAATATGGAACAAAATTCACAAATTATTTATTATTGCTAAATTACAGCTTTTCTTGAATAAATTACTTATTTTTTGATAAAATTAACCTAGATTATCAAAATAAATTCAATAAAACTTAGTAACTAATTATCAAAGTAAGTGCTTGCTAATCACTCTAACTTTCCTGAAATCAAATGAAGTCTTTTCCTGATAACTGTCAAACAGAACTATTTAATTTATCTAAGCCTCTGGAACTAACATTTTATCAGCCAAAATTTACTTTCGTGGATTTATTTGCTGGAATAGGTGGCTTTAGAATTCCTTTCTCAGAGTTAGGAGGAAAATGTTTAGGTTATTCAGAAATTGACCAAGAGGCAATTAAAGTTTATCGCCAAAACTTTATTAGTTACGTTAACTCAGACGAGGTTAGCTTGGGAGATATTACTCAGTTAAATAAATTACCATTTGCAGTAGATATTTTAGTTGGTGGAGTTCCTTGTCAGCCTTGGTCAATTGCAGGTAAGTTGAAAGGTTTAAACGATCCTAGAGGTCAACTATGGACTGATGTTTTTAGATTAGTAAAAATTAACCAGCCTAAAGGATTTATCTGGGAAAATGTCAAAGGATTAACCGAACCTCGAAATCAACAAAGTTTAGATTATATTATTCGTAGTTTAACAAACTTCGGTTATGTGGTCAAATATAAATTACTCAACTCCTACGACTTTGGTTTACCTCAAGATAGAGACAGAGTATTTATCGTTGGAATTAGAAAAGATTTAGCAAATAGCCAAGCTTTTCAATTTCCACAGCCAATAAATAAACAAGTAAAGTTATATGATGTTATTCCTGGTTTAGAAATTAACAAATTCACAAAAAAGAAATTTCCTCCAGATATTTTATTTGCTGGAAAAGTTCCCGCAGCAAGAGGGCGATTTCAAAAAATAGATGAACTGAATGATTTCTTTATTTTTGCTGATATTAGAGATGGACATACGACTATTCATTCTTGGGAACTAACCAAAACAAATAACAGAGAAAAGCTAATTTGTCAAACTATATTAAAGAACAGAAGAAAGAAAATTTATGGAGCTAAAGATGGTAATCCTTTAAGTTTTACAGTTTTAAAAGAACTCATTTATAGACTTGAAAAAGAAGAACTTGAAAGCTTGGTTAATAAGCAAATTATTCGCTACATACCAAATAGAGGTTATGAATTTGTTAACTCCAAAATTTCTTCCGGAATTAACGGTATTTCTAAAATATTTTTACCTCATGCTGATGCAATTGCAACTTTAACTGCTACTGGAACTAGGGATTTTGTGGCTTTAAAATCAATTAAATGTCAAGAGCCAGAAGAATTTAAGAAAAGTTTCATTAAAAAAATTTATAATCCGCAAAAATTCAAACCATTAACTGCTCAAGATTATGCTAGATTACAAGGATTTCCGGAATGGTTTCAAATTGCTAATCGTGAAACAACGGCAAAACATCAATTCGGAAATGCAGTTTCGGTTCCAGTGGTGTATCATTTAGCAAAAGCTTTAATTCCCTTAATTGTGTAACTAAAATCAAAATGACAGCAATTAGTTCTCAAACTCGGATGCAAATTAAAGGTTACTTAGAAGGATTTATTCAAGGACTTATAGATAGTTACTTGACGCGAGAAATTACTCAACCAGAATCAGCTTCCGAGTACCTAAACCGTACTTCGTATAAGGCAGAATTAAAACCATTTCAAGCCGCATTAATTCCGCCGGAGTTAATCCGTATTAATCAGTTTGAACGCGGATTGAGTACAAAATTAGGAAGTTCAATTGAAGAATGCTCTCGTTTAATTGCTCTCGAATCTTATTCAGAAGTATATCGAGGTTACGATCTAAAAGCAAATGTAAGTCTTGCCGCTTTTGCAGAAATCGAACACCAAAATCAAAATTATGAATTTGCTAAAAAAGGAAAACAAGTAAAACCAACTTTGGAGCAAATGGTAACAGCTATCTTAAATGCTCGACGTACTGATGATTTAGTTACAAAAAAAGTTCGTGCTGACCTTTATCTGATCGCTAATGACGGTACAAAATTCTTTTTTGAAATTAAGTCTCCAAAGCCGAATAAGGGACAATGTTTAGAAGTAACTCAACGTCTGTTGAGATTTCATTTGTTTTGTGGAAAAAATCGTCCTGAAGTAAAAGCTTACTATGGGATGCCTTATAATCCTTATGGTGCTAGTAAAGCTGATTATAAGTGGTCAACAGCCTTAAGTTATTTGCCTTTTGAAGAAGCTGTTGTAATTGGTTCTGAGTTTTGGGAGATTATTGGGGGAAAAACTGTTTATGAAGAATTGTTAGATATTTAT
>JAWQFW010000116.1:0-15678 GCA_035968095.1 Oscillatoria sp. PMC 1068.18
GGCTATAACTGTGGGAAAATGGGGAAATAGTCTTGCGATTCGGATTCCTGAAAATATTGCTCAAGAAATTAACTTAGGAGATGGTTCAGAAGTTAATCTTAGTATAGTAGAAGGAAATTTAGTGATCGAGCCGAAAAAGCGGAAACGGTATTCGCTAGATGAACTTGTAGAAGGAATTACACCCGAAAACCTTCATGCTGAAGTAGATAGTGGAGTTGCTGTGGGGAACGAAGTTTGGTAACACAAAATGATTCTTATGTACCCCGTCGAGGAGACATAGTTTATTTAGATTTCGATCCTACGAAAGGACATGAACAAAGAGGAAATAGACCTGCTTTTGTAATTTCTCCTGATGATTATAACTGCAAAACTTCCCTAGCTTTATTCATGCCGATTACAAAGAAAAAAAAAGGATATCCCTTTGAAGTTTCTCTACCTTCAAGCTTAAAAACCTACGGAGTTATTCTTACAGATCAAATAAAAAGTTTAGATTGGCAAGCCCGTCGGGTTGAGTTTGTTGAGCGTGCAACCGAGGATCTTATTGAGGAAGTACAGGCAAAGATTGAGCCATTACTATTCTAAAATTTGACCCGATCTCTAATTAATTTAACCTTATTTTTTTAGGTCTAAACTTTCTCTTTGGGCGGCGGAACAATGCCATACTTGTTCAGATTTTTATCAATATCTTGCAGTAATTGAAAGTCTGCTTCTGGTAACGGATAAGTGTTAATATTAAATGAACCTACATTGAAAGTAGGATGTTTTTCGAGGAAAGAAAAAGCTTCTCGAAATTGCTGCGATCCGGCTTCAATTGGTGAATGAAGGTGACAAGAAATAATGCGTTGAAAGTTCCAATTTGCGACTCGATTAGCCCAAGCAAGAGTTTCTTGGGGTGCGCGATTGAGAATCAGAGTTTGGAGAATTGGTGCGACAAATAAACGCCCCTCACCGCGCAAAGCTGCAAACGATCGCTGCCAATTTGGTTTCCAGCGAAAAGGAAACAAGCCGTAATAAGCCTTTTTCGAGCGATCTGGGGCTTGAGAAGCTTCTTTGAATACCTGAGTCCAAGGAAGAGTTTCGAGGACGCTAGGCTGGAAATACATGGCAAATAAGGCGATTCTGTGCCATCCCTTGCGGCGGTTAGCTTGATTATCGACAACGAGATCTGCTGCTCGATCTTTAGCATGAAATAAGAGAGGATAGGGATCTAATTGCGCGATCGCCGGAGGATCTTCAGGTATCGACAACACCGAATCTGTGACTAACAGAGTACGCGAGATCCGATGGAAAAAAGCAACTTCAGCAAAACTACCAGGTCCGAGCGCGATCTTTCCCAAAATCGCATAATCAAACTCATCCGCAAAAGGAGTTTCACTACTATCTTCCGGAAGTATCTGCGTCCTTTTCGGTGGAAAACCCAACCAACTTAGCGGTAAATTAACCGGAAAACTCCATTGATTTGGTGCAACAAATACCTCTGCATTCGGAAACTTTCTCGCAAACGGACCGACAAAAACCTTATGTTCCAAACCAGAAATTGTCGGCAAAATAATATACTGAACACAGCCATGTTCCGCTTCCAATTCCTTGACTAAACGGATACATTCAGGAGTTGGTGCAACCGGGGCATAAATTAACAATCCTCCTTGCTTCATTTTCACAACAGTCATGCGAATTGGCACAACCACATAAAAAATTCCCTGAATTTGCTCAAAAGTCCAAATTGTATTTTTAACAACTTCTCGGCGAATTGTGCGTCGTTTACTATAAGGGTAAATAGGAAGAGTGAACCAATAACGCCAGGATAGATCTCGACTATTGTTTAACGGTACATCCCTTGTTGGTGCATTCATTTCCTCATCCCCTTACGAATCTCTGCTGTGAAGTTGAAGTTTAGCAAAATATCGAGCTAATAACTAACATTATCTCTGGTGCGGTAAGATCCAAGATAAACTCATAGGAGCGAGATTCGTGACTCTGACTACTGCAAAATGGACAGTTGCAGATTACCATCGGATGATAGCAGCCGGAATTTTGCAACAGCGACAGGTGGAATTACTCAATGGAGAAATTGTCGAAATGGCACCAGAGGGAGAATTTCATGCCTATTCTAGTGATGAAGCGGGAGAATATCTCATTTATCTTTTAGGCGATCGCGCGAAAGTTCGTCAAGCCAAACCGATTACATTATTACAGAATAACTCAGAACCGGAACCAGATTTAGCGATCGTTCAACGTCTCGGACAAAATTACCGACAACATCATCCTTACCCAGAAAATATCTTTTGGTTGATTGAGTATGCTAACTCTAGCCTGAGTAAAGATTTAGAAGTTAAAACACGAGTTTATGCCGCAGCCGAAATTCAAGAATACTGGGTAATTAATTTACGAACTCTGGAATTAATTGTTTTTCGAGAACCCACTTTTGAAGGCTATCAATCCAGAAAAATCTTCAGTGAAGGCGAGATTAATCCTTTATCTTTCCCCGATCTTAGCATCAGAATTGAGCGATTATTCGGAAGTTAGGTAGTAGGAAAATATATCGGTCAATTGTTAGTTGTAAGTCAATTTACTCAAATGTAATTTTCGCACGATTGTTGAGTTTAACTGTAGTGGCAACTGTTAAAAAAAATATTATCCTAACCTAGAGAAATAAAAATTATGCTGAAAAGAATTTATGTAAATAATTTTAGATGTCTGGTCAATTTTGAATTGACAGTAGATAGCTTAAATATTTTTTTAGGCTCAAATGGTTCGGGCAAAACTACGGTTTTCGACATTTTAAGAAAACTACAGCAATTCATTGTAGGCGATCGAGCTTTACAGCAAGATTATAGAGTATCTGATTTGTTTTCTAATAAAGATTTAACTAGATGGCAAACATCCGCTATTCAAAAGTTTGAATTAGATATTCAGGGAAATGGTGGCATTTATAAATATACCCTAGAGATACAATATCAAGGAGAATACACACCACCTAGAATGCGTCGAGAAAGCTTAACTTTTGACGGACAACCTCTGTTTGAGTTTTGGATTGATGCGGGGGATAAAGGTATGCCTGTAGGTCAAGCGAGGCTGTATAATGACGATCCTACTCGTGAAGGTGCTTTCTTACCATTCTTTGATTGGTCACGTTCTGGCATTGGTTTTATTTACGAGAGACCTGAAAATCAAAAGCTAACTTGGTTCAAAAAACGAATTGCTAACTTTTTTATTGTACAAATCAATCCTTTTGTCATGGAATCAGAAAGTCGTCAGGAGGCAAGTTTACCTAACTGGGATATGTCAAACTATGCGGCTTGGTATAGCTATTTATCTCAAGTATCTCAAGGAAAAATACTTAAACTAACACTAGAATTGCAAAAAATTATCCAGGGATTTGATTCATTCCAAAACCCTAAATCTGGTGATGTTAGGATGTTGTCAGCGTTGTTTAGCCGTCCGAGTAAGGTTGTTTATAGATTTAATGAATTATCGCACGGTCAAAAAGTTTTAATCGCGTTATACACCTTGATATATTGTTCTCCTGATGAGGATTTTACTTTATGTATTGATGAACCAGAAAACTTTTTGGCTTTACCGGAAATCAAGCCCTGGTGGAGTAAGGTAATGGACTATTGTCTTGAAAATCAAGCACAAGCAATCTTAATTTCTCATCACCCATTGTTAATTAATTACTTAGCAAGTAATTCAGGTTATTGGTTTGAACGAAAAGATAATGAAGCTGTCCGGGTGCAGCGAATTACTGATACGGTCGAAGAAGGTTTATCAGTTAGTAAGCTTATAGAACTTGGATGGATTTATGACGATTAGAGACGAGTTACCAGAAGTAACTATTCTTTGTGAAGATATAGACCACGAACGATTTATTAGGGAATATTTGATTTGTCGGGGTTGGGACGATCGCAAAATTAGAGACTTTGGCAATCCTAAAGGGAAAATAGTTAAGAATAATAATGCTTTAATAGTTAAATATTATCCAGAATTGATTAAAAGTTATCGAAGTCATAATTATCGAAATATTGCTGTAGTGGTAATGATTGATGCTGATGAAGATAGTCTATATGATAAAATGCGTTCTTTACATATAGCATTAGACGAAACAGCAGGTAATTTAAACCAAGATACGCGATTTCCTAACGAGAAGATTGCTATTTTTGTGCCAGCCCGAAATATTGAAACTTGGTTTTATTATATTAATAGCGATCGCTCAAATCAGGAATGCAATGAAACTACTGATTATAAAGATAAAGCAATGAGTTTAAAACAGAGGATTGAGTTAGCTAAAAAATCGGCAAGAATATTGGCTAACGAAATATGTCCTGATGGAGTCGATCAAATTGATTTGCCTTCTCTACGTTATGCGTGTAGGGAGTTAGAAAGGTTATTTAAGTAGGTGGGGGTAAATTTAAAAACAAGAAGAATCACCTTTCTTGAGAAATTTCTAGTCACAAATCAATATTCAACCAATCGATCGCCCTTGCCTCACTTGTAGCGCTAAACTTTTTACAGTAGAGCTATTCTGGTGGGAATGAAGTCATGGTAAGATTAAAGCCTTGGCAGTGGGTGGTTTTGGGACTACCGATCGCAGCGATCGCGCTTTTTTTGTTAATCTCGGCTGGGATGCAAATCCATCAGTGGGGTATTAATTGGATTTGGGCGATTTTTATTGTTGTTTTTGCGGGCTGGCGTTGGTTGTTGGTGAAATGGACTCGTCCGGCGATCGCTGAGGTAGAATCAGTAATGGCGCAAGTTAATGCAGATTTAGAAGCTGCTGAAACTGCATCTTTGGCTGGTGATGAAGCGACGCAACAAGCTGAATTGGCTTTACAGAAAGTGATTCAAGCGACAACAGACGATGCGCCAATTTGGGAAGATTGGCAAACATTTTGGCAACGATGTCAAGATTTAGTTGTGGCGATCGCGCACATTTACCATCCGGAGGTAAAATATCCTTTACTCTCGATTTATATTCCTCAAGCTTACACTCTCATCCGAGGCACTGTAGACGATTTAGATCGCTGGATGCAGCAAATTTCTCCGGTTTTGAATCAAGTTACTGTCGGGCAAGCTTATCAGGCGTACGAAGTTTATCGTAAACTAGAACCATCAGCGCGTAAACTCTGGAAAGTTTGGAATTGGGCGCAATGGCTAGTTAATCCGGTAGTTGCAGTGACAAAAGTAGCTAGTCAACCTGCGAATAATCAAGCGACACAACAACTTTTGGCGAATTTGAGTCAAATGTTACGAGAAGCGGCTTTAAGAAATTTGTCTCGTCAGGCGATCGCGCTTTATAGTGGCACTACTCCCAATTTGACTGAAAATTCTCCTCCTACTAATTCTACCCCAACTTTACCAAAAGCGAAAACTAAAACCCTGCAAGAAATTATCGCCCAAGCTGAACCAATCGAACAAGTAAAACAAAAGCCTGTTAGTATTTTACTCGCCGGACGAACTGGTTCGGGTAAAAGTAGTTTAATTAATACTTTATTTCAAGCAGATCGCGCCGAAGTTGACGTTTTACCCAGCACAGATCGCATCCAAAACTATCACTGGGAAACTCCCACAGGCGAAACTTTAACTCTTTGGGATACTCCCGGTTACGAACAAGTAAATCATGGCGAATTACGCGATTTAGTCTTAGATTATCTTACCAATGCTGACTTACTTTTATTACTAACACCAGCCCTCGATCCTGCTTTACAAATGGATGTAGATTTTCTTCAAGATTTGCAAGAGGAAGTCGCCGATTTACCAATAATTACGATTGTTACTCAAGTAGATCGTTTGCGTCCCATTCGCGAATGGGAACCGCCTTATAATTGGCAAACAGGGACTCTTCCGAAGGAAAAATCAATTCGCGAAGCAACTGAATATCGAGCCGAACGTTTGCAAGAATTTTCTAATTTAATTATACCAGTTGTTACTTTTGATAGCAAAATAAATCGCAATTCTTGGAATATAAATTCACTTTCTTTAGCCTTAATTAATCATCTCGATCCCGCAAAACAACTTCGCCTCGCCCGTTTTTTACGCAACCAAGAATCTCGGACTGTTGCTGCCGCAAAAATTATCGACCGCTACACTTTTCAAATGTCAACTACCCAAGGTTTAACTGCTTTATTAAAAAGTCCGATTCTACGATTTCTTTCAACGATTTCCACTGGTTCGCCTGCTTTAGCTTATGCGTTAGCAGAACAAATTCCTGTGGAACAATTACCTGTAGTTATTGGTAAACTACAAATGGCTTACGACCTTTTCCAACTTTTAAGTCCAGATAATAGTAATATCCGTAATTTCGACTTACTTTCTTTGTGGTCGCTGCTGTTAGAAAATTCGGCTTCGCCAGAGAAAAATGCTTGGGCTTTTGGTCATGCTTTGGTAGAATTTTGGACGCAAGATTTATCGATTGAGAAGTTAGAAAGTCGTTTTCAATACTATCTTGAACAAGCTTGATATTGACTATTTTCGCTCAACTAAGGCGAGAAAAGTATCATTATTTGCTAATAATTTTTCAAGCTGTTGATTGGCTTCATTTTTGTCGAGTAAAGAAGACTGGATAAACAAATTAATGATTGCACCCATGAGAGTGCGAATTTTCGCGGCTGCATCGGGTGACATTTCTGTTTCCAAAAAGGGACGAGCCGAGGTAGAATCGAATGGATCGGCGATCGCAAAATGATTTGCTTGCTCAAATAACACTAAATAGCTATAATTGTTTTGACGCGCGATTGGGCTTTGCCCAGCGCCGCGAACGGCGATCGCTTCACGGAATGTCCGCACTACTGATTTAGTCGCATTCTTTTCCTTCATCCCATATTGGTGACAACTTTCGGCAATTACTCCATCATTCGTCCCACCCAACATTAAAATTGGCACGTCACCAGACAAGGGTAAAATCGTTTCTGGTTCGTATCCTAACATCACTGGTGCTGCCGTATGCGCGGCGTAAGCAAAAGCCCCGATAACTGAAGGAAAAAACTCTGATACAGCGTTTTCTATTGCGACTCTTCCCCCAGCCGAATGTCCCCCAAGGATAATTTTATTTAAGTCTAACTTACCAGCAAGGACACCTTCTTTTTGTAAATTTTCTAATTCCTTAAGGATAGCAGGTAAAGCCGTAGCTGTGGGTACTGTACCATAAATATTGGGTTTCCAATTCTCAAAATTAACTCCCGGAGTTAATGCGGTTACTCCCGGTATATTTTGGGTAATTAAATTAAAAGTAACGACAACTAATCCTTGTTTCGCTAACTCAATGGCTAACCATAAATACATATCCGCCGCGCAATTAATTCCACTGAAGAAAATTACTACCGGAAAAGGTGCTAAGTTATCGTTAGCAGGAATAACACCTAAATTTTTTGCAGTTTCGCTATCAGACATTTGCGCTGGATAAACTACCCGCAAATGAATTGTATCGTAAGGTGAGGGATAATTAGTAACTTTGGTAGCAGAGAAAAGACTGCGAACAATAGCTGAATTCATACTTAATCTTTTGCCCAATCGCGAAACATCCTCATTCCGACTTCGTTCTCATCTTACCTGATTTTTGCTGAATATTACTCAGCGCCAACCCTAATTAATTCAACTAAATTTACCTACGATATTCGTCACCACAATCACCAATTAACTCAAACAAATTCCGCGATTTTGCTTCGACATTATCTAACTTAGCATAATCTTCTTCATCCAACTCAAAATTAAACACTTTCAAATTATCTTCAATATGTTGTGCTATTCCTAATCTCGCCCCAACAATTGCCCCAGCTACCGCAGGTTGTTCCAAAACCCATCTAACTGCTACATTTGCCATACTAACTGAATATTTATCCGCAATTTCTTTCACTACTGCTAGCAATTCTTGGCATAAATTCCAGCCACCCCAACCATCAACCATATTCTTATATTTCTGCAAACTAGCAGTTTTTAACCCGAAACGTCCTGGTTCTTTTTCTCCTAAATATTTCTCAGTTAATAAACTTCCACACAGTGTCCCATAAGCTAATAATTTGATTCCATTTTCTTGACAATAAGCGCTCATTTTCACCAACGGACGACGATCGATTAACGAAAATTGTACCTGATTAGAAACAATTTTAATTCCGGCTTCGGTAATTATTTGTAAATGTTCAGTATCAAAATTAGTTAAAGCTAAATGTTTTATCTTTCCTTCTTCCTGAAGTTCTGCCATAAATTTGAGGGCATCTAAATAATTTGGATCTTGATATTCCCACCAATGAAATTGCATTAAATCTAGGCTTTCTACGCCCATTCTTTGGCGCGAAATATCGATATTTTCTTCTACTAATTTCTTCGTCATTTTCATCGGGCGAGGAACCCATTTTGTGAAAGTTTGAATTTGTCCTAATGCTTCCTCTCCGCGAGTCGCTGCGAGTTGTCGCCGAAACTCACCAATAAAGTCTTCCGCAGGACCATAATGATCTGCTAAATCCCAAGTTGTCAAGCCTGCATCTAGATAGTCAAACATCTTAGGAATTGCTTGCTTGGGATTAATTCTTCCATGTGCGCCCGATACTTGCCACATTCCGTTTAAAAGGCGACAAATGTTTAAATCAGGTGTTAATTGCAGTCGGCTGGATGCGGGTAAATTCATCTCGAATGTTTTTTCCTGTTGGTAGTGAAAGCTTTAGCGCTCTGCTTCAACTAAACTAACATGAAATTAAACATTTTTATCCAGAAACGTTACTTACTGCGTTTCTACAAGGTGAGATAACTTAATCGAAATAAATTACCCGAATTTTTGCTACAATTAACTTGCAGACAAAAATTATCGGGCTAAAGCAGTGATTACTAATTTTAATTTTCTTCTACTTCTAATTTTGCTACGGTAATTGCTGCAAAAACAAACGCGGCTACAATTGGCATTGGTGAGTTGAGAAAATAACTAGAAAATACTGCTAAAATTGTCACAATTACTGCTGCAATTGACCAGATTTTTTCCGGTTCGCTGAAGCCTTTTTCTGCTTTAATTGTTCTCAGGATTTGACTGGGTATTGGTTCTGGCATTACGCCTCCGGGTGGAAATGCCCAGTAAGCATTTTTACTTACTTTGACTAAATCTGTCCAACCATTTTCTTGACACCATTCTTCTAACCAGCGATCGCAGTAATGCTTCATCTCTTGACTTTTTCCGATCTCGACAATTACAATTTGAGAATTTATTTGCTGAATAGTTACAAAAGTCTATTCTTCGCAAAATTTAATTAACTTTTTTTATGTTTGGAAAAACATCTTTTCAATACGCTTTCATCGTACCAAGAGATCGGATTTGAGTATCACCAAAGATGATAAAATTAACAAAAAAACACAGATAACTTGTTTGTGTTACAATTTGCAAATTATCGCTCAATTTAGCTTTCGAGAGGATCGCAACGAATCTCAATGATAAAGCCATCAGGATCGTAGAAATAAATTCCTCTTCCTGTCGGACGAGTAACCGGACCGTGGTCAATAACTATTTCGTTTTGTTGCAAAACCTTGACAGCTTCGTCAAACTGATGTGGATTAATATCAAAAGCGAGATGATTAGCGCGAGTAAAAGCTTGTTTAGGATTAGGGTCGGGAGGGTTAAGATCGGGTTCAGAAAATAAATCGATAACTGTATTATCTGGGGTCACAAAGTTAGCAACTTTGCCTCTTGCGACTAAATCTTTAAGGGTACTGGGAACTTCTTCCCCAGTCAATTCGTGAAGTCCGAGAATTGTTCCGTAGAAATAACGAGAAGCTTGGATATTTTTAACATTAAAAGCGATGTGGTGAACTTTACGCAGACTACCAGGTTGAAGAACTGGCTGGTGATGAGTTTGAGTTTGAGTCATATTCAGATGGTAAGAGGCGATCGCGATCCTAGCACTAAGTTTATCATCTCCGGCGGTCAACCACCACCATTTCTCCACAAGCTGAATTTTATTTTTGGCTAGCGAACTCTTAATTTTAAAAGTAATAAACATTTTGCTGTTCCAGGAAAAACTTATTTATTTTCGCGAATAATAATTTAACTAAAATTTATTTAAACTCTGACAAAAGATAGACGTTTTTTGTGGCTGTCAACGAGCAAACTAAAAAACGAAAGTAACTTCCTTTTGTCCTCATGTCTCCTACAGTCTTAATTACAGGTGCTTCTCAAGGAATTGGTAAAGCCACCGCCCATTTATTCGCCCAAAACGGTTACAATGTAGTTCTCGTAGCACGTCAGCGCGATCGCTTAGAAGCCGTAGCCCAAGAACTCACTGCACTCGGTCACAACGCTTTAGCAATTCCGACAGATGTCAGCGACCTGCTCCAAGTTAAAATATTAGTCGAAAAAGCCATTACCGCTTATCACGCGATCGATGTTTTGGTTAACAATGCCGGAATTTGTCTGAGCGGAGCAATGGAAAAAACTACCATCGAAGATTGGCAAAAAATTATCAATGTCAATCTTTGGGGATATATTTACACAATTCACTCGCTGCTACCTCACTTTTTAGAGCGCCAAAGTGGGACAATTATCAATGTTGGTTCTTTTGGTGGGAAAGTGCCTTTACCCGAAATGACAGCTTATTGTACGAGCAAATATGCGATTACTGGTTTAACCGAAACATTGCGCTTGGAACTAGAACCAAAAGGAATTCATGTTTGTGGTATTCATCCCAGCGTCACCAACACCGACTTTCTCGAACGAGCCATTTTTTCCGGTGACGAAAATTCTGATGCTAAGGAAAAAAGACAACAAACACAGAAAATCTTGCAAAGTCCTCTCACCAGTAAACCAGAAGCTGTAGCGAAAGAAATCTGGAACTTAGTCAAGCATCCCCAAGCAGAAGTCATCGTCGGTTCAGCCGTAGTTCCCGCAACCTTGCATCGACTCGCACCCGGTTTAACCAATTGGACAATGCAACAATTTCTGAGTAAAAAGTAGCTATTTTCGAGAGGTGAGAGCGATCGCGTTTCTCTGGCTCCAACTTCCTAACTTTTGTTTACCGCAATTGTAAGTGAGCAAGATCACAACTCGATCCTCAAACCGTCACAAACTAAAATGCGCTCAATCTGATAATTTTGGTTAGCTCATCTACTCATCCTTAACTAAATTTTTTTGAACAAAGGTTATCAAAACCTAACACTTGCGCTAAAACTAAATTAAGGGCGAGCAAGATCATCCTACTTTTTTTAAGCTTTGCCAAAAAATACTCGTAATTGAAATTGAATCATTAAGTCGTCTAACTAACATCGTTATATTTTCCTTGAAATTAGGCAAAATTTACCTAATTTAGTTAAATCGAGTCAGGTAAATCAGTTGTTAACTCCTAATTCATCAGGGAGAAATTTGTATTGCTCCCCTTTTTCTTGACCATAAAAATTATGCTAGAATAACTAACTAAATTAGAGAATATCCCCAAAGATTTGGATTTTGAAGCTGGTGCTTCTCCACCTCTAAAAGGTAACAAAACTCAATCAGTTTCTCTTTAACTTAAAAGTTAAGCATCTGCCACCTAGGAAGGCTAGCTCAGGTCTTCAACCATTTTCTAACTCAGTAGAAGTGATAAATTGAGTAAAAATAGTACCATGATCAGAAATTGAACTAAACAACACTGCGATCAAAAGCCTGAAAAAGAAAAAATCTTCAGCGAGACCTATGTCTAGTATGCAAAACTTATTTAAGATCAACTTCTGGGGCGTGAGAGGAAGTATTCCCTGTCCTGGAGTAGAAACTGTCCGCTACGGAGGAAATACACCTTGCATCGAAATGCAAGTAGGTGAAGAACGTCTCATCTTTGATGGCGGTACTGGGTTACGAGTCTTAGGACAGTCGCTTCTCTCTCAAGGGAGAATAGAAGCAAGAATGTTTTTTACCCACTCTCACTGGGATCATATTCAAGGCTTTCCCTTTTTTGTTCCCGCCTTTATTAAAGGAAATTGTTTCCATATTTACGGACCGATCGCCCCCAATGGTGCCAGCATTCAACAACGTCTCCACGACCAAATGCTGCATCCTAATTTTCCGGTTCCGTTACGGATTATGCAAGCTGATTTGAAATTTTATGACTTGGAAGTGCGGGAAAAGGTGAAGTTTGGTGAGGTGATTGTTGAGAATGCCAGACTAAATCATCCTGGGGAAGCTACAGGTTATCGTGTTAATTGGCGAGGACTAGCGGCAGCTTATGTCACTGATACCGAACATTTTCCTGACAAACTTGACGAAAATGTGGTTTCCCTAGCGAGAAATGCCGATGTTTTAATTATTGATGCTACCTATACTGATGAAGAATATTATTCGCCCAAATCGAGTAAAGTGGGTTGGGGACATTCGACCTGGCAAGAAGCCGTGAAAGTAGCTCAAGCAGCAAAGGTGAAAAAATTAGTAATTTTCCACCACGATCCTTTACATAACGATAATTTTCTCGATCGCGTCGGCAAAGAAGCGAGATCCGCTTTTCCCAATACAGTCATGGCAAGAGAAGGTGTTTCAATCGAGTTAACTCAACCTTTAGCTGCATCTTCACTTCAGCTTGAATAACCATCTGAGGAAGCTAGCTAGCGATAACAAATTCCTCAAAGTATGTCAAAATGTAAAGCGTGTTGGTAACATCTTCTCCTGCCACGGCTTTAACTCCCACTGCTGTTGCTCTCGGCAATTTTGATGGCGTACATCGAGGGCATCGCCAAGTCGTGCAGCCAATTTTATCTCAACCTTCGGTCACGCCCGTAAAAAGATCACAATTGTCCAAACTGCGCCCCGCAGCTACGGTTCTCACATTTAACCCTCATCCGAAGGAATTTTTCACTGGTCAAAAGCGAAAACTGCTGACTCCGTTAGCCGAAAAAGTTGCCCAGTTAGAAACTTTGGGTGTCGAACAGCTAATTCTGCTACCTTTCAACCAGCAAATCGCCTCATTAACTCCACAGCAATTCGTCGCCGAAATTTTAGTTAAGCAATTACAAGCAACCCTAATTAGTGTGGGAGAAGATTTTCGCTTCGGCAAAAACCGCGCTGGTTGTACTACGGAATTAATCGCTCTCGCTGCCGAATATGGGATTAAAGCGATCGTCGCACCAATACAAACTTCTGGTAGCGATCGCATTAGCAGTTCCCGCATTCGTCAAGCACTCAGCGAAGGGAACATTCCTCAAGCGAACCAACTCCTCGGTCGCGACTATAGTTTAAGCGGTGAGGTAGTCACAGGACAAAAATTGGGCAGAACTATTGGTTTCCCTACCGCCAACTTAGCAGTACCAGAAGATAAATTTCTGCCCCGACAAGGCGTTTATTGTGTCACAGTAGAGAACTTCAGAAACGCCAACTCTCCGAGGGAGAAACTTATCGGTGTCATGAACCTCGGCTGTCGTCCCACCGTAGACGGCAAAAATCCCACAATTGAAATCCATTTGTTAGATTGGTCTGGAGATTTATACGGTCAAAAAATTATCGTTAATTTAAAGCAATTTTTGCGCTCAGAACAAAAATTTCCTTCCCTCGACGCTCTCAAAACACAAATTGCTACCGACTGCCAAAAAGCGAGAAAATATTTTTCTGAAGCTAAAGCACGATAATTAATTTCGTGAATTTCTCCTTCAAATTTAGCCGATTTCTTGAAAAAATTCCTAAAAATGCCATGCGAGAAAGAATTGAGCAACTCACAGCCAACCTGAGCCAGACCATCGTCGGCAAAGACGAAGCCATCCGCCTCATTTTAGTTTCCCTGATCTGTGGAGGTCACGCTTTACTTGAAGACGTTCCCGGAGTAGGGAAAACCCTCCTTGCCAAATCTTTAGCGCGATCGATCAACGGAGAATTTCGGCGCGTCCAATGTACTCCAGATTTATTGCCCACCGACATTACCGGAACCAATATTTTTAAACAAGGTAGCCAAGAATTTGAATTTTTGCCCGGACCCGTATTCGCCAACGTTCTCTTAGTAGACGAAATCAACCGCGCCACACCACGAACCCAATCCGCCTTGCTGGAAGTAATGGAAGAACAACAAGTCACCGTTGACGGCGTAGCCAGAGTCGTACCCAAACCATTTTTTGCGATCGCCACCCAAAACCCCATCGAATACCAAGGCACTTTTCCCCTCCCAGAAGCGCAAATGGATCGCTTCGCACTCTGCTTTTCCCTCGGTTATCCCAGCGAAGCCGAAGAACTGGAAATGCTCCAAAAACAGCAACAAGGAATCAAATTCAACGAACTACAACCTTGTCTTTCCCTCGAAGACACCCTCGAACTCCAACGCCTTGCTGCTCAAGTAAAAGTCACCACCGAACTGCAACAATATATGCTCAGGTTAGTCCGAGCCTCACGCGAAGACGACGAAATTACCCTAGGAGTAAGTCCGCGAGGTACAGTTACCTTACAGCGAGCAACTCAGGCGATCGCCTTTCTCGAAGGACGAGATTATGCTATTCCTGATGACGTGAAAGAAGTGGCACCCCACGTCCTCACTCATCGTCTAATCCCAGCAGGTGGTCGTCAAGCCAAAACAATCATCAAACGCTTACTAAATTCTATTTCCGTGGAAAAGTAGTCTCACAGCTTTTTTGACATCCTCACCGCCGTAAACGGACGGTGATTCCTAAACCTCACGATTTAAGTTTCTGCTTCATCCACATCTGCGTACACTACTAAAAGCTAGTTATGTCCCCGTCTTACGTCATGTCCACAGACTTTCTAACCCAACAAGTCGATTCCAGACGCTGGGGAAACCCCAGCATGGCTCGACTTCATTACAGAGTCCCGATTCCGATAGCCCATCGGTACGGTGTCCGAAAAAGACTTTACTTGTTGCTTGGATATTTTACTTGTACCAGCGTTTCGGTACAAAACCCGCTCTATCCAGTTTTCAAGGTGCTGAGATCGAATAGCCTTTGGGGGAGAGCTTCTCGATATTTCCGATTTTACCAGAAACATACCAAGCCGTCCTTAAAGAACGGGGTTTCAGACCCAAGGAGTTTCGATGAGCAGCAAAAGAACTAGCAAAAGAATTAAACGTAGCCGCAAAAACCAAACCCGAAAAAAATCGCCTTTGGTTTTACTATTGTTGATTTTACTTTGGAGTATTATCCTCGGTTGGGGAATAGCAATTGGCGTAGAAACTCCAACCAGTCAGATTCCTGCAACGAACCAACCAATTTCAGCCAGCAAAAATCTTCCCCAAAAATCTCCCTCTGGTTTACCTCAAATCGCCAACAAATCAGTAGACTTTGTTCCCCCAAACCAAGAACTCGGTTTAAAAATTTACCTGGAAAACTGTGCTAGCTGCCATCTTCCCATTCCCCCCGCAGTTTTACCCAACGAAAGTTGGCGCAGAATCCTCCTCGAACCCCAACAACACTACGGAAAAACAATCCAACTACCGATCGCCCTCGAAGTTCAGTTAATGTGGAACTACTTAAGTTACTTCTCCCGTCCTCTGCAAGAAGAAGAACCAGTACCATCAAGGATCGAGCGATCGCGCTATTTTCAAGCACTCCATCCCCAAGTCGATTTACCCAACACTCTCAACCTCAAAAACTGCCTTACCTGTCATCCTAACGCCACTCAGTTCGACTACAGTTGGTGATTGGTGATTAGGGACTGGGAAGGGGGAATTGGAGGAATTGGAGGAATTGGAGGAATTGGAGGAATTGGAGGAATTGGGAGCGTTATCAGTGTTGTCAGTGTTAGGAATAAAGAGC